>NZ_JANXTI010000089.1 GCF_025352425.1 Flavobacterium sp.
ATCTTTTGAAGGATTTAAAACAAGAATTTTAGCTAAAATAACAGCATTAACTTTGGTTCAATATATCAATAAATTCATATTTGATAGACCAATAAACAATATTAAAAATCAAATTATTTAATTACACCCAACGGGTTAAACCTTATATTTGCAGACTTTTTAGAATAACTATTAACAAAATAACTTTCCATTCCATGAAAGCAGGAATTGTAGGATTACCAAACGTAGGGAAATCAACTTTATTTAATTGTTTGTCAAATGCCAAAGCGCAAAGTGCCAACTTTCCATTTTGTACTATCGAGCCAAACATTGGTGTGGTAAATGTTCCCGATCCAAGAATAAACAGATTGGAAGAGTTGGTAAAGCCAGAGCGTGTTCAGATGGCAACCGTTGATATCGTTGATATTGCAGGTTTGGTAAAAGGTGCCAGCAAAGGTGAAGGCTTGGGGAACCAATTCCTCGCAAACATCAGGGAATGTAATGCGATTATTCACGTGTTGCGTTGTTTTGATAACGATAATATAATCCACGTAGATGGCAATGTAAACCCAATTCGTGATAAAGAAACCATCGATATTGAACTGCAACTGAAAGATCTGGAAACCGTTGAAAAACGTTTGGAAAAAGTAAACCGTGCCGCTAAAACCGGGAACAAAGAAGCACAAACTGAAAAGGCTTTGTTAGACAGAATTCGTGAAAACCTATTACAGGCAAAATCGGCCAGAACCGTTACTGCGCAGAACAATGATGAGGAAGTTTTATTGGAGGATTTCCAATTGATTACCAACAAACCCGTTTTATACGTTTGTAATGTTGATGAAGATTCGGCCGCAACCGGAAATAAATATGTTAATCAGGTTCGCGAATTAGTAAAAGATGAAAACGCCGAAGTCATTGTACTTGCCGTTGGAACTGAAGCTGATATCACCGAATTGGAAACTTACGAAGAACGTCAGATGTTCTTGGAAGATTTAGGTTTAAAAGAACCAGGTTCAGCAGTTTTAATTCGTGCCGCTTATAAATTATTGAAACAACAAACCTATTTTACAGCTGGAGTTAAGGAAGTGCGTGCATGGACAATTAACATCGGCGATACAGCACCAAAAGCTGCGGGAGTAATCCACACCGATTTTGAAAAAGGATTTATCCGTGCCGAAGTTATCGCTTATGACGATTTCTCTAATTTTGGTTCAGAAGCCAAAGTAAAAGAAGCTGGAAAACTAAGGGTTGAAGGAAAAGAATACATAGTAAAAGATGGCGATGTGATGCATTTCCGCTTTAATGTATAGAAGAAAGACCGCTTCGCTACAAGAAGAAAGATATAAACCGTTAGAGAAATTTAGCGGTTTTTTTATGGATATAGATGTCTTTTCTCTTTCTTATATTTTGTCAATATCATTCTTAATAACTTTGACAACTATCATTTCAAAAATCCTTTGATTTGCATATATTAGCACACTCGGGGTCGGGCGCCAGCAAGGACCAAATAGTTAAAATTCGATAAATCCAAAATGCAGGACCAAAATCAATATACAGAAGACAATATTCGTTCGTTAGACTGGAAGGAACACATCCGCATGCGTCCCGGAATGTACATCGGGAAACTCGGTGACGGTTCTTCTCCGGATGACGGAATTTACATTCTGCTCAAAGAAACGATAGACAATTGTATCGATGAGTTTGTTATGGGTGCAGGAAAAGTAATTGAAGTTACGATTAAAGATAAAATGGTAACCGTTCGAGATTATGGTCGTGGCATTCCGTTAGGGAAAGTAGTCGATGTAGTTTCCAAAATGAATACCGGTGGAAAATACGATTCGAAAGCATTTAAAAAATCTGTTGGTCTTAACGGAGTTGGTACCAAAGCTGTTAACGCCTTGTCCAATTATTTCCGTGTGGAATCCGTTCGTGATAACCAACAAAAAGCAGCCGAATTCTCCGCCGGAAATCTAACCATCGAAGAAGATATTGTTGAATCAACCAAACGCAAAGGAACCAAAGTTTCTTTTGTTGCCGATGAAACCATTTTCAAAAACTACAAATACCGTAATGAGTATGTCATCAAAATGCTCAAGAATTACTGTTATCTGAATACAGGTCTGTCGATTTATTACAATGGTGAAAAGTATTATTCAGATAACGGATTAAAAGATTTATTGGAAGAAACCATAGTTGAAGACGATTGCGTTTATCCAATCATTCATTTGCTTGGCGAAGACATCGAAATTGCTTTGACACACAGTAAATCACAATATTCAGAAGAATACCACTCATTTGTAAATGGTCAGAACACAACGCAAGGAGGAACGCATTTAGGTGCATTCCGCGAAGCAATTGTAAAAACCATCAAAGAGTTTTATAACAAGCCTTTTGAAGCTTCTGATATTCGTAAGTCGATTGTTTCGGCCATTGCAGTAAAAGTGGAAGAGCCGGTTTTTGAAAGTCAAACAAAAACCAAATTAGGATCGACAGATATTGGTCCGAAGGGTCCATCAGTGCGAACATTTGTCAGTGATTTTATCAAAACAAAACTCGACAACTTTCTACATAAAAATCCAGAAGTAGCCGATTTATTATTACGCAAGATTCTACAGGCAGAACGCGAACGTAAAGAACTTTCCGGAATTAGAAAACTTGCAAAAGACAGAGCAAAGAAATCAAGCCTTCACAATAAAAAATTACGGGATTGCCGAGTGCATTTAACTGATGCCAAAAATCCAAGAAGTTTAGAAAGCACCCTTTTCATTACCGAAGGAGATTCGGCTTCGGGTTCAATCACCAAAAGTCGTGATGTGAATACGCAGGCGGTTTTTAGTTTACGTGGAAAACCTTTGAATTCGTACGGAATGTCAAAGAAAATTGTTTACGAAAACGAAGAATTCAATTTGCTTCAAGCTGCTTTAGATATTGAAGAAGACATGGGTGATTTGCGTTACAATAATATCGTAATCGCTACCGATGCCGATGTTGATGGAATGCACATCCGATTGTTATTGATTACATTCTTCCTGCAGTTTTTCCCGGAGTTAATCAAGGACGGACATTTATATATTTTGCAAACGCCATTATTCCGTGTGCGAAATAAAAAAGAAACCATCTATTGCTATTCCGAAAAGGAACGTGTTGATGCGATTGAAAAACTAAAGCCAAAACCGGAAATTACACGATTCAAAGGATTAGGAGAAATATCACCCGACGAGTTCAAACATTTCATTGGAGAAAGTATTCGGCTCGACCCTGTAATGCTCGACAAAGCCACATCTATAGAAACCTTACTGGAATTCTATATGGGTAAAAATACGCCGGACAGACAGGTTTTTATTATCAATAATTTGAAAGTAGAATTGGATGTGGTGGAGAAAAATTAAGAAAATATATTAAATAATAATCCCGGGACTTCGGGACAGCATAAATGAACAACGACGAAGAAGACGATATAATTCCAAACGAAGAGGAGAACGAAAACACCGAATCGTCAAATGAAACTACCGAAGAAGGTTTTGAAGACCTCAAGTCTTCGGGTGATCATTTTTACGATCAGGAAGAAACAAATCCCGAAGACACCATTACTAAAGTTACAGGAATGTACAAGGATTGGTTTCTTGATTATGCTTCCTATGTAATCCTCGAGCGTGCGGTTCCTGCGATTGAAGACGGTTTTAAACCAGTGCAACGTAGAATCATGCACTCGATGAAGGAATTGGATGATGGGCGTTACAACAAAGTAGCAAACATTGTTGGGCACACAATGCAGTATCATCCACATGGTGACGCGAGTATTGGAGATGCGATGGTTCAGATTGGACAAAAGGATTTGATTATCGACATGCAGGGAAACTGGGGAAACATCCTCACTGGCGACAGTGCTGCGGCTTCGCGTTATATTGAGGCTCGTATTTCAAAGCTTGGTCACGATATTTTATTCTCTCCAAAAATTACCCAATGGGGAATGTCCTATGACGGTCGACGTGCTGAACCGATTAATCTTCCGGTAAAGTTTCCGTTGTTGTTGGCACAAGGTGCAGAAGGAATTGCGGTAGGTTTATCCACGAAAGTGCTGCCACACAATTTCATAGAGCTTATTGATGCTTCGATTAAGATATTAAAAAATAAACCCTTTACCTTATTCCCCGATTTTCCAACTGCCGGAATTGCAGATGTTTCCAATTATAATGACGGATTACGTGGCGGACGTGTTCGTGTACGTGCCAAAATTGCTCAACTGGACAAACAAACGTTGGTCATTACCCAAATTCCTTTCTCAACCAATACTTCAACCTTGATTGATAGTATCCTGAAGGCGAATGAGAAAGGAAAGATTAAAGTCAAAAAAATAGAAGACAACACGGCTGCCGAAGTGGAAATTCTAATCCATCTTCCGCCAGGCGTTTCTCCTGATAAAACCATTGATGCGCTGTATGCATTTACTGCTTGCGAAACTTCAGTAGCGCCTTTGGGTTGCGTAATTGAAAATCATAAACCCTTGTTCATCGGTGTTTCTGATATGTTGAAAATCTCAACGAACAGAACCGTTGACTTGCTGAAACGCGAATTGGAAATCCATTTGGATGAACTCGAAAACAAATGGCATTTTTCTACGCTGGAGAAGATTTTCATTCGTGAAGAAATGTATATCGATTTCAAATTGTATTCCGATAGAGAATCGCTTTATGTTTATATGTATGACCGTTTCAAGCCGTTTCATAAATCATTTGTTCGCGAAATCAATGATGACGATTTGCAAAAGCTGACGCAGATTCCAATGATTCGTATTACGCGTTTCGACTCGGATAAAGCTGATGATGCGATTTCTAAACTGGAAGCCGAAATGGAAGAAGTGAAACATCATTTGAATAATATTATCGACTTTGCTATCGACTTCTTTCAAATGCTGAAAGACAAATACGGAAAAGGGCGCGAGCGTCAAACGGAGTTGAGAAGTTTTGATACTATCGAAGCTACCAAAGTTGTTTTGCGAAACACCAAACTCTATGTAAATAAAGAAGAAGGTTTCTTCGGAACTAGCTTAAAAAAAGACGAATACGTTGCAGATTGCTCTGATATTGACGATGTGATTGTGTTCCTTCGTGACGGAAAAATGATGATTGCCAAAGTAGACGATAAGAAATTTGTCGGTAAAGATATTATTCACATTGCGGTTTTTGATAAAAACGACAAGCGTACGATTTACAACATGATGTACCGCGACGGGAAAAATGGTTCAACTTTCATCAAGCGTTTCAATGTTTCCGGAGTTACCCGTGATAAGTTTTATGATTTAACGCAGGAAAAGGCCGGTTCGCAAGTATTGTATTTTTCCGCAAATCCGAATGGAGAAGCAGAAGTTATCACTATATTATTACGCCAGGTTGGAAGCATCAAGAAACTGAAATGGGATTTAGATTTTACTGATATCGCCATAAAGGGAAGAGCTTCACGTGGAAATACGGTTACCAAATATCCGATCAAGAAAATTGAATTAAAGGAAAAGGGAATATCGACTTTACGTCCGAGAAAAGTGTGGTTTGATGATACGGTACAAAGATTAAACGTAGATGGAAGAGGTGAGTTGCTGGGAGAATTCAGGCCAAATGACCGCCTGTTGCTTATCAATCAATCGGGGAAACTGAAAACTATCATTCCTGAACTCACAACTCATTTTGATGAAGATATCGTTGTGATGGAAAAATGGAATCCGAACAAACCAATTTCTGCCATTTATTACGATGGAGAAAAAGAGCGTTATTTTATCAAGCGTTTCCTAGTGGAGAACGAAAACAAGGAAGAATTTTTTATCACCGAACACGAGAAATCCCAACTGGAAATTGTTTCCACCGACTGGCGTCCGATGGCGGAGATTATTTATGCTAAAGTAAAAGGCGTTCAAAAAGATAATCAGACGATAAACCTGGAAGAATTCATTGCCGTTAAAGGCATCAAGGCATTAGGTAACCAACTGACAACAGATAAATTGAAACAGGTTAACCTATTAGAATCGTTACCTTATGAAGAACCCGAACCGGAACCCGCAGAGGAAATGGAAGTAAGTGATGAAACTGATGTTACTGATGATATCCAGACAGAAACCGGTGAGGACGGACAGATTACTTTGTCGTTGGAATAAATTAAATCCCGCCATAAGCGGGATTTTGTTTTTCTATTGATATTTAAATTAGAAACGCGAGTTTCGTAGTAGCGAAAAGCTGCTAGTTACCAGACATAGCTCCAAAAATTTCAAAATAATTACGTCTAGGCATTTCTTTATAATCAGTGTCAATAGAATTTTCTACCCACCAATTATTTTCGAATTTAATTTTAGAAATGACTTGTTCTTTAGAGATAGATTTTATCATGATTTCTGCTATTCGAAACAAATATACAAAATAAGATAAAATACATTACTCTATTTTAATATTTTTTAAATTTTAAGGATTAAATTGCTTAAAAAATAGCTTGTATGCTACGTCTGGTAACAGCCGTTTGGCGTAATAGCTATTATCTATTCCGCCGGAAACCTAACGGTTTCCCGAAATCTTTCATTACGCAAAATATTTTTCTTAAATTTACAGCTACTACGCCACGCGGCGGAGCGAATCTACAAGAATTAATGTTTTGTAAAAACTAGTTCGTCAATTAGTTTTTCATTAAAAAGAATGTTACGAATTTGAAGCTTGGATTTTATAGTATCGTTATTATCTCTAATTATAGTTGCATCTAAATGTTTCTGTGAAAAACTTAGATTAGATATTATCAATAAAAATAATGTAAATGTATTTTTCATTTTAAGAACAGGGCTAATAATATTTCTGTAAACTTACCTGTGTCCAGCTTCAAAATTCGCAATTGCGAGAAACGGGCTTTTGTGCGATGGCTAATTACTAACTTTGGTTAAGCCTAATTTTATAAATCCTGTTTTCATTTTCATTCTTACAAACAAAATTCCATCTGTATAATCGTAAGATAGCTTGTCTTTCTTGCCTTCATCGTCAATTATCAAAATGATTTTGTTTCGTTTGTCGACTTCAAAACTTCCATTGATGACTTCTCTAATTGCCGGATGATTCTCAACATACTTTCCCTCTTTCTCGAAACTATAAGTAACAGAGAAAATTATTAATTCTGACATTTGTTTGAATCTTTCGGCTTCGGCTTTTCTCGCAGGAATTTTATAAGAAATTGAGTCTGTGGTTTTGTTATAATATACAATTTCATCTTCGTATGAAATTACATTCCAAGTTCCAATAAAGTCTTGAGAGTAACTTTTAAAACTCAGAAGTAAAATTATGAATAATGTTCTTTTCATGCAGGGGTGGATTCAAAGACCTTAATGCAACAGATGGTCTTATTTGGTTAAGTTCAAAGTTATTAATTTAGTTTATAATTCTGATATTTTATTTTGTTTATTTCGAGTTGTAGCATATACGCTGGTGTTTTGTATTTCAGTACTTTTCTGGGTCTGTTATTAAGGCGATTCTGCGCATGTTTTAGCTGCACTTCTGTTATGCTATTAAAGTCTGTTTTCTTTGGCAAATAGCGTCTTATGAGTCCGTTTGTGTTTTCATTAGTTCCTCTTCCCAAGGCGAGTATGGATGTGCAAAATAGATATCCATTCCTGTGTGTTCTGTTAGCCATTTATGATTAGCAATTTCCATTCCATAGAGCGCGGAGCGAAAGATCCAAGCTTTCTCCCTATATGCCGATGCGGAGTGAAAGCTCCAAGTCCGCTACCTTTTATTAATTTTCCATAATTAGTATTACTTGTTAAGTTGATTGAAAAACTGCTGTCCATGGCGGTTTTTTTAATAATGCACAGATGACGCAAGGCATCAACTCTGTTTAAATCGTGCTGAAACTGGCTTTAAATAGTGTTTAATAAGGTTAGTGTGTTTGAATAGAAAAAGGGGTAATGTTAAACGGCTCAAACTTCGTAAAAATGATACTTTTCGATTTGGAACTATTGACTTTTCGATTTTCTGATTATACATGCCAAATATTAAATATTTTGAAATAAGTTAACATCCGCAATCAATACCCTGATTTTACACAATTGATAATTACTCTGAAATGGGTGGTTTCATGACGAAGTCGCCTCTGTCAACTCCATGGACTTACTCATTAGTTTTCTATTAAACAGGCATACAAGTAGGTGATAAAAAGATAATGTATATGAAATTCGTAAAAGCTACATAATAATTAATTCGCATAAAAAGAGCGACTCCAGAAAATCTATGGGGTCGCTTTTTAGATGGGGGCAAACAGTTTACTAACCTTTGTAAAGAAAGTTATTTTTTTCGGGTTGGTGGTTTTGCCAATCCATAGTGATGAAATTTGAAAGTATATCCATTAAGTTGTTGAAGCTGTATGGCTTAACAATATAAAAATTGGCGCCAAGTGATTTACTTTTGTCAATATTGTCCTGGTTGGAACTTGTAGAATACATGACTACAGGAAACAGTTTGATTTCCGGTTCAGTTCTGATTTCCTCCAATAATTGAAAACCTGTTTTAAAGGGCATATTTATATCGAGAAAGAGAACTCCTTTTGCGTCTTTGTGCTTTCTGATATTTTCGATTAGTTTTTCCCCGTTTCTATGGATATGGAGGGTAATCTTAGTTTTTATCTCCCTAGAAATCTTTTCAATAGCTTCATTAAAAAACATTAAATCATCCTCGTCATCATCAGCATAAAATATATCAATTTTATTCATCATGAATTTTGTTAGGAATTTTAGGAAGTAAAAATATGCGTTTTAATATTTAACCACTTATAAATTTATAACTTATTTTTATGAATTTTACTGTTTTTTCTTTGTAAGCTCTTGTATGGCAAATCGCTTTTTATTCTTTAAATTCTTGTAATGGGTAGGGTTAAAACCAGTAATTTTCTTGAACTGCGTGGAAAATGCTGAAAGGTTATTAAAGTTAAGTTTGTGGGCAATCTCAGTCAGATTATAATCGGCAAACAATAACATTTCCTTAGCTCTTTCAATTTTCAGCATGTTTATGTAATGTACAATGGTACACATTTCCACTTCCGAGAATATATTTGATATATATTTATAATCCTTATTTAGTTTTTGCGATAAATACTCAGAGATGTTGACTTTTACATGTTTTTCAGAAACAACATAGGACTGGCAATGGTTTTTGATGCTCTCTAT
This sequence comes from Flavobacterium sp., assembly GCF_025352425.1. Taxonomy (GTDB): domain Bacteria; phylum Bacteroidota; class Bacteroidia; order Flavobacteriales; family Flavobacteriaceae; genus Flavobacterium. Next base: position 9,161 of record NZ_JANXTI010000089.1, read on the forward strand.
AAGGATTCCTCCTTTGGTTTCCACAATTTCAAGGCCAACCTTATTGATTATATTATCCAGTTTTTGCTTTGTGGCATTAGTCAGCTCTTCCTTTATTTCTGCCTGACCAAGCTCGACCTTTACAGGATTAAGGTTCAATTTTAAAAGCGCATCTTTTACAACAACCTTACAGCTTTCGCAAGCCATGTTTCTGATATAGATTTTCATCGTTTGGTTAGTTTAGATTAAAAGTAATGATTCTTATTGGAATATTGATTTTATATTGAATAATTACTACTTCAATCCTAATGCTTTTTATATTTTTGCGATGCATAAAAATACACCAATGAATTTCGACAGAAAAGAGTTATCCAATATCCAATTATTGGACTTATATAAAAGATTACTAAAACCAAGGCTAATTGAAGAGAAAATGCTTATCCTGCTGCGGCAGGGAAAAGTATCGAAATGGTTTTCAGGCATTGGGCAGGAAGCCATTTCAGTTGGAATAACTGCCGTATTGGATAAGGATGAATACATTCTTCCGATGCATCGAAATTTAGGGGTTTTCACAGGCCGTGATATTCCGTTGCACCGCTTGTTTTCGCAATGGCAGGGAAAAGCAACCGGTTTTACAAAAGGCAGGGACAGAAGCTTTCATTTTGGTACACAAGAGTTTAATATTATTGGAATGATCTCGCATTTGGGTCCGCAAATGGGTGTTGCTGACGGAATTGCTTTAGCCAATAAATTAAAAAAGAACGGAAAAGTAACTGCAGTTTTTACAGGAGAAGGAGCAACCTCTGAGGGCGATTTTCATGAAGCGTTAAACATTGCCGCTGTTTGGGATTTGGCGGTTTTATTTGTGATTGAGAATAATGGTTACGGACTTTCAACACCAACAAATGAACAATACCGTTGTGAAAACCTTGCAGATAAAGGGTTGGGTTATGGCATGGAAAGCCATATCCTTGACGGAAATAATATATTGGAAGTCTATACAAAAATAGCAGAATTAAAAGTGTCTTTAGCAGAAAATCCGAGACCGGTGTTGCTGGAGTTTAAAACCTTTAGGATGCGTGGCCATGAAGAGGCGAGTGGCACCAAATATGTTCCGCAGGAATTGATGGATATGTGGGCAATCAAGGATCCAATTTCGAATTACAGAGACTATTTGCTAAAAATAAGTGTGCTATCTGAGGAGGAAGATGAGAAAATAACGAAAGCTATCAAGAAAGAAATTGATGAGAATTGGGCAATCACTCAAGCCGAACCAGAAATTGAGGCGAATTTAGAAGAAGAGTTAGGTGATGTTTATAAAACCTATGATTTTGAAGAAGTTACTCCTTCTGATAAAGTTGAAAATATTCGGGTTGTTGATGCCATTTCCAATGCGTTACGCCAATCCATGGAACGTCACGACAACCTGGTTATCATGGGTCAGGACATAGCTGAATATGGTGGCGCATTCAAAATTACCGATGGTTTTGTCGCGCAATTCGGAAAAGACCGTGTACGTAATACGCCAATTTGTGAGAGCGCCGTGGTTTCAGCCGGAATGGGATTGTCTATCAATGGATATAAAGCTGTTGTAGAAATGCAGTTTGCCGATTTCGTTTCTACGGGATTTAATCCAATAGTAAATTTATTGGCGAAACAGCATTACCGTTGGAGTGAAAAAGCCGATGTTGTAGTGCGTATGCCTTGCGGTGGTGGTACACAGGCCGGACCTTTTCACTCGCAAACGAATGAAGCCTGGTTTACCAAAACTCCGGGACTGAAAGTTGTTTACCCCGCATTTCCTTATGATGTAAAAGGATTATTGAATACGGCGATTAATGACCCAAATCCGGTAATGTTCTTTGAACACAAACAATTATATCGTTCTGTTTACCAAGATGTACCTTCGGATTATTACACCATTCCGTTTGGAAAGGCTGCTTTGCTGAAAGAAGGAACACAAGTTACCATTATTTCGTTTGGCGCAGGAGTTCATTGGGCATTGGACACTTTAAACAAACATCCTGAAATCAGTGCTGATTTATTGGACTTAAGAACGCTGCAACCATTGGATGCAGAAGCGATTTTTGCTTCAGTAAAGAAAACAGGCAAAGTAATTATTCTTCAGGAAGACACGCTTTTTGGTGGTGTATCCAGCGATATTTCAGCTATGATTATGGAGCAATACTTTGAACATTTGGATGCGCCGGTAAGAAGAGTTGGCAGTTTAGAAAGTGCTATTCCGTTTGTGAAAGCATTGGAAGATCAGTATTTACCAAAGGAAAGATTTGAAAAATATTTGTTAGAGCTGCTAGCTTATTAAATTATTATTCGCCTTGTAAATACTATTTATCAGCAACCTTTAAGTTAAAATATTTTAACTCCAATGAGTTGACTGTCATTTTTTTTACATTTTACTTGTTCTTTTCAAATAATCTAATAATTTTTTGTCCTGCGATTTTTTTTGGATAATGTATGAAATAATTAAGTTAAGGGCTATAACACCAATAATGCTGACAATAATAAATTTGATGTCCATTTGTTTTAAATATTTAAATGTTTACTAAAAAGAGATTAAACATACAACAAAAAAACTTTTATAATGGTTTTTTGGTTATTTAATGTGAATTTATTGTTAAATCATCAATTTTTTCTTAGTTATTCGTTTTCTACTCGGTATAATCATAATATCAATACTTTTAATCGTTCCTGAATAATCTGCAACGGAGAAGCAATTGCATTAACGTATTGAAAATTTCCGTCGCGCTGGTTGTTGATGGATAGTTGTATCGGGCACGCTTCGCTTTGAACCGCATTTACTTTAAAAATATTTTGTTCCGAATCATACACCACATAAGGAGCACCCGAGGAGCCAAACCTAAAGTAACCTTTGATTAAATAACGTAATCCTTCAAGGATATAATTCCCAGCAATGCGCTCGGGAAAAATAGAAAAATGTTCTGTAAAACCTTCTATTTGTGCTTTATTTAGTAGTTTTCCAATCTCACTAGTAGGCGAACTTTGCAGGCAATAATAATTCTCCTGACTGTCGTCTAAAATGGTGTAATCTACTTCGAGGCTTGGTATAGCATCAATGACAGCCTGTGGTGTATTAGTTATTTTGTACAAAGCAATGTCTTCATTATAAAATGCTTCGACAAGTTCCACTTCTATCAAAAACGTATGACGATTAATACTTGGCTCCGCGAAGGAAGTTGTTTCATTAAAATGGGCTGTGAGTTCCGAATTATTATAAAACTGATTTCCTTTAAATTGTACGACCATATAAGGTTTGCAAACAGAACGCTCGGTCATTGTTATCCAGCGCGTATCAAAATTTATTTGTGTAAGCGTGTCGATTACTACTTGAAAATCATTTGGATTATTACTGCTCCAATATCTTTTTCCTGTGGAAATATCCAATGGATAGCAGGCTTCAAATAGTTGGGCTTGTACGGAATTCAAATAAGGAAAAATGTCAGTCAGGTAAATTGCGTTATCAATCGACTTAAAAAGTTTGGCTTCTGTTTTCAGATTATGAGCTACTGATAAAATATAGCCGTTGCCAATGTGAAACGCACAAATATTATTCTCAAAATGTCTTCTGTGCGGTTCATTACTATTTTGTACCCACATAATCCTGAATAGTGGAGAGGTTTGCTCGTGGGTTAATTCTAGTTGTTTCTGTAGCATATTGTTTTTGGTCATTAGATAAAGGGAAAATTGTTGTTTCTGCCTTTCAAAGATAATAAAGAAAACATACAATAGTAAACTGAAAATTTTGAATTTAAATATTTAGTATCTTTACGTTTGAAAGAAACAAAACTCCCATTTCTTAGCTTATTTGGTAAATCAGATTGCTTGAACGCTAACTTCACTAGTGGTTCACTAACAAATTAAAATACTAATAGTAACCCGTTGGGTGTAATTAAATTGTTTGATTTTTAATATTGTTTATTGGTCTGTCAAATATGAATTTATTGATATACTGAACCAATGTTAATGCTGTTATTTTTGCTAAAATTCTTGTTTTAAAACCTTCAAAAGTTT
>NZ_JANXTI010000001.1 GCF_025352425.1 Flavobacterium sp.
GTTATTGACAGTCAAAATCCCTCGGGGAATCAAATTACTACTCTTCAATCCAGCCTTGCTGCCAATCACGCCGTAACCTATTCAGGAAGCGGTATAATGCATCACAAGTTCATGGTTGTAGATAACAACAATAGTGCTTCAGATCCTTTGGTTTTGGTTGGTTCGCACAATTGGAGCTCTTCCGCAGAAAATAAAAATGACGAGAATATTTTAATTGTTCACGATTTGAATATCGCCAATCAATACTTTCAGGCTTTTGCTTATTTGTATCAGTTTGCAGGAGGTGTTTTAGGGGTTAACCAAAATGAATATAGAGATAATTTAGTAGTGTATCCAAATCCATGTAGCGGAATTTTTAATATGGATGCTGACGGAATTAGTGCTCTAACAGATGTTGAAATTAGCGTGTATGATGTCTTAGGAAAAAAAGTTTATAGTAATCACTATTCGAATCTATTGCATGAAACCATTGACTTTAGCAGCCAGGCTTCAGGAATGTATTTTATCAATGCACAAAGTGCCGGCAAAACATCGCACTTCAAGCTTCTTAAACAATAGTAAAAAAGGCGGCCTTTTCAGAACACCTTTTCAACGAACTAACAATTAACTTCTAACTAAAAACAATAACTATTTTCCGCCACTAACTTGGTGGTAATAGTCTCTCTTAAACCAACGATGTTTGGCATGTTGGTGTATTTTGTAAAACGACGTAATCCCATTAGCATCATACGTTGTTCGTCTCCCTCGGCAAAGGATATAATGCTTTCCTTTCCTTTTTGGGTAACAACATCAACCGCTTTGTATAAGTATAACTTCGCCATGGCAATTTGCTCTTTTACATTAGCTTCGCCTGCTTTTTTGGCGAGCTTCTCTGTACGCAAAACGGTACTTTCCGCCATATATATTTCAATTAAAATATCGGCGGCAGCCGTTAATAACTGTTGGTGCGCATCTAAATCAGGTCCATATTTTTGAACAGCGCCACCGGCAACCATTAGGAACGCTTTTTTCAATTTGCCGATAAGTTCTTTTTCTTCTGAAAATAATTCAGAGTAATCCGGAATATCAAATGACGGAATACCCATCAGTTCTTCCTGCACTTTTGAAGCGGGACCAAGTAAGTCAACATGGCCTTTCATCGCTTTTTTGATTAGCATCCCAACAGATAACATTCTGTTTATTTCGTTAGTACCTTCGTAAATACGGGCAATACGGGCATCACGCCAGGCACTTTCCATTGGCGTATCTTCTGAAAATCCCATTCCGCCATATATTTGTATTCCTTCGTCAGCACAGTTTTGTACGTCTTCCGAAACCGCTACTTTTAGAATAGAACATTCGATAGCAAATTCCTCAACACCCTTTAATTCCGCTTCCTGATGCGAAGCGCCTTCTTCTTCACGCAGTTTGATTCGCGTTTCTATATCTTTTGCAGCACGGTATGTCGCACTCTCTCCGGCGTAAGCTGAGGCTGCCATTTCAGCTAATTTATATCTGATAGCTCCAAAGCTCGAAATCGGAACATTAAATTGGATTCTTTCATTGGCGTAATGTACCGCATTAGTAGTAACACGGCGTTGCGCATCAAGACAGGCAGCAGCCAATTTAATACGACCAACATTCAAAGCATTCATCGCAATTTTGAAACCTTCACCGCGACCTGCCAGCATATTTTCAACCGGAACTTTAGTCTCGTTGAAAAACACCTGACGGGTAGAGGAGGCGCGGATTCCCAATTTGTGCTCTTCTTCATTCATCGTAATTCCATTAGTAGGGTCATTTTCTATAATAAAACCGGTAATGTTTTTATCATCTTCAATTCGGGCAAACACAATAAATAGTGAGCAGAAACCAGCATTGGATATCCACATCTTGCCTCCTGTGATGCTGTACTGTTTTCCATCGGCAGATAAAACAGCTTTCGTTTTTCCCGAATTTGCATCAGAACCAGCGCCGGGTTCAGTTAAACAGTAAGCTCCAAACCATTCGCCAGTAGCTAGCTTTGGTACGTATTTTTGTTTTTGCTCTTCGGTTCCGTATAAGGTGATGGGCATGGTCCCGATTCCGGTATGTGCTCCGAAAGCTGTAGAAAACGAACCCGTTGCACCCGAAATATAATCACAAACCAAACAGGTATCAACGAAACCCATTCCCATTCCGCCATAAGCTTCAGGCACTGAAACACTCAGGAATCCCATTTCACCTGCCTTCTTCATTACTTCTTCAGTAAAAGCATAGTCTTTTGCTTCAAAGCGATTTTTGTTTGGCCATATTTCCTTGTCAACGAATTCCTTAACAGAATCACGCATCATGATTTGTTCTTCGCTAAAGTCCTCGGGAGTGAAGACGTCTTCGCACTTTGTTTCTTTTACTAGGAATTGTCCTCCGCGGGTTATATCGTTCATGGTTTTATTTTTTTAGATGATGGATAATAGACGAATAGATGATAGACGTCTGATTATATAATTTTGTTTAATGTATTTGAAAGAACATTGCTGCCTTTTGAAGTATTCAATTTTTCTTAATATGTTTATTACAGAATAAATGATCGATGTAAGTGATTTGTCTCTTATCTATTCGTCTATCATCTATCGGTCTTTCTTTACAACATCTCATACACTCCGGCCGCACCCTGTCCAGTCCCAACACACATACTCACAATTCCATACTTATCGCCACGGCGTTTCATTTCGTCAAATAATTGTACCGATAACTTAGCTCCTGTGCAGCCTAATGGATGTCCCAGCGCAATCGCTCCGCCGTTCACATTGACGATATCAGGATTTAATCCTAATTCGCGAGTAACTGCCAGAGCTTGTGAAGCAAAAGCTTCGTTTAGTTCAATTAAGTTGATGTCATTTAGTTTTAAACCTGCTTGTTTTAATGCTTTGGGTATTGCTTTTACCGGACCGATTCCCATGATTCTTGGTTCTACACCTGCGGCGGCGTAGCTTACCATTCGGGCAATAGGGGTGAGGTTTAACTCTTTTACCATTTCTTCGCTCATGACTAAGACAAATGCGGCTCCGTCACTCATTTGAGAAGAGCTTCCTGCAGTTACACTTCCGTCAGCCGCAAATACCGGTTTTAGTTTAGCAAGTGCATCCGCATTGGTATCAGCTCTCGGACCTTCATCTTTTGTTACAGTGTATGACTTGGTCTCCCTTTTTCCATTTTCGTTGATGAAAGTTTGCTCGATGGTAATCGGAACAATCTGTTTATCAAACTTACCTTCGGATTGTGCTTTAATAGCTTTCAAATGCGAATTCAATGCAAAGGCATCCTGGTCTTCACGGGACACGTTAAATTGTTTGGCTACCGCTTCGGCAGTTAAACCCATTCCCCAATAGTAATCCTCGTGTCCTTCGGCAGCGACTGCGTAATCCGGAGTGGGTTTGTAACCGCCCATTGGAATAAAACTCATGCTTTCGGCACCACCTGCAATGATACAGTCAGCCATGCCGCTCTGTATCTTAGCTGTTGCCATCGCGATGGTTTCCAATCCGGAAGCACAATAACGATTTACTGTTACACCCGGAACATCAGTCACCTTTAATCCCATTAACGAAATCAAACGCGCAACGTTTAATCCCTGTTCGGCCTCAGGCATGGCGTTACCCACCATGACATCATCGATTCTTGTCTTATCGAAATCAGGCAGTTCATTCATCATGTACTGTATGGTTTCAGCCGCCAGTTCGTCGGGTCTTTTAAATCTAAATACTCCTTTAGGAGCTTTGCCAACCGCTGTTCTGTATGCTTTTACTATGTATGCTGTTTTCATTGTTGTTATTTTTGAGATGATAGACAAAGAGATGATAGATGATAGACTTTTTCATCTGTTCTCTATAAAGTCTATTGTCTATTCGTCTATTATCTATTCGTCTATTATCTAATTTCTAATTCCTCAAAGGTTTCCCCTTCGTTAACATAAACTGTATTCTTTCCAAAGTCTTTCGTTCTGTACACAAACTCAAAAATGCTTCTCTTTCGATATCCAGTAAGTATTGTTCTGATACTAAGGTTGGTTCCGATAGATCGCCACCTGCCATTACGTAGGCGAGTTTGTTTGCGATTTTCTGGTCGTGTTCTGAAATGTAGTTGCCGGCTACCATTTGGTCGGTTCCAACTAAGAACATTCCTAAGGCTTGTTTACCGAGAACTTTTACATCGGTTCTTCTGACAGGCTGCGTATAACCCGCTTCCGCCATTACCAGTGCGTGTTTCTTTGCTTCCGCAATCTGCCTGTCCTTGTTGACTACAACAATGTCTTTTCCTTTTTGAAGGATGCCGGTATCAAAAGCTTCGTAGGCCGAAGTCGATACTTTTGCCATAGCCACAGCTAAGAAATACTCCTGCAGCACATTGAGTTCCACATCATTCTTACGGAACAAATCAGAAGCGCGCAACGCCATTTCCTTAGAACCGCCACCGCCGGGAATTACGCCCACGCCAAACTCGACCAAACCGATATAACTTTCGGCTGCAGCCACAACTTTATCAGCGTGCAATGTCATTTCGCAACCGCCGCCTAGTGTCATTCCGTGTGGGGCAACAATAACCGGGATTGACGAATAGCGAACGCGCATCATCGTGTCCTGGAACATTTTGATGGCCATATTCAGTTCTTCGTATTCCTGTTCCACCGCCATCATAAATATCATTCCGATATTGGCACCGACAGAGAAATTGGCTCCCTGATTCCCGATAACCAATCCGTTGTATTCTTTTTCGGCTAAGTCGATTGCTTTGTTGATTCCCACTAAAACATCAGCGCCAATGGTATTCATTTTAGACTGGAATTCAAGGTTTAAGATGCCATCACCTAAATCATGAATTACCGTTCCACTATTACTCCAGACCTTTTTGTTTTCGCGGATGTTATTCAGAATAATGAAACTGTCTTGGCCCGGAACCTTAACTTGCGATTTTGTGGGGATATTGTAGTAATACGTGTTTCCTTCTTTTACGGTGTAAAAACTCGTGGTGCCTGCAGCTATCATTTCGTTTACCCAGACTGCGGGTTTTAAACCTTCGGCTTCCATCAATTCAATTCCTTTCTGAACGCCAATAGCATCCCAGATTTCAAACGGACCATTCTCCCAGCCAAAGCCGGCTTTCATTGCATCGTCAATCTTGTACAGATCGTCTGTGATTTCCGGAATACGATTCGAGACATAGGCAAACATCGCGCTGAAATTCTTTCTGTAGAAATCTCCTGCCTTGTCTTTTCCTTTTACAAGAACCCTGAATCTGTCAATTGGCTTGTCAATGGTTTTTGTGAGTTCCAATGTCGCGAACGACGCTTTTTTAGCCGAACGGTATTCCATCGTATCCAAATCCAACGACAAAATATCCTTATCTACTTTTTTGTAAAAACCCTGACCGGTTTTGCTTCCCAGCCATTTGTTTTCAATCATTTTATTAATGAAGTCCGGAAGCTTGAATAAGTCATGCGCTTCGTCATTCGGAAGGCCTTCATATAAACCATTGGCAACGTGCACCAGTGTATCCAATCCCACTACGTCGACAGTTCGGAAGGTAGCCGACTTTGGTCTGCCGATAACCGGCCCGGTTAGTTTGTCAACTTCTTCAATCGTCAATCCCATTTCCTTTACCAGGTGAAACAAGCTTTGGATTCCGAAGATTCCGATTCGGTTACCAATAAAAGCCGGAGTGTCTTTGGCAATGACCGAAGTCTTACCTAAATATCTTGAGCCATAATCAAACAGGAAATCCAATACTTCAGGAGAAGTCTGTGGACCCGGAATAATCTCAAACAATTTTAAATAACGTGCGGGATTAAAGAAGTGGGTTCCGCAGAAGTGCTTTTGGAAATCCTCACTTCGTCCGTCGCTCATAAAGTGAATAGGTATACCCGAAGTATTGGAAGTCACCAAAGTTCCGGGCTTCCTGAATTTATCTATTTGTTCAAATACCAGCTTCTTGATATCCAAACGTTCTACTACTACCTCGATTACCCAGTCGTAGTTGGCAATCTTTGCCATATCGTCTGTAGTGTTTCCTGTAGTTATCCTGTTAGCAAACTTCTGGCTGTAAATAGGCGATGGGCTCGACTTTAAGGCGTTAGCCAAATGTTCATTCACAATACGGTTTCGAACGACTTTGCTTTCTAGTGTCAGTTGCTTTTTTTCTTCGGTTTCCGTTAAGGCATTCGGAACAATATCCAGAAGCAGTACCTCCAGCCCGATGTTAGCAAAATGACAGGCAATGCCCGAACCCATGATTCCGGAACCGATTACTGCTATTTTTTTGATTGTTCTTTTCATATCTTATTTAGTGAAATAGATGATAGATAATAGACGAATAGATGATAGACGTTCATATTGACTTAGTTATTTAATGTATTTTGAAATGACATTGTTGCTTTTTGAAATCCTTCAATTTTTGTTTCCATTTTATCTGAGTCTTCGGCGGATAGATATTTTCTATGATAGGCTAATAACAATTGAGTGTGCAATTCAAATGATGAGCCTAAAGAAATATCTATAAAATGACTAAAAGATTTGTCTGTTCTCGAAGATCCTTCAGCGATATTTGATGGTATTGAAATAGCACACCTGTCCATTTGACTTTTTAATCCATACTTTTCTGAGATTGGAAATGTATCCGTAATATCCAGGATAGCTTTAGCGATATCCATCCCCATTTGCCAAACTTTCAGTTTCTTAAAATTATGACGCTTAAAATCTTCCATAGGTTAGTCTTTTATTTTTCGTCTATCATCTATCCGTCTATCATCATTCTGTCTTTCTGTCTTTCTCTAAAATACCTTTTTCTCACTAATCAACTCATTAATCACATCCGACACCTCCATAAAGTGCTGTAATTTTTCATCGGAGATGTTTTGTTTTATTGTTTCATTGAATTTTAAAACGGTATTCTTTGATAGCTCACGTTTTTCCTTTCCTAAATCAGTTAGGTAAATCAGTACGCCACGCCCATCGTCAGGATTCTTTTTCCTGAAGATTAAACCTTTCTCCTCCAATGTTTTAAGCGTTCGTGTTAAACTCGTTGGTTCCATTCCCATTCGGGTGCTTATTGCTGTTGATGGCGTGCCGTCTTCTCTGTCAATGCTTAAGAGCGCGAAACCAATTGCCATCGAACCTTCATATTTTGAGGCTTCTTCATTATACATTCTGGCAACGGCTTGCCAGGTAGCGCGGAGTATATAATCAATCGTTTTGTCTTTCATCCTTAATAATAAGAATATCAAAGATAATAAATTTTTTATTATGCACGCATAGTATTTTAAAAAAGATAATAGGAAAAGATAATAGATGATAGACGGATAGATGATAGACAATCCATCGAAGTAGCACGTCTTTCGTCTATTCGCCATTTTGATGAAGTTAATAGACAGTTATATAAGCCTGATTGGCTTTTAACAGCAGTTACCCGGGTCCTTTTACCCAACCCAGCATTGATTTCGGTACGGGTACACCTGCGGTGCCTTTTGGTGATTACACTGTTAGCGTTATCGATACGTGCGGCAAAACTACTACGACACAGTTTTCTGTAGTAGCCATTCCTCCTATGCCGACCATAATAGGGACCAACAACGGATGCTCCTCAAACAGTGGGAACATAGAGGCACGCATTCCCCTTTATATGATTGTGTCAGCAGTTGTTACAGTCGCTCCTGCAAGCTATCCCTTTACTTTGCCCCATAATGTAACTGCTTCGTTAACCAGTGAAGGAGTTTTGATTTTAGACCCTATGCCTATTGGCGATTACACAATTGAGATTACTGATAATTGTGGTGACATCTTAAATCCGTTAACGGTTACCATTCCTGCATATATAAGTCAGGGAACCACTATTGAGGTACTTCCGGGTTGTGATATTGACCGTGCGACGGTAAGGATAAAAAGTGATAACGGTCGGCTGACTTCGGTAAAAATTACTGCAGCTCCTGCAGGTTTTCCTTTTCCACTTCCTTATGATATTTCCAATAATATCATAAGCAGTGGCATATTATACATGACAGGACTACCTACTGGGAATTATACTTTCAGCATTATCGATAACTGCGGCATTATTACAAATCAATCGGAAACAATTGAAGGTTATGCCATAACAACCAATAACTTTTCGTTAACTGCCAATTGTGGTTCGTTTAATATTCCGCTCGATTTCGTAGATAATGTCAGCGCGGACGAAGCATTTGGACTTCAAAGATTATTGGACCCGGCCACGAACACCTGGGGAAATCCGGTAACGGGAGCAGTTTACACAGAAGGAACAAAAATAACCGAAACCAATTCTTATTTGCTCCAGAATAACGCAACCAATTTCAACCTTACATTCAACGGAGTGTTTAGGATAGTACATTATTTCCGTTCCTATAACAGTGGCAACGAAATCAACAGCGGAGTAGTAACCTCAGCAACCAAAAGCTGCATTGAGATCCTGTCACCTACACTCAGCTTTAATAATGCTTTGTCCATTAACGATATTTTACGTGTGCCCTGTTCCGAAAATGGTAATCTGGATGTTTTGTTGTTTACCAATGGAACTCCGCCGTTGCACTACAGGATTATCGAAAAAGACGGGCTTCCATTCACCCTTGATAATGGAACATCCGCGGTTTTCTTAGACATTGCACCGGGCATTTACAAATTTGAAGTAGAGGATAGTTGCGGAAATACTGTTAACCGCACGTTTGATGTTTCCGATTTGGCTTCGCTGGTTACTATATTTCCTATGTGTGACCTGTTTAATTGTACTGCAACCATAACCGGAAATGAGACTTTTGATTTATCACAACAAAGTGTCGTTATACTTGGTGACCAATCACCGAGTGATTACACGTTGTCGTACTATACCTCTCAGGCGGATGTAGCTTCGAATACCAATCCGATAACGAACTTAACCACCTACAGCCCCGCTGCTAATCCACAAACGATATATGTACGTCTTACGTTTAACCAATTACCCAATTGTTACGAGTCAGCTTCCTTTAATTTAATTACGGGACAAACTCCCGGAATCAACCTGACACCTGAATATATTATCTGCGACAGCCAGCCTATAGTGTTGGATGCATCGTCAGGAAATTTGCCAATCACTACCTATTTGTGGTCAACAGGAGCAGCTACACCGTCAATTACAGTTAGTAATGTGGGAACAACTACCATAAGTGTAACGGCAACCAATATCTACGGTAGTTGCAATAATGCTTCATTAGCCTGTACAAAATCCAAAGACATCGCTGTAACAATTGCCGTGTTACCTGAAATAGATCATATTGAGTTTGAAGACTGGACTGATAATGAGAATAGCATTACCGTGGTTACGACACAGCCCGGTGCTTTTGAATACTCGCTGGATGGTATTACCTTTCAAAACAGTCCAACTTTCACCGGGTTAAAACCAGGGTTATATACTGTTTTCGTTCGTGACATCAGTGGATGTAAAACCGTAATTGAAGAAATATAGCTGCTTACTTATCCGAAGTTCTTCACACCAAATGCTGACGGTTATAACGATAAATGGTATGTAAAGAATTCGGAAAATGAACCTGAGCTAAACATCTATATTTTTGATCGTTACGGAAAGTTAATTACCAATATCCTTTCGAATACCCCCGGCTGGGATGGTACCCTAAACGGAAAATTATTGTTCGCTGACGATTACTGGTTTGTTGCACATAGGCAGGATGGTAGGATTTTGAGAGGGCACTTTGCGCTGAAGAGATAAACCCTCAAAAAAGTTTTTTCTTTTGCCTTGATGCAAAAGAAACAAAAAATCAAGGCTTTAAATCTTCGGCGGTCAAATTATCTTTGAATCCTAAATGAAAAGAACTCGCTGCGCTCAAACAGCTTTTCCTTTTACGGATTCTTCAAATATTTGACACTCGCCTGCCAGATTCTAAGGACGTCCATCTTACATCTCACTTATTACTTCCAGTAAAAAAAAACTCCCCAGTGTTTTACTGAGGAGCTTTCATGATATATTAATTATACATTTTCTTTCTCATCTCCTGAATCTTCTCATCGTCAAGATATTCATCAAATGTCATATAGCGGTCGATTACACCCTTTGGAGTTATTTCCAGTACACGGTTGGCAACCGTTTGTGCAAACTCATGGTCATGCGTAGTAAACAGCACCGAGCCTTTAAAGTTCTTCAATGAGTTATTAAAAGCCGTAATGGATTCCAAATCCAAATGATTTGTTGGTTCATCAAGCATCAATACATTAGCGCGTATCATCATCATTCGGGATAACATGCAACGCACTTTTTCCCCTCCTGATAAAACGGTACATTTCTTCAATGCTTCTTCACCCGAAAAAATCATTTTCCCCAGGAAACCACGAACATAAACCTCATCGCGTTCTTCTTCCGTTTTTACCCATTGACGTAACCAATCTACCAGGTTTAAGTTGCCATCGGTAAAGAATGTACTGTTGTCATTCGGCAGATACGATTGATTGGTAGTAATTCCCCAATCAAAAGTCCCGGCATCCGCTTTTAAATTTCCGTTAAGGATTTCATAGAAAGCTGTCGTAGCACGTGAGTCTTTAGAAAACACAACCACTTTGTCGCCTTTTGCCATATTTAAATCGACGTTCTTAAACATCAGCTCGCCATCAGCAGAAGCAGCTAAGTTTTGCACATGCAGGATTTGGTCTCCCGCTTCTCTTTCAACATCAAATATAATAGCAGGATAACGACGGCTTGACGGTCGAATCTCATCTAAGTTCAGTTTCTCAATCATCTTCTTACGCGAAGTCGCCTGTTTTGACTTGGCTACGTTGGCGCTAAAACGACGAATGAATTCCTCAAGCTCAGCCTTCTTCTCTTCGGCTTTCTTGTTTTGCTGTGCTTTCTGTCGGGCTGCTAACTGACTTGATTCATACCAAAATGTATAGTTTCCCGAGTAATGGTTAATCTTGGAAAAGTCAATATCCGAAATATGCGTACAAACCGCATCCAAAAAGTGACGGTCGTGAGAAACAACAATTACTGTATTTTCATAATTCGCCAGGAAATTCTCCAGCCATGAAATAGTTTCAAAATCCAGGTCATTTGTAGGCTCATCCATTACCAATACATCCGGATTACCGAATAATGCCTGCGCTAACAGCACACGTACCTTTAGTTTTCCTTCCACTTCACCCATCAACATATAATGCATATCGGCAGGAATTCCTAAGTTTGATAACATCGCACCCGCATCAGACTCGGCATTCCAACCGTTCATTTCCTCAAACTGTACCTGCAGCTCACCTATTCGATCCGCTTTTGCATCATCGTAGTCAGCATACAAGGCATCCATTTCCGATTTCACAGCAAATAATACTTTGTTCCCCATCATCACTGTTTCCAGTACGGTATGCTCATCGAACATATTGTGGTTTTGGTTCAAAACTGACATACGTTTCCCCGGTTCAAGGAAAACCCTTCCCGATGTTGGGTCAATATCGCCGGCAAGAATTTTAAGGAAAGTTGATTTTCCGGCACCATTAGCACCAATCACACCATAGCAGTTGCCTTGTGTGAAAGTAGTATTTACTTCGTCAAACAATATTCTTTTACCAAACTGAACCGATAAGTTATTTACAGTTAACATGAATTCCGTTTATTAAATTTCGTGCAAAAGTAGTGAATAGTGTTTAGTTTTCAGTTGCACTAATGTGTTTTTTGAGAGACACATTTTATTGGTTTCTATTATGTCAACCAACGATTACAAATTTAAAGTCGCTTAAAATGAGTTCTTTAACATATGTAAATAAACACTTGCTTTACACCTTAATGGCTCGTAGTAATTGTATTATTAATAAAACCTCGTGGTGAATTACAACGAAAATTTTATACAGTTCAACGAGTAATTCTTTGAATATGGAAGATGTACTGCAAAGTCAATGAGGCTTTGGGATTGTCATCTCAATGATTTGTTAATGAACCTTTTATTTTCTAAAGAAAGAACAATAATTAACATTTTTTATTTAAAAAAGGACAGTTAAAAATTAGTTGTTTTTGAATACGAGTATTACATTCGCATCTGCAGTTCATCGATTGTTTTGTGTTTTTTATCGATGAAATGTAAAAGCTCCCAAGTTTAAAACAATTAACTTAACTAATGTCTTATGAAAAGATTTGTCTCTCTTACCTTATTGGTAATCAGTAGCATGGCCATAGCGCAAAATGGAAATCCATTGTGGAGAAGTAATACCGCAACTTCTAAAGCAAAAACAGCAAGCGGTGTAATCTTACCCAAAAAAAACCTTTATGATTTAGACTTAAACGCATTACACAAAGCTTTGATGAACTCACCAAAGCGAATGTTTAATGCACAGAAGTCGAACACGTTAATTACCCTTCCGAATGCAGAAGGTACTTTTGAAGCATTCCGCGTGTCTGAAAATCCGGTTATGGATCCGGCATTGGCAGCAAGATATCCTGAAATTAAATCCTATGTTGCTGTAAGTGTTGAGAACCCAGGTACAAGAGTATACTTTAGTATTTCTCCGCTAGGATTCAAATCAATGACATTAAATCCGGGGAAACCAAGCGTATTTATAGAACCTGTTAGTACTGATATGAAAACGTATACCGTTTACAGCAAGTCAGATTATAAGACCGCGCTGAGTACGATTGAATGCCGTGTTATTGATCAGGCTGTAAGCACAATTGATAATTCGGCATTTTTGCGTCCAAATGCGGATGATGCTAAACTCAGAACATTCAGGCTCGCTTTATCCTGTACGGGAGAATATACAACCTACTTCGGCGGTACCAAAGCATTAGCTTTGGCCGCAATGAATAATACCTTAACACGATGTAACGGAATATTTGAAACCGATTTTGGTGTGCGATTGGTTCTTATTGCTACGAACGATAACGTAATTTATACTAACGCTGCCACTGATCCTTATGCTGATGCGGCTAGTATGTCGAGTTGGAATTCACAGTTGCAGTCAAACCTGACCGCAGTAATTGGAGAAGCCAATTATGATATCGGACATTTATTAGGTGCAAGCGGTGGTGGCGGAAATGCAGGATGTATTGGTTGTGTATGTATAGATGGTCAAAAAGGCAGTGGTTATACATCGCCGTCGAGCGGTATTCCTTCAGGAGATAATTTTGACATTGATTATGTTGCGCATGAAATGGGACACCAATTGGGTGCCAATCATACCTATACTCACGTTACCGAATCAGGTACCGGTGCCCAAATGGAACCGGGAAGTGGTTCAACGATTATGAGTTATGCAGGAATAACGACCAAAGACATTCAGCGTCATTCTGATCCCTATTTCCATGCAATAAGTATTCAACAAGTAACCAATAACATCAAAGCGAAAACCTGTCCTACACTTACAAGTACCGGAAATGCCATTCCGTCGGTAAATGCCGGTCTGGATTATACCATTCCAAAAGGGACACCTTTTATGCTTACAGGAACCGCTTCAGATGCTAATGGTGATATCCTAACGTATGATTGGGAGGAAATGGATTTAGGTTCAGCAACTACAGCTACACCAACGGCTACAGCCACCTTAGGACCGATTTTCAGATCTTATCCACCAACTACATCACCTACACGCTATTTTCCCAGAATGGCAACGGTTTTAAGCGGTCTCACCACGACTGCGGGAACTGAAATTCCATGGGAAGTGCTACCAACAGTTGGACGCCCATTAAACTTTAGATTAACAGTTCGTGATAACAGAGCAGGTGGCCCGGCAAATAATAGTGATGATGCAATTGTAACGGTTAACGAAACAGCCGGACCATTCACAGTTAGTATACCGAATACAGCTGTTAGTTATTCCGGAGGAAGCACACAAAGCATTACCTGGAATGTCGCAGGTACTACGGCAAATGGTGTGAATTGCGCCAGTGTCGATATATTATTATCCACTGATGGCGGATTAACTTTTTCAACCACTTTAATTTCAGGAACAGCTAACGATGGATTTGAAAATGTAGTAATCCCAAATCTTGCCGGAACAGCAAACAGAATCATGGTTAAAGGTAATAATCATATCTTCTTTGATGTATCTGATACTAACTTTACTATTACAAATGGTACTGCTGTAGTGGACACAGTACCGCCGACGGTTATTACTACACTAACAGCTTCCGGAACGACTGCGGTATCAACAAATCTTTCCTGGACACCAACCACGGATAATATTGGAGTAACAAGTTATGAAGTGTACCAAAATGGCATATGGAAAGTTTCTACAACGTCAATTACACTCCATGTGACGGGACTACTGTCGGCTGTAACCTATAGCTATTATGTTATCGCCAAAGATGCCGCGGGGAATGTTTCTCCTACGAGTAATATTGCGAATGTAATAACACTTTCTGCCATTGATACCACAGCACCATCGACTACTACGCTTACCGCATTAGGAACTACGACAACGTCAACGAACCTTTCCTGGGCGGCTGCTTCAGATAATGTAGGTGTTACAGGTTATAACGTTTATCAAAATGGTGCCTTAAGAGCATCGGTAACGGGAACCACTTACACAGCTTCGGGATTATCAGCTTCCACCACCTATACCTTTTATGTGGTTGCCAGAGATGCCGCCGGAAATACTTCAGCTGCAAGTAATATTGCTAATGCAACAACTCTTTCGGCTGCTGATATCACAGCACCATCGGCTACTACACTTACCACATCAGGAACGACAACAACGTCAACCAATCTTTCCTGGGCGGCTGCTTCTGATAATGTAGGTGTTACAGGTTATAACATTTATCAAAATGGTGTCTTAAGAGCATCGGCAACGGGAACCAATTATACTGCTTCGGGATTATCAGCTTCCACCGCCTATAACTTTTATGTAGTTGCCAGAGATGCCGCCGGAAATACTTCAGCTGCAAGTAATATTGCTAATGCAACAACACTCTCGGTTGGTGATACCACAGCACCATCGGCTACTACGCTTAACACATCGGGAACGACAACAACTTCAACCAATCTTTCCTGGGCGGCGGCTTCAGATAATGTAGCTGTTACAGGTTATAACATTTATCAAAATGGTGTCTTAAGAGCATCGGCAACGGGAACCACTTATACAGCTTCGGGATTATCAGCTTCCACTACTTACACCTTTTATGTAGTTGCAAAAGACGCGGCAGGAAATACTTCGTCTGCAAGTAATACAGTAAGTGTAACCACTTTGACAACTGTTATGGCTTATTGTACATCAAATGGGATTGGCCGTGAATATATTAACGGAGTACAACTGGGTTCGATTGATAATGTCTCGGGAAATAATGGCGGTTATGGAAACTTTACTTCAATGTCTACTAATTTAACTATTGGGACAAGCAATCAGGTTTTTATTACACCCGCTTCGACAAGTTCAATGTTTTCAGGAGCTTATCGCATTTGGATAGACTTTAATCAGGATGGGGATTTTTCAGATAGTGGTGAAGAGGTTCTAAGTCAATCTAAAACTAAAACAAGACAAATCAGCGGAAGCATTTTTGTTCCTACTACGGCTGCACTCGGAGCTACAAGAATGAGAGTAAGTATGAAATATAATACTGCCCCAACGGCCTGTGAATCATTTTCTTATGGTGAAGTAGAAGACTATACCGTAGTGATAACGACAACTCCGTCGAAAATGGACGAAGAAGAAGTTATTGCCAAAATGGATTTTAAATTATATCCAAATCCTGTGACTGGAGAGGTACTAAATATTTCATCTTCTGACACGCTTACCGAGTTTAGGATTTTCGACATGATGGGAAAAGAGTTAATCAAAAATCATTTAGAAAATGAATCTGTCTATGTAGGTACACTCCCATCGGGAATCTATTTAATCGAAGTCACGGACGGATCATCAACAAAGTCAAAACGCTTTATTAAGCAATAAGGCTAACTCATATAAAAACCCTCGCTATTAAGTGAGGGTTTTTTATTCAATTTATTCAGCAATATCTTGGAAAAACATTGGATAATTAAACTGAAAGCAGCATATTTACCGCAGATTAACTTTAACGCTAGGTTAACAATAATATTAAAAGTATCAGGTTAATTTTGTTTACCAGTTTCCAACGAATGCACAAGTTTAGTAACATAAAAATTTTAGGTTTCATTATCCCGGTTTTTGTCCTTTTTAGTTCGTGTAAAAGCGAGTTCAAAGGCTGCGAATATGTGGCTTATTTTGGCGGTGAAGTCGTAAATCCGAATAACCCTTATGTTCTGTTCTGTAAAGACAATGAAGTGATTGATTCCTTAAAACTTGACGAAAATAATCGCTTTTTTACCCAATTTGACTCATTAGCTCCCGGGCTTTATTCCTTTAAACACGAACCCGAATACCAATATGTTTATTTTGATAAGAACGATAGTATCATGGTTCGCGTAAACTCAAAAGACTTTGATGAATCGATTGTTTTTTGCGGTCGTGGCGAAGAAAAAAATAATTTTCTCATGGAAATGTTTTTGAAAAATGAAAAGGACAAATACAAAATGTTTGAATACTTTGATGACAGTTTTGAAGACTTTTCCAAAGAAATAGATTCAACGTATTCAAAAGAAACCGTTTTTTACAACACGAAAAAACAGGAAATTAAATGGAGTGATGATTTTGATGTTTTTGCTAAGGCATCTTTGGACTTTGACTACTATTCAAAAAAAGAATTATATCCTTTGGTTCACAAAATAAGGACCGGAGAAGATATGATTGACCAATTGCCAGCAACTTATTACGATTACAGAAAGACAATCGATTTCAACAATGTAGCCCTTTCCAATTATGCTCCCTATGTGATGTACTTGTCGCATATGCTGAATAATATGGGAACCATTAATTATCATAATCATTTTACTGAAAAGGATTTGGCGTTGAAAACCAACATCAACAAAATGACTATTGCCGATACGCTGATTAAAAATAAAACAGTCAAAAACAACCTTCTCAACACTATTGCTTTTACGTATTTGCTCGAAGATCAGAACATGATTAATAATACTAAGTTTTTGGATACCTATAAAAAACTTTCTACCGACAAGAGCAAAAAGAACGAAATAACAGCCATCTGCAATGCAATTCAAATGCTGAAAGTGGGTAATCAATTGCCCGAAGTGCCTTTAATTGATACATCTGGCAAGTCTGTCACTTTATCCACTTTAACGAAACCAAATACGGTATTTTTCTTTTGGACTGAAAAAGCAAAGTCACATCTTGAAGCAGTTCACGTCAAGGTCATGAAACTAAAAGCCAAGTTTCCACAATATAATTTTGTAGCTGTAAATATCAATGACAGTAAAGAAGATTGGAAGGAGACGCTTGAGGAATATAATTTCAAAGGAGTTACAGAAGTGCATTGTTCGGATTTCGAAACAATAAAAAATAAATGGGCCATTAACAAAATACACCGCACTATAATTCTTGATAACAAAGGCAAAATCAAAAACGCGTTTGCCAATATATTCGATTCACAGTTTGAAGAAAATTTGAAGTAGCTAACAGCTTTTAAAATAAAAATCCCGATTCTAATTGAGTCGGGATTTTTTATATATATTAAAAATACTAATTTCTGATTGCTAAAAGCTAAATGCTTACTGATTCCCTTTAGCATAATCTGCAAGAAACTGCGCCAAACCAATATCGGTTAAAGGATGTTTTAATAATCCTAAAATTGAGGATAAAGGTCCGGTCATTACGTCGGCACCAATTTTGGCACAATTCACGACATGCATGGTGTGACGAATCGATGCAGCCAAAATTTCCGTTTCAAAAGCGTAATTATCATAAATGTCACGGATTTCCTGAATCAATGCCAAGCCGTCTGTAGAACAATCATCCAGTCTTCCTAAGAACGGCGACACATAGGTTGCTCCTGCTTTAGCAGCCAATAATGCCTGTCCGGCAGAAAACACCAAGGTTACATTTGTTTTAATTCCTTTATCTGAAAAATATTTACAAGCTTTTACACCTTCTTTGGTCATAGGAACTTTAACTACGATTTGCGGATGTAAATCAGCCAGCTCTTCCCCTTCTTTAACCATTCCCTCGTAGTCAACAGCATTAACTTCCGCACTTACATCACCATCAACAATGTTGCAGATATCAACGTAGTGTTTCAGGATATTGTTTTTTCCTGTAATTCCTTCTTTTGCCATCAACGAAGGGTTTGTTGTAACGCCATCAAGTACGCCAAGTGCCTGTGCTTCTCTAATGTCGTTTAGATTAGCCGTGTCAATAAAAAATTTCATAAAATTATCTTTAAAAAGTTGTGTTCCAATTTTTTGGGCGTTCCGCTTCGTTCCTAGCGGCGGGTCATCGGCTGCACGCGGTGCTTGCCTCTACCCCTAACGCAAAACTTGTGCAAAAGTACATATTTTTGAGTTTCTGAGAGCTTGAGTTTCTAAGTTTCTAAGATATTTTTTACTCAGGCACTCAAAGTTTATAATGGTTCATTAGCATACTTTCATAAATTCTGTCCGGTAAAATTCGTTTTAAGACGATGGAGAACTTTTGCATAAAAGCACCAATTTTATAATGCAGTTTTGGGTTTTTGTCCTGAATGATATGATACACTTCTTTTGCAAAATCATTTGGATTATCACCACTATGCATATGCGAATTCATCATACCAAGTGTGTTTTCATAAGCCGTTTTATAAACTGAACCTTCTCGTATTGGCGCATGGTAACGATGAGCGGCAATTTCTGTGGCAAATTCTCCCGGCGCAATGTTGACAATGTTTATCCCAAAAGGTTTCACTTCAATACTTATCGCTTCAGAAACCAATTCGAGCGCACCTTTTGAAGCTGAATAAATTCCCCGATAAGGCAAACCCATATAACCAGCAATTGAAGTAATATTGATTATCAAACCTGATTTTTGTTCGCGCATTTGTGGTAAAACCGTTTTGATAACTTCAATTGGTCCAAAAAAATTGGTTTCAAAATTATTTCGCATTTCATCTGTTGGTGTTTCTTCTATTGGTCCCGTTATTCCAACACCGGCATTATTGATTATAACATCAATTCTTTTTGAAATAGAAATTACTTTGGCAACAGCTTGCTGAATACTTTCTGCACTTCTAACATCAAGAGCAATCAAAGGAAATACTGAATTGGTTACTTTTTCAGGATTACGGCTTGTTCCGTAAACGGTAAATCCTTTGTGAAACAAAAACTCGCCAATGGCTTTGCCAATTCCCGAAGAACCGCCGGTAATAAGTACTACTTTACTCATTTTTTTAAGATAATAGATGATAGACTAAGAGATAATAGAGGTATATCAAATAAACGTCTAACATATATCCGTCTATTATCTATTTGTCTATTTTTTGCTAAAGATAATTAGTTTATTTTGATACCCAAACCATGATTTTCGCTCAAATGAATTTTACCATTTACAATTTCACTTCCTTTAGCAATATCATTCGCAATTAAATTTGCTCCATCCAAGTCGGCATAATCGCAAAAAGGAGCTAGTACAGCACCAGCTGAAATTCCGATGGTTGATTCTGTCATGCAGCCAATCATGATTTTGTAATTTAATTCTTTTGCAATAGTAATCATTTCTATAGCTGGTGTCAATCCGCCACATTTGACGAGTTTGATATTGATGCTTCGGTAATGTTGCTTCAAATCATTTAAAACAGAAACATCCTGGCAATCTTCATCAGCCATCCAATTGGCAAATTTATCGGCATGTAAAACTTTATAATTATCCGAACCCGGTTTCATTGGCTGCTCCAGATAAGTAAATTTGGGAATGGCTTCATTATTTTCTAACCAAATACAATTTGCTGAAGTAAAGCTTCCGTTTGAATCAAGAGCCAGACATTTATCTAATTGCAATAATTTGTCAATATCTTTTTCAACAAGATGATTGCACTTTACTTTGAAATTTGACCAGGAAGATTGCTCAATTTTCTTAATTTGATTTTCAACGGTGTCAATACTAATTGTTATCGAAGAATCCGGAAGTATAGTAAAATCAATAGTGTTCAACTCTAAAAAACTTTTCTTTTCGAGCTTTCCGAACAAATCCCAATAAGCGCAATCTAAGGCAGATCGCAGAAAACTTGGCAGTTCCAAATTCAAAAGAAAACTATAAAACTCTGTTGGATAAATTATTTTTTGGCTTTCAATTTTCGATTTTATCGTGTCTAAAATTTGATTAAAATCCGCTAGGTTAATGTGGTAATAATCAATGGATGTGCATTCGCCATATCCTTTGCTCCCATTCTTTTCAAGCGTTACAATTAAAGCTTCCCTATATGTATAATTCCCATAGGCAATGGCAAAGGTTTCCTTTAGTTGAAATCGGATTATTTGCCATGATAAAACCATATGCTGTAAAAATAAAAATCCCGATTCCCGAAACTTCGGGACGGGACGCTTTTTTGAAAAAAATGGCAAGCGACCTACATCGCACCGCTCAACCACATACCTTTGCTATGTTCCCATCCTGGAGGATTTTGCAGGAGCTGGTCGTGTAGGACTTGCCGATGCAAATATACAATCTTTTTATTTTTTTGCAAGAATTTAAGAGCAATATAAATATATTTGTGAGTGAAAAATTAATTATAAAAAATGAAAATTTATAACCCATTAATTACCATTTTATTAGCGCTGAATATTGCCGGTTGTGGAGATAGTCAAAAAGATAAAGAAAACTATTTTAGCTTTGATGAAAATGCTATGAAGCCTATGTATCAAGCGACGGATAAAGTTGATTTAACCTTATTAAATTCCAAAAACAAAGCCATTGACAGCGTTACTTATATTGTAAACGACCAGCGAATTTCATCTGTAAAAGGAAATGGCAAATTCACTTTGGATTTGAGCGGCAAAAAACTAGGTTATCAAAATGTGAAGGCTTTAGTTTATTTTGAAGGCGATACGATTTCTGCAAAAACCAGAGTGGAAGTTGCTTCGGGAATTGTTCCAAAACTATTAAAATACACTGTGGTCAATACATATACTCACGATGCAAATGCGTTTACGGAAGGATTTGAATTCTTCCGCGATACTTTGATGGAAAGTACAGGCCAAAACGGTAAATCGTATTTTGCCAAAATTGATTATAAAACAGGCAAGGCTTATAAAAAAGTGGATATTGACCAACAATATTTTGGCGAAGGAATTACGGTTATCAATAATAAAATATATCAGCTTACATGGCAGAACGAAACAGGTTTTATTTATGATGCAAATACATTAAAAAAGCTAAAGACGTTTACATTTGACAAAAAAATAGAAGGTTGGGGAATGACAAATGATGGTAAAAACATTTACCAGTCGGACGGAACGGAAAAGATTTGGACAATGGATCCCGTAACCCAAAAGATGACCAATTTTATAAACGTATATACCAATGACAGCAAAATTAAAAGCGTCAATGAACTGGAATGGATTAACGGAAAAATCTATGGCAACATCTGGCAAAAAGATGCTATAGCGGTTATTAATCCACAAAGCGGAGCTGTAGAAGCAGTATTGGACTTATCGGCTTTGCGTGCTAAAGTGACTAATAAGGAAGCGGAAGTCTTAAACGGAATTGCCTATAATAAAAAGACAAATACCATTTTCGTGACAGGTAAAAACTGGAATAAAATGTTTGAAATAAAGATTTCGGAATAAACGTTAAAACATCTAAATAGAAAATCCCGAATTGCTTCGGGATTTTTTTATTTCTTCTTAAACTCCATTTTGTCTTTATCGTAAACATAAGTAGTTTGCTGGGTTTTGTTTTTCTGGGTCACAGAACCGTCGGGATTGAGTATAAACTCAAAACCTTCCCTTTTCATTTTCTCCTGTGTTTCGGTGGCTTCGGACTTACCTAAAAACACTATCTCCGTAATATGATTCGTTAACTGGTAATTGGAATAAACTTGTTTCTTTTTCGTTAACTCGTAGATAACGGAATAGATAGTAGTTCTTTCTTCCGTCTTCATTTTGGTTTTTACCACGTTGATTTCTGTCCAGGTTAGGAGATATAATTTCACGCCACTTGCGGTAAACGAGATTAGCTTACAATCTTTGGGTGCAAATTCCGCGTCAACATCTTTCACAACGAGCATGTCATTGGTTTTCCCCTTCTCACTGATACTAATCTGAAACTTTCCGTTTTTGATTTCAGTTTGCAAGTTGTCGAGTTTTGGGAAAGCCGGGGCAGACGTTGCAGGTTTTTTTGCAGGAGCTTTCTTTTGGCTAAAACCATTTAAGGAAAGTAATCCCACACATAGGAATAAAAATATTTTTTTCATAGCAAAAATAATAGTGGTTAAAAACAGATAGCCAATTTACAACATAATCTGTTTAATAAATGTTAAATAAAAAACCGGATAATTGATTACCCGGTTTCTAATTTCTTATTAAGCTAATAATTATTTAACTTCTTCGAATTCTACATCTTGTGTATTATCGCTTTGAGCATCAGCTTGTGGTTGTGCGTCTTCCGCCTGACCAGCTTCACCTTGAGCATACATTGCTTCTGTTGCTGTTTTCCAGGCTGCATTTACATTATCAAGACCTTTTTGGATAGCTTCCAAATCTTGGTTCTGATGTGCCATTCTCAACTCTGTCAAGGCTAATTCTATAGCTACTTTATGATCATCAGCAATTTTATCGCCCAATTCCTTCAATTGACTTTCTGTTTGGAAAATCATACTGTCAGCTTCGTTCAATTTCTCCGCTCTTTCTCTTGCAATTTTATCTGCTCCTGCATTTGCTTCGGCATCTTTTTTCATTCTTTCAATTTCTTCAGCGGTCAAGCCAGATGAAGCTTCAATACGGATATCATGTGATTTTCCTGTTCCTTTATCGGTAGCTGAAACTTTGATAATACCATTGGCATCGATATCAAATGTTACTTCAATCTGAGGAACACCTCTAGGTGCCGGCGGAATTCCGTCTAAGTGGAAACGACCAATTGTTTTGTTATCCGCTGCCATAGTTCTTTCACCTTGCAATACATGGATTTCAACACTTGGCTGGTTATCCGCAGCAGTAGAAAATACTTGTGATTTCTTGGTTGGAATAGTTGTGTTTGACTCGATTAATTTAGTCATTACATTACCCATAGTTTCGATACCTAATGATAAAGGTGTAACGTCAAGTAACAATACATCTTTTACATCGCCCGATAAAACGCCACCCTGAATAGCAGCTCCAATCGCAACCACTTCATCAGGATTAACTCCTTTTGATGCTTTTTTTCCAAAGAATTTCTCTACTTCATCAGCAATTCTTGGCATTCTTGTAGAACCACCAACTAAGATAACTTCGTCGATATCTGAAGTCGATAAACCTGCATCTTTCAACGCTTTAGCAACTGGTTCCATTGAACGTTTTACTAAAGAATCTGATAATTGCTCAAATTTAGCTCTGGTTAATTTTTTTACTAAGTGTTTTGGTCCTGAAGCTGTAGCTGTAACGTAAGGCAAATTGATTTCTGTTTCAGCAGAAGATGATAATTCGATTTTTGCTTTTTCAGCGGCTTCCTTAATTCTTTGTAACGACATTGGATCCAAACGCAAATCAATTCCTTCTTCCGATTTGAATTCGTCTGCCAACCAGTCAATAATTGTCTGGTCAAAATCATCTCCACCTAAGTGTGTATCACCATTTGTTGACAATACTTCAAATACTCCGTCTCCTAATTCAAGGATAGAAATATCAAAAGTACCACCACCTAAATCATAAACCGCAATTTTTTGGTCTACTCCTTTTTTGTCCAATCCGTAAGCTAACGCCGCGGCAGTTGGCTCATTAATGATTCTCATTACTTTAAGACCCGCAATTTCACCGGCTTCTTTTGTAGCCTGACGCTGCGCATCATTAAAGTAAGCAGGAACAGTGATTACAGCTTCAGTTACAGTTTGACCAAGATAGTCTTCAGCCGTTTTTTTCATTTTTTGAAGTGTCATAGCTGACAATTCTTGTGGTGTATATAATCGTCCGTCAATATCAACACGTGGTGTATTATTGTCTCCTTTTACAATGCTGTAAGGTACTTTTTTAGCTTCGCTGGTAATTTCAGCAAAGGTGTGTCCCATAAAACGTTTGATAGAACCAACCGTTTTTGTTGGGTTGGTAACCGCTTGTCTTTTGGCAGGGTCACCAACTTTTATTTCACCACCTTCTACAAAAGCGATGATAGATGGTGTAGTTCTTTTTCCTTCTGAATTAGGGATTACTACAGCTTCTTGTCCTTCCATTACAGAAACGCATGAGTTGGTTGTACCTAAATCAATTCCAATTATTTTTCCCATTTTTACTTAATTTTATTTTTTGAGTGTGTTTGTTTAAAACTTGCTTGTCCGAAGTCAATGATTATGCCAAGTAGCAAATGAGAATAAATTGTCAGTTTTTGAATCTATTTTGGAAAATTATATGACAAGATGACATTTTACAAAAAAAAATCCCAACCTTTCAGTTGGGATTTTCTATGTTAGTCATTCATCGAAATCAGGAATTCCTCATTGTTTCGGGTTTTCTTAATCTTATCATTAATCGTATCCATGGCTTCTACAGGGTTCATGTCGGCAAGGAACTTACGCAGTATCCACATACGCTTTAATGTGTTAGGATCCAATAATAAATCGTCACGACGCGTACTTGAAGACGTCAAATCGATAGCTGGGAAAATTCTGCGATTAGCGATTTTTCTATCCAATTGCAATTCCATATTACCTGTACCTTTGAATTCTTCGAAGATAACTTCATCCATTTTTGAGCCGGTTTCTGTTAATGCAGTGGCGATGATACTCAACGAACCACCATTTTCTACATTACGTGCGGCACCAAAGAAACGTTTTGGTTTTTGAAGCGCATTAGCATCAACTCCACCCGAAAGTACTTTTCCAGATGCCGGTTGCACGGTATTATAGGCTCTCGCCAAACGCGTAATTGAATCTAAAAGAATAACAACATCATGACCACATTCAACCAAACGTTTTGATTTCTCAAGTACAATGTTTGCTATTTTCACATGTTCCGATGGTTCTCTGTCAAAAGTTGAAGCAATAACTTCTCCTCGGACGCTTCGTTGCATATCAGTAACCTCTTCCGGACGTTCATCTATTAGTAAAACAATCAAGTAGACTTCAGGGTGATTGGCAGCAATAGCATTAGCAATATCTTTTAACAACATTGTTTTACCCGTTTTTGGCTGCGCCACTATCATTCCACGTTGCCCTTTTCCAATTGGGGAAAATAAATCTATAATACGAGTAGAAACACTTGATTGTTTATCGGCGATGCTAAATTTTTCCTGCGGAAATATTGGTGTTAAATGTTCAAATGAAACCCTGTCGCGAACTACTTGCGGATCATGACCATTTATTTTTAAAACTTTTACTAACGGAAAGAACTTCTCTCCTTCTTTTGGTGGACGAACCACACCTTTTACAGTATCTCCGGTCTTTAATCCAAACAGCCTTATTTGTGATGTTGAAAGATAAATGTCATCCGGCGAAGCCAAATAATTATAATCCGAAGAACGCAAAAACCCATAGCCATCGGGCATCATTTCGAGAACGCCTTCACTTTCAATAATTCCATCAAATTCAAAATCGGAATCGCGAAAATTATTTTGTTTTTTACCTTTGAAATTAGGGTTATTATTTCCATTGTTACCATTTCCGTTATTTCCATTCCCGTTTTGGTTTGGATTCGGATGTTTTGATTTTTGAGCCTGATTGCCATCATTTTGATTGGCTGCTGTTTGCTCTGAATGGTCACTACCAAAAGAACCTTCACCTGTTGGCTGTTCCGCTGATTCAGTATTGCTTTCTATTGGTTTTTCGGAAATAATTTGGGGATCATTATTACTCTTTTTCTCAAAAACTGGCTTTTTGAACTTTGGATTTTTATTTTCAAAAGCTGGCTTTTGCTGCGCCAGTTCGCTAACGCTCGTGTCAACAACTTCAGCTTCATTTGTAAACAAATCGTTTTGATTGTCTTCAGCTGTTTTTTTTGTTTCGGGAGAAATACGAGTTCGTTTGGCTTTATTATCAGTTTGTTCTTCCAATGCAACTTTTGGAGCAGTATCAACCACAGCCGTGTTTTGGTGTTCCAAAATCTGCGCAATAAGCGTATCTTTTTTGGCACCAGAGATCTTAATTGTTTTGGATAATTTGGCAATTTCCTGAAGCTCAGCAAGCTTCATTTCTTTGAGGGCAGAAATGTTAAACATAAATTGTATTTATATCGTAAATCGTTATAATGGAATGTAAAAGTGGGTAGATTTTAATACTTAGAATAATCCGATTGATGAAGTTCTTGCGGATTTGTTCTGCAATAATACAAATAATATTTTATCATGCAATAGTATTTTTTTAAAAAGAAACTTTATTTTTGCATCAGATTATTGAAAAAACGAATGTTTAGAATCCAAACATACTATTTGATTGCGTGCCTTATTATAACTGGAGTTTTACCATTTATTTTCCCATTATGGAAAGATTTAGTTGGAAACCCTTTTTATTTTATGATGGATATGGTTTATGTTACCCTATTTGGATTAAGCACAACTCTATCGTTATTGAGCATTTTATCACATAAAAAAAGACAACAACAATTTGTCATGGGCAGATTGAATATGATATTTAATTTAATTTTATTAGGATTATTTGTGTATCGGACACTAACTGCATCTGGAGAAACAGCTATTTCTGAGAAGGGTGTTGGGATGTTCTTACCTATTTTTTCTATCGTATTTTTGGTTTTGGCCAACAAAGCCATAAAAAAGGACGAAGATCTCGTAAAATCTGTGGATCGACTGCGATAAACCTATAAACTTAGTTTTTTAGTGCTGCAAAAAACCCGAATCATATGGTTCGGGTTTTTTATTTCTTACCTAATTCAATTATTTCCAAATTCTGAATCTTATCGCCATCTATTTCAAAGCGCAACATGGTTCTCACTTGGTGAAAACCATAAATCCCACAAGCACCGGGATTCATGTGCAATAAATTCAGCTTTTTATCAAACTGTACTTTTAGTATATGCGAATGTCCGCAAATGAAAAGTTTGGGCGGATGGTTTTGAATTTCAGTTCGGATGTTTTGGTTGTATTTCCCGGGATAACCGCCAATATGTGTAATCCAGACATCCACATTTTCACAAAAAAAACGATTGTGCAACGGAAATTCCATTCTGGCTTTGTCATCATCGATATTGCCATAAACTGCACGTAAAGGTTTTATAGATTTTAGCGTATCAGTAACTGCCATATCTCCAATATCACCTGCATGCCAAACTTCGTCCGTGTGATGAACATATTTCAATATCTTTTCATCAATATGACTGTGCGTATCGGAAAGCAAAAGGATTTTTTTCATGAATGAAATTCTAATCAGCAAATTTATATTAAAATTTTTAACCTTTCTTCAACACAAAAACTTTGTAACTTTGGGACTTTTAACGCTGCAACTTTATCTTGAGATATTTTATAGAATTAGCATATAAAGGAACAAACTATCACGGTTGGCAGTACCAGCCCGCCGCTGACTCTGTACAAGAAACCCTCAACAAAGCCTTGTCAATACTATTGAAAACTGACATTGACATTGTTGGCGCCGGAAGAACAGACACTGGTGTTCACGCTAAACAAATGTTTGCCCATTTTGATTATGAAACCGAAATCGAAACACAGCAATTAGTTCACAAACTCAATTCCTTTTTACCCAAAGACATTGTTGTTTTTAATATCTTCAAAGTAGCCAATGACGCTCATGCCCGCTTTGATGCCACGAAACGTACTTATGAATATCATATTCATACGATGAAAAATCCTTTTGAAAACGAAGGAAGTTATCAATTTCAATTGCCATTGGATATTGATAAAATGAATGAAGCATGTGAGATACTCTTCAAACATAAGGATTTCGAATGCTTTTCAAAAGTAAATACCGATGTCAGAACCTTTAATTGTGTTATTTTTGAAGCACATTGGACTCGAGGCGGAACTGAACAGAGCGGAGCTGAACAAACCGGAAACAAACTAATTTTTACAATTTCGGCCGATAGATTTTTGCGAAATATGGTTCGTGCTATTGTGGGAACAATGATAAACATCGGAACAGGAAAAATAAGTTTAATCGATTTTGAAAAAATAATAGATAGCAAAAACAGAAGCCAGGCCGGATTTTCAGTACCGGCACAAGGATTATATTTAACTAAAATTGAATACGAAAATTTATTTTAAATTTTAAATTAAAACCATTTATAATATTCAGAATTTAAAACAGAAAAAAGTGCAAGCAAAAGCATTCGATACCAATTTATTTAAAAGGATTTTAAAATACACGAAGCCCTATAAATTCAGATATTATGGGGTAATTTTGTTTGCCATTTCTCTTTCTGTTTTTGCCGCACTTCGCCCCTATCTCTTAAAGCAAACCGTTGATGAATACATAAAACCAAAAGACGGAAACGGACTCCTGTTTTATGTAACTCTGATGGGAATTGTTATGCTTTTAGAATCAATTTCACAGTTTTATTTTGTGTATTGGGCCAATTGGTTGGGGCAGGATATTATCAAAGACATTCGGATAAAACTATTCAAATACATCCTCAGTTTCCGAATGAAGTATTTTGACAATTCTCCTGTGGGAATGTTAGTAACGCGTTCCGTTTCTGATATTGAGCAAATAGCGCGTATTTTTAGTCAGGGCCTTTTCATGATTTTCAGTGATTTGTTGAAAATGATTGTTGTGCTCTTCTTTATGTTTTATATGAACTGGCGATTGACATGGATTGTTATCATTGCCATGCCAATATTGGTTTACATTACACGGATTTTTCAACGCAAAATGCAGGTTGCATTTGAAGAAGTGAGGACACAGGTTAACAATATGAATGTTTTTGTGCAGGAACGTGTTACCGGAATGAAAATTGTGCAGCTTTTCAATCGGGAAGATATTGAATTTGAAAAGTTCAAAGAAATCAACAGCAAACACAACAATGCCTGGATAAAAACCATTTTTTATAACTCTATCTTCTTCCCTATTGCCGATATTATTTCCTCATTAACCCTTGGAGCAGTTGTTCTGTATGGGGGATTTCATATTTTAGATGGTAATAAATTTACCTCATTTGGTGATTTATTCTCTTATACCATGTTCATCGGAATGCTGTTTAATCCGCTGCGTCAGATTGCAGATAAATTTAACGAAATGCAAATGGGAATGATTGCGGCCAATCGTGTGTTCGATATTTTGGACACTGATAATGATGTCCAGAATGATGGAACAAAAATGGCCAGTCATTTCCTGGGAAACATCCGTTTTGAAAACGTTCGTTTCAGTTATATTGACAATGAAGAAGTGTTAAAAGGAATCAATCTAAAAGTAAATGCCGGCGAAACCATTGCCATCGTTGGCGCTACAGGGGCCGGTAAATCAACAATCATCAATCTTCTAAATCGCTTTTACGAAATCAATTCAGGTTCGATTTATATTGACGATCAAAATATAAACGATTTTAAACTGGAAAGCCTTCGACAACAAATTGCTATTGTTTTACAGGATGTCTTTCTTTTTGCCGATACGATTCACAACAACATTACATTGAACAATCCTGAGATTACCCGTGAGGTTGTCATTACAGCAGCCAAGGAAATTGGTGTACACAAATTCATTAAAAGCCTTCCCGGCGGTTATGATTATGATGTAAAAGAGCGTGGCGTGATGCTGTCATCTGGCCAACGTCAACTGATTGCGTTTCTTAGGGCCTATGTTAGCAATCCGAGTATTTTAATTTTGGATGAAGCTACTTCTTCTATTGACAGCTATAACGAAGAATTAATTCAAAAAGCAACCGAAACGATTACCAAAGACAGAACTTCGATAGTAATTGCGCATCGGTTGGCAACAATCATAAATGCCGATAAAATAATTGTAATAGAAAAAGGTCAAATTGTAGAAGAAGGAA
Source organism: Flavobacterium sp. (assembly GCF_025352425.1). Taxonomy (GTDB): domain Bacteria; phylum Bacteroidota; class Bacteroidia; order Flavobacteriales; family Flavobacteriaceae; genus Flavobacterium. The sequence goes on from NZ_JANXTI010000001.1 coordinate 29,906, forward strand.
CGCACCAGGAATTGGTTAGCAAAACAGAAGGTTTTTACAAAAAATTATACGACTCTCAGTTTGCTGTCGAGAGTTAAACTTTCAAAATAAATTCATAAATTCGCAGTCTCAAATAATCAAAGAAATTCTATAGATATGGCACGAGCCTTTCGGCGATTGCATTTTTATATTAAACAAATAAATACGAAAAAATGACACGAACCTTTTGGTGACTGCATTTTTTACATTAAATAAATAATTACGAAAAAAATGAAATACGATATTATTGTTTTAGGAAGTGGTCCCGGCGGTTATGTGACTGCTATTCGTGCCTCACAATTAGGCTTTAAAGTAGCCGTAATCGAAAAAGAAAACCTCGGTGGAATCTGCCTTAATTGGGGTTGTATTCCAACGAAAGCGCTTTTAAAATCGGCACAGGTTTTTGATTACCTAAAACATGCTTCTGATTATGGATTAACCATCAAGGAATTTGACAAAGATTTCTCAGCAGTTGTAAAACGGTCAAGAGATGTTGCCGACGGCATGAGCAAAGGTGTTCAGTTCCTTATGAAGAAAAACAAAATCGACGTTATTGATGGTTTTGGAAAATTAAAACCCGGAAAGAAAGTTGATGTTACCGATAAGGACAAAAAAGTTACCGAATATTCCGCAGACCACATCATCATCGCAACGGGAGCGCGTTCACGCGAATTGCCAAACCTGCCACAGGATGGTGTAAAAGTTATCGGTTATCGTCAGGCGATGACATTGCCGACACAGCCAAAGAAAATGATTGTTGTTGGTTCCGGCGCTATCGGAGTTGAATTTGCTCATTTCTATAACGCAATGGGAACAGAAGTTACTATTGTGGAGTTTATGCCAAATGTAGTTCCGGTTGAAGATGAAGATATCTCAAAACAATTTGAGCGTTCGTTAAAAAAAGCAGGAATTACAGTGATGACCAATGCTTCTGTTGAGAGAATTGATACGACCGGCAAAGGCGTAAAAGCATTTGTAAAAACGGCGAAAGGCGAAGAGATCCTTGAAGCGGATATTTTACTTTCTGCCGTTGGAATTAAAACAAACATCGAAAATATAGGTTTGGAAGAAGTGGGTATCAAAACAGATAAAGATAAGATTTTGGTAAACGACTTTGCGCAAACCAACGTTCCCGGCTATTATGCTATTGGTGATGTAACACCAGGCCAGGCTTTGGCACACGTTGCGTCGGCAGAAGGAATTAATTGTGTTGAAAAAATCAAAGGTTTACATGTCGAACCAATCGATTATGGAAATGTTCCCGGTTGTACGTATGCAACTCCGGAAATTGCTTCTGTTGGTTTAACCGAAAAACAAGCAAAAGAAAAAGGATACGAATTGAAAATTGGAAAATTCCCATTCTCCGCTTCAGGAAAAGCAAAAGCTGCCGGAACACCGGATGGTTTTGTAAAAGTAATTTTTGATGCAAAATATGGCGAATGGTTAGGCTGTCATATGATTGGCGCCGGAGTTACTGATATGATCGCAGAAGCAGTTGTAGCGCGTAAACTGGAAACAACCGGACACGAAATCCTAAAATCCATACATCCGCATCCAACCATGAGCGAAGCCGTTATGGAAGCTGTTGCTGATGCTTATGGCGAAGTGATTCATTTGTAAATGGCAATTTTTATGTCTTTAATCCTAAAAAAAAACCAATCATCGAAAAGATTGGGGTTTTTTCGTTTTGCACTTACTAAAAAAGTATATTAGTTATCACATTCCATTCAACTGTTTATAAATGAGGTTTATAAACAATTAATTATGTTTAACCCTAAACAAAATAACATGAAAAAATTACTACTACTTTTTATTTTGCACTTCACTTTTTTCCAATCAGTATACGGGCAAGGCGGTTCGGTCTGTTGGCGAGAAGTATCTGCAGGACAAAATTTTACCTTAGCTATCAAAAGTGATGGCACACTTTGGGGTTGGGGACAGAACTCAAACTTGTTGGGACTAGGATTGGGAAATTTAGCTAATCAAAATCTTCCTACTCAAATTGGTAACGCAAATGACTGGCTGACAGTTTCTGCAGGAACGATACATTCTTTGGCCGTAAAAACCAATGGGACTTTATGGTCATGGGGAAATGGGCAATTTGGTCAATTGGGAAATGGAGTATTTAATTCGGCTACGCCAAATGTTACTCAAGTGGGCACAGCAACAGATTGGCTAAAAGTTTCGGCGGGCAATCGATTTAGTTTGGCCATAAAAAACACAGGGACACTATGGTCCTGGGGTTGGAATTTCACAGGGCAATTAGGAGATAATACTGTTGTAGATTCAAATCTTCCGGCACAGGTTGGCACTGCCAATAATTGGTTTTTAATTGATGCTGGTGACCAACATTCATTAGCTATTAAAACAACCGGAACACTTTGGGCTTGGGGAAATAACACTTTTGGACAATTGGGCGACGGAACAAATACCACAAGTTTAATTCCAATCCAAATCGGAATAGCAACCAACTGGTCTTTGATTTCCGGAGGAACAGATCACAGCATGGCGATTAACAGCGGTAATATTTTATACACCTGGGGAAACAATACTAACGGACAATTGGGAGATGGAACAAATACAGCCTCAAATGTGTTCCTATTCCTATCAGCTTTAGCTCTGTCGGTCTTGTATCATTTTACATCGCAATTTCTGCTGGGCAAACACATTCCCTAGCCATAAAAAATGATAATACACTTTGGTCAACTGGTTTCAATAATCAAGGACAGTTAGGATTAGGGAATCTAACAAATACCAACGTGCTAAATCAAGTTGGAACTGCCAATACCTGGATTGGAATTTCTGCGGGACACACTCATTCCCATGCTATTGCTACAAATACAGATATTTGGTCAACTGGAAGAGGTTTGGAAGGTGAATTGGGAATTGGAAGCAACACGGCTTTCAATACGCTTCAGGTTGTAGCCTGTCCGGCAACTCCTTTGTCAACAAATGATATAAAATTGTTTAAAGCGGCTGTTTATCCAAACCCAACAAACGGAATAACGACTATAAGTTATAACTTAGAAAACGATACTACGGTTACATTCAGAATAACTACTATTCAAGGGCAACTAATTCAGGAAAACAAAATGGATAAACCAAGCGGTTTACAAACGGATAATTTCGACTTAAGTGGCCTATCCAATGGAATCTATTTTATTTCTATAAATAGCACAAATGGAGCCTATACTGTCAAACTGATTAAAGAATAAATAAACTTTTATAACAGCATTTTAAAATCCCAGTCTAAAAATTGGGATTTTTTTTGTTAACAAGTATTTCTTTGAAATTCCAATTGACTATCAATATTTTATAAATTTAATTTGTCAAAAAAAATTAAGTCAACCTAACTATTAAATTTATTATTTATGAAAAAAATCCAATTATTTAAAATCGCTTTTCTGGCCTTAGCCTTAGTAAGCTTGAGTTGTAAAAAAGCAGACGAAGCTCCTGCTGAATCTGCAAAACCTGCATTTGATTTAGCTGCTGCGAAAACAGCAGTAGATGCCAGATATCGTGAATTCGAAAAAGCTTTCAATGCAAAAGATTCCGTTGCATTGGCTAATTGTTACACTACCGATGCCGAATTTATGAACCCTAATGCAAAAGCTTTGGAAGGAAGACCTGCCATTCAAAAAGTATTCGGAGAATGGTTTAAAGGCGAGTCGCCAACTTTAAAGCTAAATCTTGTAGAGCTTTGGGGTGATGAAAACAATCTGACTGCGGAAGATGCCTGGACAATGACTGATAAGGACGGGAAAGTTGTTGATGAAGGAAAATCAATCGAAGTTTACAAAATGGAAGATGGAAAGTGGCTTTTACTTCGCGACTGCTATAATTCTGATATGCCGGCAATGCCAATGAAAAAATAAAATTATCAGTTATTAAGTTATAAAGCCATCAAAAATTATCTTGATGGCTTTTTTATTAAACAAAATGGTTGTCTGATAAAATATTATATTTCTAGTATGTTGAAAGTGAACCTTTTTACAAAATATTTGTTTTACTGATTAAAAAAAGAAATGAAATAGTTGTGAATTATAGAATGAAAAGTTACATTTGCAACCGCAAAAAAGCTAAGTTCTTTAAGCATTATTGAAAATCTGGAGAGTTGCCTGAGTGGCCGAAAGGACATGTTTGCTAAACATGCGTATGGGAAACTGTACCAAGGGTTCGAATCCCTTACTCTCCGCTTTTTTAATTTTCGGGGTGTAGCGTAGCCCGGTTATCGCGCCTGCTTTGGGAGCAGGAGGCCGCAGGTTCGAATCCTGCCACCCCGACTTTTTAACCATTTTTTTGCGTAAAAACTGTTTTGGTTCCATAGCTCAGCTGGATAGAGCAACGCACTTCTAATGCGTAGGTCGAAGGTTCGAATCCTTCTGGGATCACGAATGAATCAAATCCCGAAAAATAAATGGAATTTATTCTAATTTTATTTTTTGGGGTTTTGCTTTTCAAAGCGGAGCTTTGAGGATGTGCACAGTAAATCCTTTTGGAATCACATCATAAACCATTGAGAAATCAGTGGTTTTTTTGTTTTAAAAGCATTCCATAATTTATAATAAAAGATTAGTTTTGCATTACAAATAATTAACACATATTATGATTAAAAAAGTAGTCATCGTTTCAGCAGTTAGAACACCTATCGGAAGTTTTATGGGTTCATTGTCGACAGTTACAGCTGCCCAATTAGGTGCGGCTGCAATCAGAGGTGCTTTAAATAAAATCAATTTAGATCCAAACCTCGTTGACGAAGTTTTGATGGGTAATGTTGTTCAGGCTGGAGTTGGACAAGCACCTGCTCGTCAGGCAGCTAAATTTGCAGGTTTACCAGATAATGTTCCCTGTACAACCATAAATAAAGTATGCGCATCGGGAATGAAAGCGGTTATGCAAGGCTCTCAGGCTATAATGGCCGGCGACGCCGAAATTGTAGTTGCCGGTGGAATGGAAAACATGAGTTTAATTCCACATTATGTTCACTTAAGAAATGGTGTGAAATTTGGCCCAACCACGATGGTAGACGGAATGCAGAAAGATGGTTTGACCGATGCTTATGATGGAAATGTGATGGGCGTTTGTGCCGACTTATGTGCAACTGAATATAAAATATCGCGTGAAGAGCAGGATGCTTTTGCAATTCAATCATATGAACGTTCGGCTAAAGCATGGGAAACTGGAAAATTCAATAACGAAGTTGTTCC
>NZ_JANXTI010000045.1 GCF_025352425.1 Flavobacterium sp.
GAAAATAATCAACCTTATACAATTGTCAATTCGCTCGGGCAAAAAGTTACATCTGGTATAATTGAAAACGACAGAGTATCAATAAATGCTTTAAAAACGGGAGTTTATTTTATTGAGATTGGGGACGTTAATAAAGCTATAGTCGCCAAGTTTATAAAAAAATAATAAAAAACTTTTGATTTTTTAATCAATCACTTACATAAAATGGTCGGTTCCATTTGCCAACACCTTTTCACAATTTCCATGCAGTTTTCCTGTTAGAAAGCCTTCGAGATATTATAGGTAATCAAGGTCAATCACTATATATATTTATTTCAAATATAGTAATACAATCCAACAGAAGATTATTGACTTCCATCGGCCATATATTGACTTCCATCAGAAGATTATTGACTTACATCAGAAGATTATCAACTTCCATTGGACGAACTTGGTGTTCCATTATTAAAGGAGAAGTTGATAAAATTTAAGTAAAATAACTCCAACTCATAACTCATAACTTACAACTAATACTTATTTTTGCATCTTACAACACAACAACACTAAACATGGCATTAACCTCCCTAAACGCCGTTTCACCCATTGACGGAAGATACAGAAGCAAAACCAAATCCCTCTCCAATTATTTTTCGGAAGAAGCCTTAATAAGATACCGTGTTTTGGTAGAAGTGGAATACTTCATTGCGTTGTGCGAAGCCGATTTACCACAATTAAAAGGAATGGATTCAAAAGTTTTTGACAGCTTGCGCAATCTCTACAAAAGTTTTACCACTGAAGATGCGCAATGGATAAAGGACACTGAGTTAACCACCAATCACGATGTAAAAGCGGTTGAATATTTTCTCAAAGAGAAGTTTGAAGGTTTTGGATTGTCACCATATAAAGAGTTTATCCATTTTGGGCTTACTTCGCAAGACATCAATAATACAGCGATTCCGTTATCAACAAAGGAAGCTTTTCAGGATGTATATATGAAGTCTTTGATCGGTTTAATAGCAAAACTGAAAGAACTGGCAATGGCGTGGAATGACATTCCTATGCTGGCCAGAACCCACGGTCAACCGGCGACGCCAACACGTTTAGGAAAAGAAATATTGGTATTTGTAGAACGTCTGGAAGAACAAATGCGTTTGTTGTTCAATATTCCGTTTGCGGCGAAGTTTGGCGGTGCTACAGGGAATTATAACGCGCATCATGTGGCGTATCCAAATGTAGATTGGAAACAGTTTGGCACCACTTTCGTGGAAGACACTCTCGGACTGCATCATTCCTATCCAACCACACAAATAGAGCATTACGACCATTTTGCAGCGTTTTTCGATGCGCTTAAAAGAATAAATAATATTATCATCGATTTAGATAGAGACATTTGGACCTATGTTTCGATGGAATATTTCAAGCAAAAAATCAAAGCAGGCGAAATAGGTTCATCGGCTATGCCGCATAAAGTAAACCCGATTGATTTTGAAAATTCGGAAGGAAATCTGGGCATTGCTAATGCACTTTTCGAACATCTTTCAGCCAAACTGCCAATCTCAAGACTGCAGCGCGACCTTACTGATAGCACGGTGTTGAGAAATATTGGCGTTCCGATTGGACACACATTAATTGCTTTTGATGCAACCCTGAAAGGATTAAACAAATTAGTGCTCAACGAAGCTAAGTTTGCTGAAGACTTAGAGAAGAACTGGGCAGTAGTGGCTGAAGCGATTCAGACGATTTTAAGAAGGGAAGGTTATTCAAATCCGTATGAAGCTCTAAAAGGTTTGACACGAACCAATTCTGTTATTGATAAAAAAGCGATTCATGATTTCATAGGAACACTAAAAGTTACTCAGAATATCAAGGATGAGTTGATGCAAATCACACCGAGTAATTATACTGGGATTTAATATTATCATACAAACAAAAAAGTAATAAATTTATTTCCTTACTTTTTGCCTTATTCTATCTTGAATAATTCGGAGCTTCATTTGTAATCGTAACATTATGAGGATGACTTTCACCAATTCCACTTGTAGTAATTCTAACAAACCGCCCGGTTTCTTTTAAGGTTGGTATATCCTTAGCGCCACAATAGCCCATTCCCGCGCGAAGGCCTCCGACAAACTGCTGCATGCTTTCGCTTAGTTCCCCTTTGTAGGGCACGCGGCCTACGATTCCTTCGGGAACCAGCTTTTTGATATCATCTTCAACATCCTGGAAATAACGGTCTTTTGAGCCTTCCTGCATGGCTTCTATAGAGCCCATTCCGCGGTAGGATTTGAATTTTCTTCCTTCAAATATGATAGTGTCTCCAGGAGATTCTTTTGTTCCGGCTAATAAGGATCCCAACATAACAGAATCTGCTCCGGCAGCAATCGCTTTTGGAATATCACCCGTATAACGAATTCCACCGTCAGCAATAACGGGAACGCCGGTTCCTTTTAAAGCTGCAGCCACTTCCAAAACCGCTGAGAATTGGGGAAACCCCACACCTGCAACCACTCGCGTTGTACAAATAGAACCTGGGCCTATACCAACTTTCACTGCATCGGCACCGTTTTGAACTAAATAAAGAGCCGCTTCGGGAGTAGCAATGTTTCCAACTACTACATCAAGATTGGGGAATTTGGCTTTTACTTCCTTTAAAACAGTAACTACGCCTTGTGTATGTCCGTGTGCGGTATCTATGATTACGGCATCAACACCTGCATTTACCAAAGCGGTTGCTCTTTCCAAAGCATCGGGAGTGACACCTATAGCAGCTGCAACACGAAGACGCCCAAATTTGTCTTTGTTGGCAATTGGTTTTTGTGTAAGTTTAGTTATATCCCTGAAAGTAATTAATCCTATTAGTTTAAATTCATCATCCACCACCGGAAGTTTTTCAATTTTATTTTTCTGTAAAATGCCTTCCGCTTCCTGCAGTGTTGTTCCTTCGGCAGCAGTTACCAGGTTTTCTGAAGTCATGACTTCTAATATGGAACGGGAGTTTATTTTTTCGAAACGCAAATCTCTGTTGGTGGCAATTCCTTTTAAGATTCCGTTTTCATCTACAACAGGTATTCCGCCAATGCCAAATTCCTTCATCGCCATTTTGGCGTCTCCTACAGTTGCTGTTAGTGGTAAAGTCACAGGATCGATAATCATTCCGGCTTCCGCACGTTTAACTTTACGGACTTTCGCTGCCTGTTGTTCAATTGTCATGTTTTTGTGTAAGACACCAATGCCGCCTTCCTGAGCCATGGCAATTGCCATTAAACTTTCGGTAACGGTATCCATAGCGGCTGAAACAATAGGAACATTTAACGTAATATTTCTTGAAAATTTCGATTGGATACTGACTTCGCGCGGTAAAACTTCGGAATAATTTGGGATGAGCAGTACATCGTCGTAGGTTAACCCTTCTCCAACGATTTTAGTTGTGTGTGCTTTCATTGCAATTTGTAGTTGTAGTTAAATTGCATGCAAATATAGGATAAAATTGCGAATTAGTAATTACGAATTACAAATTCCTAATTTATCAGTGATAGTGGGTAAATATCTTTGTGGCTTCATTGTAAGCACTTTCAAAACTCATCGGACTTGTATTGGTAGCTGCTTTTTGTGAAGTGAAATAAGATAAGAGTTTCTCTGTAGGCATATTCCCAGTCAAATCATCCTTTGCCATTGGGCAACCACCAAAACCCTGAATCGCTCCGTCAAAACGAACACAGCCTGCCTTGTATGCAGCATCAACTTTTTCGTGCCATTTGTCCGGCGTTGTATGAAGGTGCGCACCAAATTCGACATCGGGATATTTCGGGATCAGATTCGAGAACAAATAAGTAATGACATCTGGGGTTGAACTTCCAACCGTATCAGAAAGCGATAGGATTTTTACACCCATATGGGCGAGTCTTTCTGTCCATTCACCTACAATTTCCACATTCCACGGATCACCGTACGGATTACCGAATCCCATTGAAATATAAGTTACCACTTCTTTATTGGATGCATCAGCAATGTTTAAAATCTCCTGCAGGGTAATTAAACTTTCGGCAATAGTTTTATGTGTATTCCGCATTTGAAAGTTCTCAGAAATCGAAAATGGAAATCCTAAATATTGAATTGCTGCATGTGTTGATGCTATTTGAGCACCTTGCGTGTTGGCAATGATGGCTAATAGTTTACTTTGCGTTTGTGATAAATCAAGTTGTGCCAACACTTCCGAAGTGTCCTGCATTTGCGGAATAGCTTTAGGCGAAACAAAACTTCCAAAATCAATAGTGTCAAAACCAACACGAAGCAGTGATTGAATATAATCAACCTTCTCCTTAGTTGGAATGAAGTTTTTGATGCCTTGCATGGCATCGCGTGGACATTCTATGATTTTGATTTGTTTCAAAAGTTAGGCGTTGTCCCGATGTTTCGGGATGGCTAAGTTAGTAAGATTTTTTCAGAATAGCCTTGTTGATATCTGCAACTAACTTTGGACCTTCATAAATAAATCCGGTGTACAATTGTATTAGACTTGCCCCGGCTTCCAGTTTCTCTAAAGCATCTCCGGGTGAATGAATTCCGCCTACACCAATAATTGGAAATGCTTTATTGCTTTTTTCTGAGAGAAAACGAATGACTTCAGTTGATCGTTTTGTCAGTGGTTTTCCCGATAAGCCTCCAGTTTCTATTTTGTTTTCCGATTGTAAACCTACTCTTGAAATGGTTGTGTTGGTTGCAATCACGCCTGCTATTTTGGTTTCCTTTATGATATCAATAATATCCAATAATTGTTCATCAGTCAAATCGGGAGCGATTTTCAGGAGGATTGGTTTCTTTGTATTATGTTCCGAGTTTCGGGTTTCAAGTTTGGTTAATAATTCTGTTAAAGGTTTTTTGTCCTGAAGTTCACGAAGGTTAGGTGTGTTTGGCGAACTGACATTTACTACAAAATAATCAACATAATCAAACAGTGTTTCAAAGCAAATCAGGTAATCTGAAACAGCATTGTCATTTGGCGTAAGCTTATTTTTACCAATGTTTCCGCCAATCAGAACACCTTTATTTTTCCTTAATCTCAAGACAGCTGTATCAACGCCGCCATTGTTAAAGCCCATTCGGTTAATGATGGCGCCGTCTGGTCTTAGACGAAACAAACGTTTCTTTGGATTTCCGCCCTGAGGTTTTGGTGTTAGTGTTCCGATTTCTATAAAGCCGAAGCCAAAGTTGGAAAGTTCCTGATAGCATTTGGCATCCTTGTCAAATCCGGCGGCCAATCCCACAGGATTTTTAAATTTGAGTCCGAAGACTTCACGCTCCAATCGGGCATCCTTAACTTCATAAATAGATTTTAAAATAATAGGAACAAAAGGAATTTTAGAGATAAACCGGATAAAACTAAAAGAGAAATAATGCACTTCTTCCGGGTCAAACCAAAATAAAATGGGACGAATGAGTAACTTGTACATGTGTTGTGTCGTTGTGCTGCAAAAATAGAAATTCAAAATCAATTTTCTTTTTAAAATCAGTAAATTAAATACTATTTTAGCCAATCAATAGTTTTCAGATGATTTCAGAAGAACAGTTTCAAAAAGAGCTTCAACTAATTATACAAAACGGAATCCGCGAGGATATTGGTCCGGGTGATTATAGTTCGTTGGCTTGCATTCCCAACGCTGCTCTAGGAAAAGCTAAACTTTTGGTTAAGGATAACGGAATCATTGCCGGAGTAGCATTCGCTAAAATGATTTTCCAGAATATTGATCCAACGCTGGAAGTCGAAACTTTCATTGAAGACGGGACGGATGTAAAGCATGGCGACATCGTTTTTCATGTTTCAGGATGTTCTCAGTCTATTCTGAAAGCGGAACGTTTGGTACTGAATTCTATGCAACGCATGTCGGCTATTGCGACCAAGACCAAACAATATGTAAAGCTATTGGAAGGTACAAAAACAAAGATTTTAGATACCCGTAAAACGACACCCGGGTTTCGTGCCTGTGAAAAATGGGCTGTTAAAATTGGTGGTGGAGAAAACCATCGTTTTGCACTGTATGACATGGTGATGCTGAAAGACAATCACAATGATTTTGCTGGTGGAATTACGAATGCTATAAACAAAACCAAGGAGTTTCTGAAGTTTAACAATCTAGATTTACAAATCATTGTAGAAGCCAGAAACCTTGACGAAATAAAAGAAATTTTGCGAAACGATGGAGTATACCGAATCCTGATTGACAACTTCAATTTTGACGACACACGCAAAGCTGTTGAATTGATTGGCGACAAATGCCTGACGGAATCATCGGGAAACATTAACGAAAAAACCATTCGTGAGTATGCAGAATGTGGCGTTGATTATATTTCTTCAGGAGCTTTGACACATTCAGTTTGTAATATGGATTTAAGTTTAAAAGCCTTTTAAATGTCAGAAACAGCAACAGAAAATACATTCATAAAAATTCCTGTCATTAAACAGCTGGTGTTTTTCTTAAGAAAAATTCGGTTGCCATGGCTTCACGGTATGTCGCTGTATGACTTGCTCGATTTCTATTTTACAGGAATCTTTGAGGGAGAGATTACCTACAGGGCGACGGCGATTGCGTTTAGTTTTTTTATGGCGTTGTTTCCGTTTGCGCTTTTTATACTAAATCTTATTCCGTATATACCAATTGAAGGATTCCAGAATGACTTTTTGGGATTTGTTAAAGGAAGCGTACCGCCAACAACTTATGACGCAATTTATAAAATCATCAATGATATTCTGCACAACAGCCACAGTGGATTACTTTCTACCGGTTTTGTAATGGCTGTTTTTTTGATGACCAATGGTGTAAACGCAATTTTGGGCGGATTTGAGGCGTCGCATCATATTCATATTTCCTTAAAGCGAAAATTTTTCAGGCAATATGTTGTTGCTTTAGCATTGTCAATAATACTTGCTTTTCTACTGCTAATTACGGTAGCGGCGATTTTAATCTTTGAGGTTTTCATTCAGAAAACAAAACTTCAGGATGTTTTATCTGACAAGATTCCGCTCATAGAAATGGGACGATATATTTTTGTTATTTTAATGATATTAATGGCGACCTCTATATTGTTCAGGTATGGGATTAAGCATGATAAAAAGAGAACTTTAGTTTCAATAGGTTCAGTTGTTACAACCATTTTAATTATTATATCGTCGTATTTTTTTGGTATCTGGGTTGTTAAATTTTCAAAATACAATGAGCTTTATGGTTCTATTGGGACTTTGTTGATTGTAATGTTTTATATTTGGATAAATTCTATGGTATTGCTTATTGGTTTTGACTTAAATGCTTCCATTCATCATATCAAACGCGAGAAACAAAAAGAAATAGATAACAACAAAATACCATGAAACCTACGATATCCATTGTTGTGTTCCTTGTTTTTCAATTAAGCTTTTCCCAAAGTATTTTTGGAAAGTGGAAGACCATCGATGACATAACAGGAAGGGAAAAAGGAGTTGTTGAAATCTTTGAACACAAAGGCAAAGTCTATGGTAAAGTAATTGAAATCTTTGAAGCTGATAAAAAACACATCATGTGCGAAAAGTGTGATGGAGATGAAAAGAACAAGCCTGTTATGGGAATGAATATCATTAAAGGAATGACTAAAGACGGTGATATATATAGTGGCGGAAAAGTATTGGATCCAAAAATTGGTAAATGGTATCATTGTAAAATAACTCTCGAAGGAAAAGATAAACTGATTGTCCGCGGTTATATCGGAATTCCGCTTTTCGGAAGGTCACAAACTTGGATTAGACAAAAATAACTGCTCTTAAAATGAGTTTCTTTATTGAAGTTATCGTTCCGCTTTCGTTGCCTAAAACCTTTACTTATAAGGTGTCAGAAAGTGAATTTGCTTTTATTGAAAAAGGAATGCGGATTGCTGTACCTTTTGGTAAAAACAAAATCTATACAGCCTTAGTTATCGATTTGCATCAGGAAGCACCAACACTTTATGAGGCAAAGGAAATCCATCAGATTCTTGACGAAAAGCCCATTGTAAACGAGTTTCAAATCAATCATTGGTTTTGGATTGCCTCTTATTATATGTGTAACATTGGGGATGTCTATCGCGGTGCTCTGCCCTCGGCATTGTTATTAGAAAGCGAAACTATTATTTCCCAAAATAAAGAAACATTTGTAGATGAAACGTCACTTACAGATGATGAGTTTTTGATTTATGAAGCGTTGCAGCACCAGAGTTCGTTGAAGGTTCAGGATATTATTGCTATTCTTAATAAGAAAACGATTCTGCCGGTGATCCAAAAACTGATTAATAAAAACATCATTTCACTTCAGGAGGAAATTCAGGAAGAATACAAGCCAAAGCTTATACGCTACATTCGTTTGCACGAAAATTATCTTGCAGAAGAAAAACTTATTGAATTACTGGATAATTTAAAATCTGAAAAGAGAAAAAATCTAGTGCTTCAGTATTTTCAATTGCAGGCTCAAAAGAAGCCTATTTCCTTTAAGCAATTGACAGAAGCGGCTAAAAGTTCTGCTGCCATTGTCAAAGTATTGGTTGACAAACAAATATTTGAGGAATATTTTATCCAGGAAGACAGAATAAATTTTGATAAAAATAAAGTCGAAAATGAATTGACCTTAAGTAAGGCTCAACAAGAAGCTTTTAACGAGATTGTCAGTTTGTTTGAAGAAAAAGAAGTTTGCCTGTTGCATGGCGTAACCTCAAGCGGTAAAACTGAAATCTATACCAAACTGATTGAAAATTCTATCGCTGAAAGCAAACAAGTCTTGTATTTACTGCCCGAAATCGCTCTGACAACACAATTGGTTGCCAGGTTAACACAGCATTTCGGAAATAAAGTTTCCGTTTTCCATTCTAAATACAGCAATAACGAAAGGGTAGAAGTTTGGAACAATGTTATTCAGAATTCAGAAGCGGCACAAATTGTAATAGGAGCAAGGTCGGCTTTGTTTTTACCATTTAATAATTTAGGTTTAATCATCGTTGATGAAGAACACGAGCAAACTTTTAAACAGCAAGATCCGGCGCCAAGATATCATGCCCGCGATGCTGCGATTGTTTTAGCTAATTCACATCAGGCAAAAGTTTTACTAGGTTCGGCAACGCCAAGCATTGAAACTTATTATAATGCAACTTCGGAAAAATTTGGATTAGTAACTTTAAAAGAACGCTTCGGTAATGTTCAAATGCCTGAAATAGAATTGGTTGATTTGAAAGACGCTTATTTTCGAAAAAAAATGAAAGGTCATTTCAGTATGACATTGATTGATGAAATCACGCAGGCTTTTGCTAATAATGAGCAAGTAATCCTTTTCCAAAACCGCCGTGGCTTTTCGCCTGTGTTGGAATGTATGACTTGTGGCCATGTGCCTCAATGTCCGCAATGCGACGTGAGTTTGACGTATCATAAATATAAGAATCAACTGCGTTGTCATTATTGCGGTTATAATATGGGGAAGCCGACAAATTGCCATGTTTGTTCCAGTGTAGATATGGAAACCAAAGGATTTGGAACGGAACAAATTGAATTGGAATTAGCTGAGTTATTTCCGCAAAAGAATATCAAACGTATGGACCAGGATACTACTCGGGGGAAATACAGCTTTGAGAAAATCATTGACGGATTTAAAAATCGGGAAATAGATGTTTTGGTGGGAACGCAAATGCTGGCCAAAGGTTTGGACTTTGATAATGTTTCCTTAGTGGGAATTATGAATGCGGATAATATGTTATATCATCCCGACTTTAGGGCTTTCGAAAGAAGTTTTCAGATGATGACGCAGGTTGCAGGTCGTTCAGGTAGGGCAGAAAAAAGAGGAAAAGTGATTATTCAGACCTATAATCCGCTGCACAATATTATCCAACAAGTGACCAATAACGATTATGAAGGAATGTATAAAGAGCAACTTTATGAGAGAAAGACATATTACTATCCGCCATTTTACCGTTTGATAAAACTGACATTAAAACATCGTGATTTTGAAAAGCTCAAGGAAGGATCGATGTGGTTGTATCAGGTTTTGCAGCAAAACTTAACCATTCCGGTTCTTGGTCCGGAAGAACCAGCGATTGGCAGAATCAGAAACGAATACATTCGGACAATAATGATAAAGATGCCAGGTGATACTTCAATTCAGGTCACAAAAAAAACTATCCAGAAAATACTGAATAGTTTTGATTTGGTTTCACAATACAGAACAATTAAAGTTACTGTAAATGTGGATTTTTATTGAGTAGATTTATGCAATAGCTAATGCTTTTATTAAATCTTCTTTCTTATTTCGGCTTAAAGGAATTTTGGTAACTCCAATTTCAGCAAACTTGCTGTTGAAACGTTCCACTTTATCGATATTAATGATATAGGATTTATGAACACGGATAAATTTCTCCTTTGATAAATCATTTTCAAAAGATTTCATAGTAGAAAGAACAAGATTGCTGTCTTCTTCGGTCACTACTTTTACATAATCTCCGTAAGCTTCAATCCACTTAATTTTATTAGTATAAATTTTAAGTTTTTTAAGATTACTCTTGATAAAGATATGCTCTCCTTCTTCTTCCTGATTTTCTTTTTTAAGCATATGGAAATCCATTGCTCTTCTGACAGATGCATTAAAACGATCCAAAGCTATCGGTTTCTGTAGGTAGTCCGTAGCGTCATAATCGAATGCTTTCATAGCATATTCTGCTTTTGACGTGATGAAAATAATTTGAGGTTTTACTTTCAAACCGTCAAGAAAATCAAAACCGCTGATGACCGGCATTTCTATATCAAGAAAAATTAAGTCCACGGTATGAACCGACATGCAATTTTTGGCTTCAATTGCATTAGAAAAATCACCTACCAAATGTAGATTGGGATGATTGTTTACTAACTTTGCAATGATCATTCTCTGGATGGAACTATCATCAACAACAACACAATTTAGTTTCATAATATTATTTATTATAGATTTGGAGTTGTAAAAATAGAACCTTTATTTGGAACAACCTAACGTTTCATCGTTTTTTTTCGCTTTTAAACGATATTTTTTACTTTTAGACGATTTCTTAGGTATTGACGTTGGATATCAAAAATCAATTTGTACTTTTGCGCCCAATTTAAAATTTAATCATATAATTATGAATCATTACGAAACTGTTTTCATCTTAAATCCCGTTTTATCTGAAGTTCAGGTAAAGGAAACAGTAAGCAAATTCGAAGATTTTCTTACGACAAAAGGAGCAAAGATGGTATCTAAAGAGGATTGGGGCTTGAAAAAATTAGCTTACGAAATCCAAAACAAGAAAAGTGGTTTTTACCATTTATTCGAATTCCAAGTATCAGGCGAAGCTCTTATTGCTTTTGAAACTGAGTTTAGACGCGACGAGAGAGTTATGCGTTTCCTTACTGTAAGTCTGGATAAACACGCTATTTCTTGGGCAGAAAGAAGAAGAACTAAATTAAAAGAAGCAAAAGCAAACTAATCATGGCAAACTTACAACAATCCGCTTCAGGAAAGAAAGACGGCGATATCAGATATCTTACGCCTTTAAACATTGAAACCAACAAAACTAAAAAGTATTGTCGTTTCAAAAAATCCGGTATCAAATACATTGATTATAAGGATGCAGACTTTTTATTGAAATTCGTAAACGAGCAAGGTAAAATCTTACCACGTCGTTTGACAGGAACTTCATTAAAATACCAAAGAAAAGTATCTGTAGCTGTGAAAAGAGCTCGTCACTTAGCTTTAATGCCATACGTGGCCGATTTACTAAAATAATATAAACGCAGTTGTTGGTTTCCCGATAAGCGGAACCTAACTTCTATAACAAGGACAACAACATGGAACTTATCTTAAAACAAGACGTTCAAAATTTAGGCTTTAAAGACGATGTAGTAAACGTAAAAAACGGATACGGTCGTAACTTCTTGATTCCACAGGGTCACGCGCAGTTGGCAACACCTTCTGCGAAAAAAGTTTTAGCCGAAAATTTAAAACAAAGAGCACATAAAGAAGCTAAAGTGGTTAACGATGCACAGGCATTGGCTGACAAACTGAAAGCTTTGGAAATTAAAATTACAGCAAAAGCTGGTGGAGATAAATTATTCGGTTCTATCTCTAACATTGATATCGCTGCCGCTTTGGAAAAAGCAGGACAAACGGTTGATAGAAAATTCATCACTAGCGGTTTGGTAAAACGTACAGGTAAATATACTGCAAGTGTGAGACTTCACAGAGACGTGGTTGTTGAATTACCATACGAAATCGTAGCTGAAGTTTAATATTTCACTATATACTATAAAAGTCCCGATGAGAATCGGGATTTTTTTTTGAAGCTAATCCCGCTATCCGTTGCAATCTTTTATCGCTTTGTCACATCGAGCGCAGCCGAGATGCTTTTTTTAAAGCAATAAAAAGGATTTCCACTACTATCGGGGCTAGGGATATTACTAAAAACAAAAACTTTGCAGCTTTGCAACTCTGCAACTCATAAGATGAAATACAAAAGATTAACAAAAGAACAATTCGAAGAACTGCACAAGGAATTTTCAACTTTCCTGGCAACCCAATCCATAGATAAAGCCGAATGGGATAAAATAAAAAAAGAAAAGCCCGAAGTTGCTGAACAAGAACTCGATGTTTTCTCCGATTTGATTTGGGAAGGGGTTTTAACCAAAGCGAATTACTTAGAGCATTTTTCCAAAAACCATATTTTCCTTTTCCACTGTCAGGAAAAACTAATCCAGTCAATTGTCTTAAAAGCATTGGAACCGGAAGTTGATTTTATGAAAAAAGAAGGTTTGCAATGGTTGACGGATAATATTTTTACGGATACCGTTGAAATTCATCTCGGTAAAAAAGAATACCAAGACCAACGAAATGCCGCCATTTTCGATTTGATTAAGGAAGGAGCTATTTTGAGCGACGGACAATTATATCTTCAGATAAACGGAATAATTCAGTCATAAAGTGTAGTCCGTTTTAAAAAATATTGGCTATTTTAGTGCACATAATTCGCAACTAAAATAGCCAATTCATTTTATGGATATTCAGAAAACGATTCAGGATTTACGTGACGAACTCAATCAGCACAACTACAACTATTATGTGCTGGATAATCCGATAATCACTGATTTTGAATTCGACCAAAAACTAAAACAGCTTCAGGAATTAGAAGCTCAACATCCTGAATTCTTTGATGAAAACTCTCCATCACAAAGAGTTGGCGGAACGATTACCAAAAACTTCAACACAGTTGTCCACGATTACCGAATGTATTCACTTGACAATTCCTATTCCAAAGAAGATCTTATCGATTGGGAAACCCGAATCCAAAAAACCTTAGGAAATGTCCAATTACAATACACTTGCGAACTGAAATATGACGGCGCTTCAATTTCCATAACTTATGAAAATGGAATTTTAAAACGTGCAGTTACGCGAGGTGATGGTTTTCAGGGTGATGATGTAACCAATAATATTAAAACCATAAAATCAATTCCATTAGAATTAAAAGGGGAATATCCGTCACGATTTGATATTCGAGGGGAGATTATTTTGCCTTTTAAAGGATTTTCAAAAATGAATCACGAATTGATTGAAATTGGGGAGACGCCTTATTCTAATCCAAGAAATACTGCTTCGGGAAGTTTAAAACTGCAGAATAGTAGCGAAGTAGCCAAGCGACCATTGGAATGTTTGTTATATTTTATTGTAGGCAATAATTTGAATTTCAACTCTCAGTTCGAGGGATTGAAAACTGCACGAAATTGGGGCTTCAAAGTTCCCAAGGAAGCCAAATTGGCCAATACTATTGAAGAAGTTTTTGAATATATTGATTATTGGGATACACACCGGCACGATTTGCCCTATGAAACGGATGGCGTTGTAATAAAAGTAAATAACCTGCACCAACAGGACGAATTAGGGTATACCGCCAAATCACCACGATGGGCAATGGCTTATAAATTTAAAGCCGAACAAGTTTCTACAACATTAAATTCGATTTCGTATCAGGTTGGAAGAACAGGTTCGATAACTCCGGTTGCCAATCTGAAATCTGTTCAATTAGCTGGAACGATTGTAAAACGTGCTTCTTTACACAATGCGGATCAGATAGAAAAATTAGATATACGTGTTGGTGATACTGTTTTTGTCGAAAAAGGCGGAGAAATCATTCCTAAAATAATAGAAGTAGATTTCATAAAAAGAAATCCTCAATCGGAAAAAACAGAATACATCACACATTGTCCTGAATGTGATTCGGAACTAATAAGAATTCCAGGCGAAGCAAATCATTACTGCCCTAATTTTTATGGTTGTCCACCGCAAATTATTGGTAGAATTCAGCATTTTATTTCGCGTAAAGCGATGGATATTGAAGGCCTTGGCGGAGAAACGGTGGCTTTGCTTTTCAATAATAATTTGGTTAAAAATTATGCTGATTTATATGAGTTAACGATTAATCAAATTCTGCCATTGGAACGAATGGCGCAAAAATCGGCTGAAAATTTAATTAATGGCGTTCAGAAATCGAAAGAAATTCCGTTTGAAAGGGTTTTGTACGCAATCGGAATTCGTTATGTTGGTGAAACCGTTGCAAAAAAATTGGCTAAACATTATAGAAATATTGACGCACTTCAAAATGCCTCATTACTGGATTTAATTTTAGTTGATGAAATAGGAGAGAAGATTGCACAAAGTGTAATCGAGTTTTTTGAAAATCAAGAAAACGTCAAAATAATCGAACGCTTAAAAGAATTTGGAGTTCAATTAGAATTGGTTGAAAAATTTAATCCAAATGCTACCGAAAAATTATCAGGCAAAACTTTCGTAGTTTCAGGCGTTTTTGAGAAATTCTCCCGAGATGATTTAAAAAAAGCAATTGAAGATAATGGTGGAAAGGTGGGAAGTTCTATTTCTGCTAAAACCGATTTTGTAATTGCTGGAGAAAATATGGGTCCGGCAAAACTTGAAAAAGCGAATCAACTAAAAGTTTCCATCATTTCGGAAACAGAATTTTTGGCTATGATTACGGATTAAAGAATAGTCTAATTAATTTTAGAAATAATATAGATGCTTTTAAAAATATTAGATTAATTTTAAAAATTAATGGCCTCAAATTAAAAAATGAATCGGGATAACTTTTTTAACTATAGTAAACACGTTTCAAGCAACTTCTTGTTATCTTCGTTTTTTGTTGTTTCTTTTTTGGAAATCATTGCAGAATACAATGAGAACAAGTCCTGGATATGGATTACAAAGCCATTCATAATACCTTTTTTATTGGCTTATTATTTACGCCTGACTAAAAAAAAGTGCAACTTTTTTATATGTGCCTTGTTTTGCAGTTGGATTGCTAATTTAATGTTTATAGAAAATACTTTAAATTGGATAATTTATGGCTCTGTTTTTTTTCTGATTTATAGAATTTTAATTATTTACATAGCGATGAACAGAGTAAAATTGCCCAGTTTAGTACCATTAATTATCGGTTCTATCCCGTTTATTTTTATTTATGCTACGGTTTGCTTTTTATCTTTTGAAGCTATGGGCGATACGATTTACTTGTTTTTAATACATGGTATATTTACCGTTTATTTAGGAGGATTAAGCTTTGGAAATTATATAATGCTTCCGAATTAAATCAAATCTTCTTTTATTTTTAAGTACCATGCTTTTTGCATTAACACAGTTCGTTTTTGTGCTAAAAGTATATTATGAAAATGGCAATTTCTTTCATGCAATTGCTATGTTAATGTTTGTATTAGGTCAATTTTTGTTGTCAAAATTTATAATTTTAACAGAAGAAAGCAGTAACTACAAGTCTATTGACAATCTAAATGAATCTATCTAATTTTTGAAATTACAATTGATGCAGAAAAAAGTAACCCACATAAAAAAACTAACTATATGTTATTTTTTAATAGCTTTTTTTGAAGTGATAGCTGAGTATTTTGGAAACAGACCATTGATTTGTGTTTTGAAACCGGTAATCCCTTTATTTTTAATAGTAATCTATTCAATCGAATCAGACAAAAAAAATCCGCTTTTTATTGTTGCATTGTTCCTATCGTTAATAACCAATATCCTTTTTATTCCAAACACTCCAAACTATTTGTTTTATGGTTTATTGGTTTTCACAATACATCGGGTAATTGTAATATATTTAATATTTAGCCTGCAAAGAATCAATGATTCTATTCCTTTAATAATTGCAACAACTCCTTTTTTATTGATATTTTTTTATTTGTTTATAGAAACCGTGGAGATTCCACAGAACAGTATTTATTTGATAATATTTCAAAATTTATTGATATCTATGTTTGCCGGAATTGCGCTTTCAAGTTATTTTATGAATGATAACAAGCAAAATTCAATACTTTTAATCAGTGCTTTGCTATTTGTGATGTTGCAATTTGTAATTTTTGTTGAGAAGTATTTTTTAACCAACGAGTTTGAAGAATTATTCCGACCATTAGCAATGACATTCAATGCTTTGGCTTTCTTCTCATTTTACAAATATATAATTGTCGCAGAAAAAAAATCAAACAATAATAGACTTTCCTAAAGAAGTTTTAGCAATATCGTTATCAAAATAAAAATCAATTCTGCCAAGATTTACTCCATAACAACCAACTTGGTTTACCAGGACATCTTTCCCGTCAGCATTTTTTAAAACCGTTGGTTTGTCAAGGAAAGTATGCGTGTGACCACCAATAATCAAATCAATATCTTTGGTCAGTGTGGCCAATTTAATATCACTAATTTTATCCGCGTCGTTTTTATATTGATAGCCAATATGCGAAAGACAAATTACCAAATCGCATTTTTCCTCATGCTTTAAAATACGGGCCATATCCTGAGAAATGCTAACAGGATCGTGATAAACCGTTTCTTTATAATTTTTCTTGTCGACCAAGCCTTCTAACTCAACCCCAATTCCAAAAATACCTACTTTAATTCCATCTTTATGGATTATTTTATAAGGCTTTACATGACCATTCATGATAGTATTTTTGAAATCATAATTGGCGTTGACAAATTCAAAACTGGCATTTGGCAATTGAGTATACAGACCTTCAATTCCGTTGTCAAAATCGTGGTTCCCGATCGTAGCCAAATCATATTTCATCATGCTCATCAGTTTGAATTCCAATTCGCCGCCATAATAATTAAAATAAGGCGTTCCCTGAAAAATATCTCCGGCGTCAAGTAACAAAACGTTTGAACTTTCTTTGCGAATAGTTTCAATCAAAGCAGCTCTTCGGGCGACGCCACCCATATTTGGATTCTTTGGATGCGTTGGAGGAAAAGGATCAATATAGCTGTGAACATCATTCGTATGAAGAACGGTTAAATGTTTGGTATCAACCGTCTTAAAACTACTAAAAGACAAACCTCCAAGCCCTAAAAAAGTAGATGTCAATGCTGTGTTTTGGATAAAATCTCTTCTTTTCATAATGCTATTCTTTTATGATTCTAATATCTGTATTTGCCACAATTGTTTTGTTTTCTTTGAAATAATCAAGGATGATATTCCTAAGTTTATAATTTAAATCATATTGAGCAACACCTTTTTTAAAGAAAAGCATATTGTCGCCACCGTTTGATAAATAATCGGAAGTCACAACATTATAGACTTTATTAGCATCTAATGATTTTCTATTTACCAAAATGTTTTTTGGCTGATTATTTTTATCGATTGTAAACGTTAGTCCTTTCAAAGGATGTGGTTTTTTCTCGGAAATAATATAATTTATCATTTCGATAATTTGTTCTGCTTTCAACCCAATTACAATAGCACTATTTTCAAAAGGCATGACTTCATAAGCAGTTCTTGCAGTTACATTTCCTTTCGGAATAATGCTTCGAATTCCACCATGATTGAGTAAACAAATGTCGATTGTTTTTTTTTCGCGCATTTGAAAAACCTTATCCGATTTTTCAAAAGTAATATCTGCTAAAAAGTTTCCCATTGGTGTTTGCCATTCACCGGATTTGTCAATAGTTTCGGGGGCATTGGCTAAAACCGTATTTAAATCGGCATCAATTCTATCGCGATACGGTTTGATAAAGTTTTCAATGGCAGCAACTTCAGAATTCTTGTCGGTAATACCAATTTCCTTGCCTTCAATTTTAATGACAGTATATTTCTTTTCGGCACAAGAAATTACTGAAATAAATGTTAATAATAAAACAAAATGCTTTACTACACCGTTATAGTTTTTTAGTTTTACCATCGCTTTTTAGCACTAATTTTAATAGATTTGTAATTCAAGTAAAAGTAAGATGTTTTTAAATTACTTAAAGGATTTTTCAACAAAAAAAATTGTAAAAAATAGCTTATCCAATGTTAAGCATTCTACTTCAGATAACGTAATCAAAACTGTTGGGATTATCTTTGATGAAACCTATTTTTATGAAAGAGAAGACTTAGTTAAAGAATTAATTCTAAAAGGAATTGAAGAAAATAATATCAAAGTTTTGGTTTTCAAAAACAAAATAAAAAAGAATGAAATTTTTGATTATCCTGTTTTCAGCCATAAGGATTTGAGCTGGACAGGAACAGTAGATAAAAAAGAAGTAAGAGATTTTGTTGCTGAGACATTCGATTTGTTGATTAATTATTACGATACTGAAAAAGTTGCCTTACTTTTGGTTTCTCATTTATCTAAGGCAAGTTTCAAAGTTGGTTTTGCATCAATTGACAAGCGATTAAATCACTTCATGATTAATACCAATGCCGAAAACTATAAAGTTTTTATGTCCGAATTATTCAAGTATTTAAAAATCCTAAACAAAATATAACATGCAATCATTAATTGGAACCGGAGTTGCGCTTGTTACACCATTCAAAAAAGATTTCTCGGTAGACGTTGAGGCTTTGAAAGCCATAGTTAATTTCCAGATTGATAATGGAATAGATTACTTGGTTGTTCTTGGAACTACTGCCGAAAGCGCTACGTTATCAAAAACTGAAAAGGAACTAGTTATTAAAACTATCGTTGATGCCAATAAAGGAAGATTACCTATGGTTCTTGGTGTTGGAAGCAACAATACTGCAGAAATTGTTGAAGAATTAAAATCAGGTAATTTTTCAGATTTCGTTGCTATTTTATCGGTTTCTCCTTATTACAATAAGCCAACACAGGAAGGCATCTATCAGCATTTTAAAGCGATTGCTGAAGCATCGCCAATTCCTGTGGTTTTATATAATGTTCCGGGAAGAACATCAAGCAATATGTTGCCTTCAACTATCATTAGATTGGCTACTGATTTTAAAAATATTATTGCTGTGAAAGAAGCGGCAGGTGACATTGTTCAAGCCATGAAACTGATACAGTATAAACCAAAAGACTTTTTAGTAATTTCGGGTGATGATATGATTACGTTGCCCATGATTTTGGCTGGTGGTTCTGGCGTTATTTCAGTAATTGCAGAAGGTTTTCCAAAACAATTTTCAGAAATGGTGCATCTTGGTTTAAACAAAAGAGTAGACGATGCCTATAAAATCCATTATCTTTTAGCAGATGCAATCGATATGATTTTTGAGCAGGGAAATCCCGCAGGAATCAAAGAAGTCTTTAAATCATTGGGCTTATCTGAAAATTATGTGCGATTACCATTAGTGACTGCCAATGAAGATTTAGCAAATCGCTTGCATGATTTCACCAATAAAATTTCAAAAATGTAGATTTTTTGAAGTCTAAAAAAATATTTTGTATTCCACAATTAATAACTAAATTTGCAGTTGATTTTTTAAACCCTAAATGGCTTTGAAATCAGCTGAATTAAATAAATAAATGAAGAAATTTTTAGCCTTATTTGCCGTAATTATATTTTTATCGTCTTGTAGCGATTATCAAAAAGCATTAAAATCAGAAGATGTTGCCGTTAAATTTGCGTCCGCTACAAAAATGTATGATGCAAAAAAATATGGTAAAGCTATTCGTCTTTTTGAACAAATTGCTCCCGCGTACAAAGGAAAGCCTCAAGCTGAGAGAATGTTTTATATGTATGCACAGGCGTTATATAAAACAAAGCAATATTATTTATCGGGTTATCAGTTTGAGAGTTTTTCGGCCAGCTATCCAAAAAGTGAAAAAATTGAGGAAGCTTCTTTTTTAGGGTCAAAATCTTTTACATTTTTATCTCCGGTTTATAGTTTAGATCAAACGGATACATACAAAGCTGTGGATAAACTTCAAAATTATATTGATACCTATCCGGAAGGAAAAAATTTGGCTGAAGCCAATTTGTTAGTAAAAAACCTAAGAGAAAAGTTAGAGAAAAAAGCATACGAAAATGCTAAAATCTATAATACCATATCTGATTATAAAGCGGCGATGGTGGCATTTGACAACTTTATGATTAATTTTCCGGGAACTGTATATAAAGAAAAAGCTTTATATTATAAATTTGACTCAGCCTATTTATTAGCGATTAACAGTATTCCTTCGAAAATGAAAGAAAGGCTTGAAACTGCAAAAGTGGCTTATTCGAGTTTGATTAAATTTAAAGCTGATACACAATACAAATCAAAAGCTGACGAAATGTTAGCCAGAATTGATAGCGATTTAAAACAATTTACTAAATAAGAAAGTCATGGATTTAAAAAAGACGAATGCACCAGTAAACACAATTACATACAACAAAACTGTAATTGAAGAGCGTACCGGCAATGTTTACGAGGCAATAACAATAATGGCTAAAAGAGCAAACCAAATCAATTCTGAAATCAAAAAAGAATTGACTGAGAAATTGGAAGAGTTCGCAACTTACAACGACAGTCTTGAGGAAATCTTTGAAAACAAAGAACAAATCGAAGTTTCTAAATACTACGAAAAATTACCAAAACCACATGCATTAGCTGTTCAGGAATGGCTTGATGACAAAATTTACTACAAAGATACTACAAAAGACTAATAATATGTCTGTTTTAAGCGGTAAAAAAATACTACTTGGTGTTTCCGGAGGAATTGCCGCATATAAAACAGCAACATTAGTTAGACTATTCATAAAAGCAGGTGCGCATGTCCAAGTGATAATGACACCTGCATCTAAGGATTTTGTAACTCCGTTAACCTTATCCACGCTTTCCAAAAACCCGGTTCATTCTACTTTTTTTGATGAAGAAGATGCCAACGCGCAATGGAACAACCATGTTGAATTGGGACTTTGGGCCGATATAATGATTATTGCTCCGGCAACTGCCAATACCTTATCTAAAATGGCAAATGGCAATTGTGACAATCTTTTAATTGCTACCTATTTATCCGCTAAATGTCCAGTCTATTTTGCTCCGGCAATGGATTTGGATATGTATAAACATCCTTCAACGATTTCCAGTTTTTCGCTTTTACACAAATTTGGAAACATAATTATTCCTGCCGAAAGCGGTGAACTTGCCAGCGGTTTATCCGGAGAAGGAAGAATGGCCGAACCAGAAAATATAATAGCTTTCTTGGAAAAGGATTTGGAAAGTAAATTACCATTAAAAGGTAAAAAAATATTGATTACTGCCGGGCCAACCTATGAAGCTATTGATCCCGTTCGGTTTATTGGTAATCATTCTTCAGGAAAAATGGGTTTTGATATTGCGGCAAGCGCGGCAAATCTTGGTGCGGAAGTTACTTTAATTTCGGGACCAACACACTTAAACACAAATAATTCCGTTATTAATTTGATTCGAGTTACTTCTGCAAAAGAAATGTATGATGAATGTCACAACCATTTCAATTCCGTTGATGTTGCTATTTGTGCCGCAGCTGTAGCAGATTACAAACCAAAAGTTTTAGCAGAACAAAAGATTAAAAAATCAGAAGCTACCTTAACAATTGAACTTGAAAAAACGCAGGATATATTGGCTTCTTTGGGAAGAATCAAGCAAAATCAATTTTTAATTGGATTTGCTTTGGAAACAGAAAATGAAATTGAAAATGCTAAGTTGAAGATTCAGAAAAAAAACTTAGATTTGATTGTTCTAAATTCGCTTCAGGATAAAGGTGCGGGTTTTGGGAAACCAACCAATAAAATCACATTTATTGATAAGGATTTTGTGGTTGAACCAATGGAATTGAAATCAAAAGAATTGGTTGCAAACGATATAATGAACAAAGTAATTTCACATTATGAAAAATAAGATTAGTTTTCTTTTATTGCTTTTTGTTGGAGTGGTACAAGCACAACAATTAAACTGTTCAGTTCAGATTAATTCGGATAAAGTTGCAACAACTAACAATCAGATATTCAAAAACTTAAAAACTTCGATAAGTGATTTTGTAAATAAAACCGATTGGACAGGTGATGAATATAAACCAAATGAGAAAATTGAGTGTTCCATGGTTATTATAGTGAATAGCTATGATTCGAACCAATTCTCTGCAACGATACAGGTGCAATCAACAAGACCGGTTTTTAATTCCACCTATTCGTCTCCGGTGTTTAATTATAATGACAAAGATTTTACATTTCGGTATGTTGAATTTGAAAACTTGCAATTTAATCCTTCCAATTTTGATTCAAATTTAGTTTCCGTTTTGGCTTATTACAGTTATATGATTCTTGGTTTTGATGCCGATACTTATTCGTTGATGGGTGGCAATAAAAATTATGAAACTGCACAACAAATACAAACTGTAGCGCAGCAAAGTGGTTATAAAGGGTGGAGTCAATCCGACGGAAATCAAAACAGGTATTTCTTAACCACAGATATTCTTAGTGGAACGTATGATGCTTACAGAGAAGCATTATATCAATACCACAGAGAAGGTTTAGATACTATGAGCACTGATGTAAAAGGCTCAAAAGATAAAATTATTGGGGCAATTACTACACTGTCCAAACTATATGCTGTTCGTCCGAATGCTTTCTTAACCCGAGTGTTTTTTGATGCTAAAGTAGATGAACTGGTTTCTATTTTATCGGGAGGGCCAAAAGTTTCATTAACAGAAACTATAGATAATCTAAATAAATTGTCGCCACTCAACGTAAGTAAATGGCAAACGATTAAGTTATAATTAGTACATTTACTACTTAAACTTTTTCCTCATTTTCTGAATATGATTACATCGTTATCTATTGAAAATTTTGCCCTTATAGAAAAATTAGATATCGATTTTTCGAATGGTTTTTCAATTATTACCGGTGAAACGGGCGCAGGAAAATCGATACTTCTTGGCGCATTGGGTTTGGTTTTAGGAAAGCGAGCCGATTTAACTTCACTTAAGAATAAGGATGAAAAATGTATTGTGGAATCCAATTTTTCTATTGGAAAATACGATTTGAAATCCTTCTTCGAATCTAATGATTTGGATTACGAACAAGAAACAATTATCCGAAGGGAAATTTTGCCTTCCGGAAAATCCAGAGCATTTGTAAATGATAGCCCCGTTAATCTCCAACAACTTCAGGATTTAAGTTTTTATCTCATAGATGTACATTCACAGCACCAGACTTTAGAGCTATCTGAAGAAGAATATCAATTCAAAATCATTGATGCTATTGCCAATAATCAAGAATTACTTATTGAATTTCAATTCGGATTAAAAAAATACCGTTCATCTAAATCGACTTTGGAATCTAGAAAAAATGAATTTTCTGCTGTTTTAAAGGAAAAAGATTATAACGAGTTTTTGTATCAGGAATTGGAATCTGCCAAATTAAAAGAAGGAGAATCAGAAGAATTAGAGCAACAGTATAAGACGTTAAATAATGTTGAATTCATTAAGGAAAATCTGGATAAGCTTTTGGCTGTTGCCAATGAAGATGAATTTGGAATCTTAAAAAACTTAAAAGAATTCAAGGCTACCCTTCAGAAAAATGTGGATTTTTCGACTGATTATCAATCCCTTTTTGAACGTACAAACAGCATTTTAATTGAATTTGATGATATTGTCAAAGAGTTAAACCGAGAGTCAGATTTGGTTTCTAATGATCCTGAAAAACTGGAAGCTATCAATCAAAAACTGCAACTGATATATAACCTACAGAAAAAGCATAACGTTTTAACGATAAAAGAATTAATTCAAATTCAAACGGATTTGGAAAATAAGGTTGTCTCGGTTGCTACTTTAGAAGAAGAAATTGTAACACTTGAAAATAGTATCAAAGATTTTGAATTGCAGTTAGATGCAGTTGCAGATAAAATAAGCCAAAGTAGGAGAGAAGCAATCCCTAATTTGAGCGAGAAACTTATTGTTATTCTGAATCTCTTAGGCATGCCAAATGTGCGATTCAAGATTGATATTATTCCTTCCGACAGTTATCACAATAATGGAAAAGACACGCTTCAGTTTTTATTTTCTGCTAATAAAGGTACCGATTTTGGATTGTTAAAAAAAGTAGCTTCCGGTGGAGAAATGTCCAGAATTATGCTCGCAGTAAAGTCTATTTTGTCCCAATATTCAAAACTTCCAACTATTATATTTGATGAAATTGACACCGGAGTTTCGGGCGAAATAGCCAATAAAATGGGAGAAATCATGAAAGAAATGAGCAAAACGATGCAGGTTTTTGCCATTACACATCTTCCACAGATTGCTGCTAAAGGAAGTAATCATTATAAAGTTTTCAAAACAGTAGTGGGAGAAACTACGGTTTCAGAATTGAAATTATTAAATAGCGATGAAAGAATAATTGAAATTGCCGAGATGCTTTCAGGGAAAGATATTTCTCATTCGGCCATGAATCATGCCAAAGCATTGCTGAATTGAAATGCTAATTTATTACTTTTGTAACTCAAAAAAACTAACATAAAATACATATCATATGATTATAGAACCAAGAATGCGGGGATTTATTTGTTTGACAGCACATCCGGAAGGTTGCGCCCAGAATGTTAAGAATCAAATTGAATATGTAAGATCAAAAGGCCA
Organism: Flavobacterium sp.; assembly: GCF_025352425.1. GTDB lineage: Bacteria > Bacteroidota > Bacteroidia > Flavobacteriales > Flavobacteriaceae > Flavobacterium. The sequence continues at coordinate 24,854 of NZ_JANXTI010000045.1, forward strand.
TATAGAAGGTGCTAAAAAAGTATTGGTAATTGGAGCTTCAACTGGATTTGGATTAGCATCAAGAATAACAAGCGCTTTTGGTTCAGATGCCGGCACAATTGGAGTTTTCTTTGAAAAGCCACCATCAGAAGGTAAAACCGCAACTCCGGGTTGGTATAATTCTGCTGCTTTTGAAAAAGAAGCACAAAAGGCCGGATTATATGCTAAGAGTATTAATGGTGATGCTTTTTCAAATGAAGTGAAACAACAAACAATAGATTTGATTAAAGCTGATTTAGGTCAGGTTGATATGGTGATTTACAGCTTAGCTTCACCAGTTCGTATGCATCCTGTTACTGGAGTTTTGCATCGTTCGGTATTAAAACCAATCGGACAAACATTTTCAAATAAAACGGTTGATTTTCATACTGGTTTAGTTTCTCAGGTTACCATTGATCCTGCAAATCAGGAAGATATTGACAATACCGTTGTTGTCATGGGCGGTGAAGATTGGAAGATGTGGATGGACGCTCTTAAAAATGCGGGTGTTTTGGCAAATGGAACCATAGCCATTGCGTATTCTTATATTGGGCCCGAGGTTACAGAAGCAGTTTACCGAAAAGGAACTATTGGCCGAGCCAAAGATGATTTGGAAGCGACAGCTTTCAAAATTACGGACGATTTGAAGGATTTAAGTGGAAGAGCCTATGTATCCGTAAATAAAGCGTTGGTAACACAAGCCAGTTCTGCAATTCCGGTAATTCCATTATATATTTCATTACTTTATAAAATTATGAAAGCGGAAGGCATTCACGAAGGTTGTATTGAACAAATACAAAGATTGTTTGAGCAGCGACTTTATAACGGAAATGGAGTTCCAACTGATGATAAAGGTAGAATCAGAATTGACGATTGGGAAATGCGTGGTGATATTCAAGAAAGAATAAAAGATTTATGGGCAAAAGCTACTTCTGAAAATCTAATTGAAATTGGCGACTTAGCTGGCTATAAGCAAGATTTTCAAAATCTGTTTGGTTTTGGATTTCCAGGAGTTGATTACAATTTAGACACTAACGAAATAGTCAAAATTCCAAGTATGTAATTAATTGTTAACATTTATATTAAAAACTCACAAATTATGCTTGTGAGTTTTTTTATTTATACATACTTTTATGGTTATTAACTTTTAAAACTAAATTTTTATGAAAAAAATTACTTTATTACTGCTAATGTTGGTCAGTTATTCGGGTTTTGCCCAATTTCCCTTGCCTTATTGTGGTCCAATGACATTTACAAGTAATGTTGAACCTATAACGTTAGTGAACTTTGCGGGCATTAATAATTCAACTTCAGCGCTTGTTGGCACTAATAATGGAACAACAATTGTTGCACACGAAGATTACACAACTACAACTGGAAATGTTACAGCTGGTAGTTCTTACCCAATTACTATAAAAGGTAATACAGATGGTAATTATATAACCTATTTAAGAGTCTATGTTGACTGGAATCAAAATAATGATTTTACTGATGCTGGAGAATCTTATGATATTGGAACAATTGCAAACTCTACCGGAGCTGACGCAATTCAATTAGTAGGTAGCATAACAGTTCCCACAACTGCATTAACCGGAAACACTAGAATGAGAGTTATTAAGCGATATGCTGCATACGGAACTTCTTGTCAGACAGGAACAGGTTATGGACAAACGGAAGATTACACTCTCGCAGTTGCCGCTCTTCCTGCTGACTTGCCGGATTATGCTAATTTACAATTTCCTTATACTGCAACAATTAATCAGGGAGGAAGTGTAACCGTTTATGGTCAAGTATATGAAGGAGGGTTAACTGATACAACGTCAGGACAAGCTCCAGGAATTCAAGCTTGGGTTGGATATGGTACCACTGACGCCAATCCAAATACTTTTACAACTTGGATTCCAGCTACTTTTAATGTTGAAGTAGGAAATAATGATGAATATCAAGCTAATCTTGGTAATGGTTTAGCTGTTGGAACTTATTACTATGCTACGAGATTTCAACTTAATGGTGGTGGTTATGTTTATGGAGCAACTAATTTTGGTTTTTGGAATGGAACTGATAAAGTTAATGGTGTTTTAACTGTTAATCCTCCTCCTCCTCCGGCGAACGATGAATGCGCTGCTGCAATCGCATTAACAGTTAATCCTGATTATGCCTGTGGTACTGTAACATCTGGAACTACTCTTGGAGGAACTCAATCATTGGCAGCTACACCTTGTTTTGGAAATCCTGATGATGATGTTTGGTTTAGTTTTGTAGCAACTGCAACAAGTCATAGAATTGTTTTGTCAAATGTAGTGGCAGTAGGAGGGACTGGTACTAGTACTGATGCCTATATGCAAGTATTATCCGGAGTATGTGGTTCTCAAACTTCAGTTTTATGTAGTGATCCGGACACTGGTACTGCTACAGGTTTAACAATTGGGGGTACTTATTATGTTAGAGTATATACTTATGGTACAACTAATAACATTACGTTTAATCTTTGTGTCGGAACTCCACCACCGGCTCCTGCTAATGACGAATGTTCAGCCGCTATTCCATTAACTGCTGGAGGAATTTATTCAGATCATTTAACCGATGGAACTACTTCATCTGCAACGACTTCTTCACAAACTGCTCCAACAACATGTTTTGGTTTTGTAGGCGGAGATGTTTGGTTTAGTGTAACTGTTCCAGCAAGTGGAAGTATAACAATTGAAACGGGTAATTCAACTACCGGAGCAACAGGTCTTGATACAGTTGTTACAGCTTATTCAGGTGATTGTTCAAGTTTAATCCAAGTTGGATGTGATGATGATAGTGCTGCCACTGGTGCTTATTCTCTATTACCTCTTACAGGTCTAACTCCAGGTTCAATACTTTTGTTGAGAGTTTATGAATATAATAATGATAACGATGGAGGATTTGCTATTTCAGCTTATGATGGCTCTCTAGGAAACGGTTTATTTGATAATGCTAATTTTGCCTATTATCCAAATCCAGTAAAAAACATTTTTAATTTATCTTATAACCAGGAAATTTCAAGCGTAGACGTGTTTAATTTGTTAGGACAAAAAGTGAGTTCAAATGCTGTTAATGCTAACACGGCTCAAATAGATATGTCTAACTTATCGAATGGAGCTTACATGGTTAAAGTGACATCAAATAACCTAGTTAAAACTATTAAAGTTATTAAAGAATAGTTTGTAATAAATGTATAGATAGAACCACCTAATTTTTAGGTGGTTTTTCTTTTGTATAAAACTTATCTTTGTTAAAATTTATACAATGTTTTCAATTATTATTCCAGTTTATAATAGGTCCGATGAAATTAAAGAGCTTTTAGAAAGTCTTCTTATTTCTGATTATAACAAAGAATATGAAATTGTAATCGTGGAAGATGGATCTACGTATAGCTGTGAAGCCGAAGTTGAAAAGTTTAAAACGAAACTCAATATTGCCTATTATTTCAAAGAAAACTCTGGTCCGGGAGATTCCAGAAATTATGGGATGAAAGTTGCCAAAGGAAATTACTTTATTATCTTCGATTCTGATTGTATTATCCCAAGGCATTATCTCAACGAGGTCGAAAATGAATTAACAACACATCATGTTGATTGTTTTGGTGGTCCAGATGCGGCTTTAGATTCTTTTTCAGACATTCAAAAAGCAATAAACTTTGCAATGACATCTTTCTTAACAACAGGAGGAATTCGAGGCGGTTCAGAGAAGCTGAACAAGTTCCAACCCAGAAGTTTTAACATGGGAATTTCTAAAAAAGCCTTTGAAGATTCTCAAGGTTTTGGTAATATCCATCCGGGAGAAGATCCGGATTTGACTATCAGATTATGGAAGTTAGGTTATGAAACAAGACTTTTCCCTAAAGCATTCGTTTATCACAAACGCAGGATTGACTGGGATAAATTTTCTATACAGGTGAATAAATTTGGTAAAGCCCGACCAATTTTAAATAGTTGGTATCCAGAATACAGCAAACTGACGTTTTTCCTTCCTACGCTATTTGTAATAGGGATTTACATAGCGATTATCTTTTTAGCCTTTGGGTTTAATTTTCCCATTTTATGTTATTTATTTTATTTTCTGCTAATTTTTATAACCGCTGCAATTGAAAACAAAAATTTTACGATTGGTTTTCTTTCTGTAATTGCGGTTTCAAAACAATTTTTTGGATACGGAAAGGGATTTTTAGTATCATATCTAAAAGTGATTATACTAAAACAAAAGCCGGAAAGCGCATTTCCCGAATTGTTTTTTAACGTAAAAATATGACCAAAATAATTGGATTAACAGGCGGAATTGGAAGCGGAAAAACAATGGTGGCGGAGTACATAAAATCGCTTGGAATTCCGGTATACATCGCTGATGATGAAGCACGAGAATTAATGACTACTGATAAAGTTGTTAAAGCAATAAGCACAGAATTCGGTAAAGAAGTTTTAGACAAAGGAAGACTTCTTCGGGATAAACTGGCTCAAATTGTTTTTAATAATCCCGAAAAATTACAAAAACTAAATAGCATCGTTCATCCGGAAGTTAAAAAACACTTCGATGACTGGGTTAAAAAATATACCAATTACCCTTTTGTTGTCAAGGAAGCGGCTATTTTATTCGAATCCGGAAGCAATAAATATTGTGATGCCGTTATTACGATTACTTCTCCAAAGGAAACTCGACTTCAACGAGTCATCGCACGTGATAAAACCGATAGAGAATCTGTTATTAAAAGAATGCAAAACCAATGGACTGATGAACAAAGGGTTGCTAAAAGCGATTATGTAATTAACAATATATCAATTGAAGCAACCAAAAAGCGAGTTGATGAAATTTTCAAATTATTGAAAAATCATTAATATATGAGCAAGATGTTAATGTTTGGTTAATGTATTTATTGTATAAATGTTAAAATGTTAAATTTGTATAATGAATAAATTGTTTTTCCGCTTACTTGTTATCTTAATGAGTTTATCCTTAATAGGTATAATTCTTGTTCAGGTTTACTGGTTTGACAAGTCGTTTGAAAATAATGAAGAACAATTCAAATATCATGTCAAACAAGTTCTTGGGAATGTTGCTGATAAATTACAAAAGCAGGAGAAGTTTACTTATGCAGAGATGTACAATCATCTGAAGGATAGCATTGGAAAAGCCCCGCAAAAAAGCGATTTTTTAGAATTTGGTTACTATCAGCGTGATTCTCGGACTAATGAAATGATAGTTTATTCAAATAGTATTATTTCGGAAGACTACGGTATACCGGCAACGTTCTTTGATAAAAAATTAGATAGTGTACGACTCAAAAATTTCACTGCAAAGCGAAAGACTGAGATTTACAATGGTAACATTGATAATTCCTTAAAACAATCTGTTACGCCGGATGTTAAAATGGAAAAATCAGGTCGGATGGATTTGCTTGATAATGCGGAATTTGAAATTTTCTACAAAGATATTGCTGCCGTAAAGCCAATTCAAGAAAGAGTTTCAAATGAAATGATGCAAAAAGTGTTAAATGAAGAACTCAATGAATATGGAGTCAAAACGCCTTTTGAATTCAATGTTTACAGTAATGGCCTGGCAACAAAAATAAAATCGGAAGGTTTTAAATATGACAAACCATCAACGTATTCAATACCAGTGTTTATTGATAATGACGGGAATAACAAGTACAAATTGCTATTAACGTTTCCGCAAAAAAAGAAATTTTTGTTCTCTGAATTAATTGGAATTTGCATCTTATCAATCATTTTTACGCTTATTATAATAATTGCATATACAAGTGCATTAAACCAATTGATAAAGCAAAGACAAATTTCTGAAATAAAAACTGATTTCATTAATAATATGACGCACGAATTTAAAACGCCGATTGCTACAATAAATTTGGCTTTGGATGCAATTCGAAATCCAAAGGTAATCGACGATAAAGAAAAAGTGCTTCGGTATCTAGAAATGATAAAAGATGAAAATAAGCGTATGCATGCCCAAGTTGAAAATGTTCTACGTATTTCCAAATTGGAGAAAAAAGAATTAGACATAAATAAAGAATCTAACAATATTCACGAGATAATTGAAGATGCTATTGAACATGTGAATTTAATTATGGAAGATAGAAACGGAACAATAACAACACATTTTGATGCAACTCGAACCTCGGTTTTGTTAAACGATGTTCACTTTACCAATGTAATTGTTAATATTTTGGATAATGCAATCAAATATTCGCCTAATGAACCGGTAATAGGCATTCAAACTGAAAATGTAAAGGATTTTATCATTATTAAAATTAAAGATCAAGGTTCCGGAATGTCAAAAACAGCTCAAAAAAGAATATTTGAAAAATTCTATCGTGAGCATACAGGTGATTTGCATAACGTAAAAGGTCACGGTTTAGGTTTGTCTTACGTTAAAAGAATTGTTGAGGATCACAACAGCGAAATATTTGTAGAAAGTGAAAAAGGAAAAGGAAGCACATTTGTAATTAAAGTTCCACTCATAAATTAAAATAAAAAACAACTATGGAAAATAACAAAAAAATACTTCTCGTGGAAGATGATCAAAACTTCGGAATAGTTTTGAGAGAATTCCTGTCATTAAATGATTTTGAAGTAACATTGGCCAAAAACGGCATGGAAGGTTTCGAGAAATTTAAAAAAGACAATTTCGATTTGTGTATTTTAGATGTCATGATGCCATACAAAGACGGATATACTTTGGCAAAAGAAATAAGAGAAAAAAACAAAGATGTCCCTTTGATTTTTCTTACCGCGAAATCAATGAAGGAAGATGTATTAAAAGGTTACAAAGTTGGTGCTGATGATTATCTAAACAAACCATTCGACTCGGATGTGTTGTTAATGAAAGTAAAGGCAATCATTCAAAGAAAAGCAGCGGAAAATAAAAATGAACCAGCTAAATTTGAATTCCAAATTGGAAATTTTCTTTTGAACTCAAAACTTCGTTACTTGAAATTACGTAATGACGAACCAATCAAATTATCCCCAAAAGAATCCGAATTATTAAAAATGATGGCTACTTATGAAAATGATTTGATGCCAAGGGAATTAGCATTGACAAAAATTTGGAGAGAAAATAATTACTTCACCTCAAGAAGTATGGACGTTTACATTGCCAAACTACGTAAATATCTTAAGGAAGATCCAACGGTAGAAATCCTAAATATTCATGGCGAAGGTTTTAGATTAGTTGTAAAAAAATAAGCAATTGGCTTCAGGAAACTGGAGCCATTCTTATTTCCAATTTAGTTGTAAAGCAAAACACGTTTTATCAGCAAAACTTACCGTAAAAATCATTGGGCTTTCTGAGTTGCTGCTTTCAATCGAAATAGTTTCATTATGAGAAACTTCTTTTAGATAATTCATTTCAAAACTTTCCAAACCTTTATTTAAAAGAAGTTTTGGTTCGACATAATCCAAACACCATTCTAAATATTTCACACTGTTAGCATGATTTACAATGTCTAAGTCAGAAAGATAAATGGTCTTTTCTGTTACAAATGATTTGTCAATCGTAGTGTCAATTTTAGAAAATTGAATTTCAGTTGCTTTATCGTCTGGATACTTTACAAAATGTTCATGTGGCAAAGCCAAGTTTTCCGGGCGACGCGTTTGTGTATTAAATACCGCCCAAAAGGTTTCGCAACCTGCAATTTTTTCGTTACCAATATACAATTCCAAACAACGTATCGAACGCGAGTTTTCCAACGAATTAATCCATGTTTTTACAGTTATGATATCTCTCCATTTTGGCAATCGCTTTATCTCAACCCGCATTCTGCTTAAAACCCAGGCTTGATGATGAAGTTGCATGTCACTAAAACTAATTCCACCTAATTCGGCATGAACGGCGGCCGTTAACTGTAAAATATTACACAAATCTGTATATTTCAAGTAACCATTCGGGTAACATTGCAGAAAATTAATTTCCCAATCTTTGCTTAATATAGAAGTGAAGTTTGTCGCTATTGCCATTCAAAAAATTATTTAGTTCCCAAATCGAATTCCAATACTCAATTGCAATTGATTTGCTTTTGAAAAAAAAGATTTGTATTCTGGTGCTGTTTCTACATTAAATGTATTGGTTATGTAATTAATTCCACTAAAAACATAAATTGTTCTTCCAATTTTATAATCTAAAATACCACCAATCCTGATTTCATTCCCATTTTGATTGCCAAACCTGGAATTTCTACTTCCTAAATCTAATGTAGCCGATCCATAGCCGATATTGGGAGTAACTAGTAGCTTGTTATTTATTTTGTATTCATAGCTAATCAAAACATAAGCACTCGTATATTTTGAAGTGCTTAAATTGGCAATAACCTGTTTATTTGTTATTTCATAGGTTACAAAATCAAAACCAAATCCTGCCTTAAAATTTCGATAATCCAAAAGGTTCATTTGGGCTGAAAATCCTAATTTTGGTTTATGCGCCTTGGCAAGCGCAGTATTTCCAAACTGAATTGGGTAAAGCATGTGAAATCGGGCATTTACCTTAAAATCTAATTGAGGTTTTGGAGTTTTAGTTTCGTCCTGAGCAAAAGCAATGCCTGAATAAATGAGCAATAAAAGACATATATTATTTTTCATGAGGCTAGTAGTTTATGGAATAATTCAAAGGATTGGTTCCGATTGTTAGATCAACAATGTACTCGGTTTCAACATTTGTCTGCATATTCAAGACAGTATATTTCAATTGGAAGGACTGATTCTTTTTAATTAAAATTTCATATGGTAAAATATTAAAATCAGTATCATAATTAAAATTATATAGCTCCTGATCCATATAGTATATTCCGTTAACGCTTACTTTTAAGGCAGTATAAGGACTTGAATGATTGTAAGTTAATACTAAAGGAGCGGTTTCATCAGCTTTTAAGAGATAGTCATTTTGATAAATGAATTTGTAGTTTTCAAAATCTGATTTATGAATATTTAAAACTTCTTTTTGCAGATAAGAAGCATCATCATTATAAACTTTAAGGTTAATACCTAAATCATCTTTTGGAGCAGGAAAAACCAATGTTATACTTCCGTTTTGATTTGTTTTTCCTTTAGAGATTAATGCACTGGAGTAAGCGTTACCAACACTAATCTCTACATGGCTGTTGGTTAAAGGTTCTCCATTAGAATTTAAAACCACTGTTTGAAACACTAATCTGGTTTCGCCATCATACTGAATACCTTCACAAGAAATTACTGAAGATATAAAAAAGAGCAAGAGTAATTTTTTACTAATAATTTTAAGATTGTTTTTTTGGTATTCGTAACTCGAGCCTAATAAACGAACTGACGAAGTAATCTGTGATTTCATAAATATTTTCTTTATGGATGCATTATTTGAATAGGGTTGCGTTGCAATAACTTTTACAACAATGAATTAATGTACCCAATTATTTTGGCTTTATCTGTTAAATAATCAAACCATTTCACATCTTCCGTTCGCTTGAACCAAGTCAATTGCCGTTTTGAAAACCGACGTGTGTTTTTCTTTATTTCTTCGATGGCAAAATCTAAAGTTATCTTTCCTTCAAAACAGTCAAACAATTCCCGATAACCCACAGTTTGCAATGCATTTAACTGCCTATTTGGAAACAAACCTTCGGCTTCTTTCACCAAGCCTAGTTTCATCATAATGTCTACACGCCGATTAATTCGGTCGTACATAATTTTCCTTTCTGCTTCCAGCCCAATAATAATAGGAGTGAAGTGGCGCTTAGTTTTATTTTGATTAAGAAAGGAGGAATAAGGTTTTCCGGTGCCAATGCAGACTTCAATAAAGCGCTTCATTCGCTGCGGATTTTGCAATGTCTGTGGATTTTCAACAGTTAAAACATTGTAATAATCAGTGTCCAATTCTTTTAACTTATTTTGCAGGTAATCAACTCCAAATCGCTCAAAATCAATGTTTATATTTTCTCTAACTGAATTTTCAATTTCCGGAAAATCATCAAATCCTTTCAGAATAGCATCCACATACAAACCGGACCCGCCAACCATTATCTGGATGTTATTTTTTAGGAATAATTTATCTAGTTTTGGAATAGCTTCTTTTTCAAAATCACCAACAGTATAATTTTCCAAAATTGATTTGTTTTGAATAAAATGGTGTGGAGCCGACGCTAATTCATTATCCGTTGGAACAGCAGTTCCAATGCGCATTTCCTTAAAAAACTGACGGCTGTCGCACGAAACAATATCACAATCAAAATGTTTTGCTAACGCAATGCTCAGCGATGTTTTGCCAATTGCTGTAGGACCAATAATTGTGATTAGGTAATTCAAGATTATTTATTTGAACTCATTATTTTTATCGAATTCCTTCAGTAAAAGATAATTCGCATTTTTCATTGCCTTAATTAAGGTGTTTTCCTCGCCTAAAAGTCCTAGTGACTTTTTGAAAATACCACTAGACTCATAAGTCAAATCATATTCCGGAACCGTGTATTTCATATTTGCCTTCATCTCAGTTGTAGACAATGTGAAAATCCAAAAAATGCGATCCAGGGTTGCTTCAATATGAATTTCGGAATCATTACTTTTTTGATATAGCTCCCGATATTGCATGTTTAAGTGTGTTTCTTCCGCTAATTTTTCGATCGATTTTGCAAAACACCTGCGTGCGTTGGGCCGCTTTGGTATTTGTCCGCCGGTAGGTCCAATCATTTCAATTTCGATGGAGTTTGGCTGATTCAATGTAAAAATTATTGTCCGTTCCTTACAAAAACTTTCACTAAATGTGTTGGTATAGGTCTTTTGTGAAGAAGAACATCCCAATAAAATAATGACAAGAGCAAAGATGATTAGGGTTTTTTTCATTGAAATTGATTTAGTTTATAATATCAAATAATTAAAATTTCAAGATTTTAAACACTTTATTTTTACGAAGGTATGTCTGGATAATAGTTCTCGTGTCACGGTTATTCTGCATCGGAATAATAATGTTTTTCAGGATTTCGATATTGTTAATCTGATAATTCAATTCATAAAAACAATATCCTTTATAAATCCCGTTTTCAATCAAAACAGCGCAACGTTCATCAACCGTTCTTCCTCTATCAATAATGACCATATTGTCATTTTCGAATTTCATTTCCTGAATGAACTCGTGAACGCGCTCGTTATATAATTCGGGCAATTCCTTACCTAAACATGCGCCTTTACATTCGTTTATCTTATACTGAAAACAACCGTTCTTAGTTTCATATAAGCCATTTATTTTTTGACATAAATTATGTTTTTCCGTAATTTTCAACAACGAATTTTTGCCTTCTTGTATAGAAGTAAAGGAAGTAATCTCTTTTTTTCGGCCATCAGCTTTTTGAACTTTTAAAGCCAAAAAACCATTTTCATCCTTTTCGGAATATAATGCCCATTCAAAAATAGTCTTGCGTTGCGACCTGTTATAAACCGGTTTGTTGATTTTAACTTCTTCACTTTCTTTTAAAAGCGCAACCAATTCACTTCCGGTAACTTCATAGGTAACGGCAAAAACTTCACGCTGGATTTTTTTGCTTTTTCCTGATGTTCCGGTGAAATGCTGATTAATACGCTTTTTGATATTCCGGCTTTTGCCGATGTATATTAAATCACCTTTCTCATTATGAATGTAATAAATACCCGTTTTATTTGGTAAACTCTCTACTATGTCTAATAATTTCGGAGTCAGACCCGATTTAATTTCCGCCTTAATTAAACTGATCAAAATTTCTTTTTCAGTGTCTTTTGCCAAAATCATTTTAAATAATTTCACAGTTGCCAAGGCATCACCGCTGGCGCGATGTCTATCTGTTACGGGAATTCCAAGTGCCCGAACCAATTTTCCTAAACTATAGGAAAGTTGTCCCGGAATTAATTTCTGTGCCAATTCAACCGTGCAAAGCGTTGGTTTTATGTAATCATAACCCAATCGACTAAATTCTGTTCTCAGGATTCTATAGTCAAACGAAGCATTATGGGCAACGACGATGCAATCTTCTGTAATTTCGATGACACGTTTGGCTATTTCATAAAACTTTGGTGCCGAACGCAGCATCGCGTTGTTTATTCCTGTTAGCTTTACCACAAAGGGTTGAATCGGTTTTTCAGGATTTACCAAACTGATGAATTGGTCTACAATTTCGTGGCCGTCAAATTTATAGATAGCAATTTCGGTAATGCCTTCTTCATTAAATTGTCCTCCGGTGGTTTCTATGTCGAGTATTGCGTACAAAAGTCTTTTATCTGTTTTCTAATTTTATCTTCCTCCAAATATACTACTTCCAATTCGAACCATTGTACTTCCATATTCAATAGCTATTTTGTAATCGCCGGACATTCCCATTGAAAGCGTTGTGAGTTGTTTATGTTTATCAAAAATTGATTTCAGATTCAGGAATTCTTTCTTGATTTGCTCGTGATTCTCCGTATATGTTGCCATTCCCATTAAGCCAATGACTTTTATGTTTTGCATTCCGTTTTTGCCATTCTGAACGAAGTGAAGAATCTCATTCAATTCATTTTCATCCAAACCAAATTTTGTTTCTTCTTCTGCAATATAAATTTGAAGTAAGCAGTCAATAACCCTATTGTGTTTCGCAGCCTGTTTATTGATTTTTTGCAATAAATCCAAACTGTCAACTCCATGAATTAAACTCACATATTCCGACATGTATTTGACCTTATTGGTTTGCACATGACCAATCATATGCCATTGAATATCCTTTGGCATTTCTTCCCATTTCTCGGACATTTCCTGAATTTTGTTTTCGCCAAAAATGCGTTGTCCTGCATTGTAAGCTTCCATTAAATCGGAAACCGGTTTGGTTTTTGAAACCGCTACTAAAGTAACAGAAGAAGGAAGAGAAAATTTTATTTGAAGTAAGTTGTCCTTGATTGACATTTTTAATTTCTTATTACAATTCATAAACCATCAATCCGCTGCGGAACTTTGGTTCGATATAAGTACTTTTTGGAGGCATAATCAAATTGTTATCTGCCAAAGCTTTGATTTCTGAAATATCGGATGGAAATAACATAAAACCGACTTCAAATTCGCCTTCGTCAACCAATTCCTTTATGGTTGAAATAGATTGTTTTCCCGGAATGTATTCAATGCGTTCGTCGTTTCGCAAATCTTCTATTCCAAGCATTGGTTTCAGTACCTTATCATATAAAATCTGCGCGTCAAGATTTTCTAATATTGAAGGTTGTTTATTTTGCTTCGCCTGTTCGCTAACGCTCGAGCCCTGCTTGTAAAACAAAGCATAAAAATGTCCGTCAAGATACATTCCAAATTCAAATTTGCTTTGGGGTTTCCACAATTCCAGTTCCTTGTCCTTGATGATGAAATTTTTGGCCAACTTTTCCAGAAAATCTTCTTTGCTAAAACCATTCAAATCCCTTATAATTCTATTGTATTCGTAGATTTTCACATTGCTTTCCGCAATCAGGAAACTCATGAAATAGTTTAGGTTTTGGTTTCCAAGATGCTTGTCTTCATCGTATAATAATTCTGCGGAGGCCGAGCGGTGATGGCCATCGGCAATATATAATTCCGGAATTTCTTCAAACTGATTTTGCAACCATTGAATTTCCTCATCAGTTTCGATTTTCCAAAGCTGATGTTTTTCTTTATTTGTAGTGGAATAATCGTAAATCGGGTTGCTTTTTTTCTTCTCGATAATCCAGGAATTCAGGATTTCGTTATCAGGATAAGTAATCAAAACAGGTTCCGTATTAAAACCTGTCTGATGCAAATAATCCTTGAAATATTCCACACGATATTGCAATGTGTCTTCGTGCTTTTTGATGATATTGTTTTTATAATCTTCAATCGAAGTTCCGGCAACAAAGCCAGTGAAAGTCTGGACTTTATTCTGAATTTCATATAAAAAGAAAACGGCTTTGTCTTCTTCCATAAAAATACCTTCTTCTTTAAAATCCTGATATTTATGGGCAACTCCTTTAAAACGTTTGTCCAAAGTGATTTTTTGCGAATGCATATAAGCAGGATTGATGACGTGCAAAAAAGAATACGGATTAAAACTCAACCAAGCAGCAAGCTCAGCCGAACTATAATCGTCATAATTTCTGCAAGTTACCAGCGCTACTTTATCTGGCGTAGGACGAACCGCTTTAAAAGGGATTATTTTGCTCATGTTACTTAACCACGAAGGTCACTAAAGTTTTTCACGGGGAGCACGAAGGGTTTTGTGTGCTTAGTGCCTTCTTCGTGTTCTTTGGGGTTAATTTTATTTAAATTGGGTTGAAACTTTCTCAGCCTTTTTGCTTTCTGAATAATCATAAAAACCTTCTCCTGATTTTACTCCCTTTTTTCCAGCCATGACCATATTCACCAAGAGTGGGCAAGGAGCATACTTTGGATTTTTGAATCCGTCGTACATTACGTTTAAAATCGAAAGGCAAACGTCCAATCCAATGAAATCTGCTAATTGCAATGGTCCCATTGGATGCGCCATTCCAAGCTTCATCACGGTATCAATTTCATAAACTCCTGCAACGCCATTATATAAAGTTTCGATTGCTTCGTTTATCATTGGCATCAGGATTCTATTAGCAACAAAGCCCGGATAATCATTTACTTCGGTTGGTGTTTTTCCTAATTTAACTGATAAGTTCATAATGATTTTAGTCACTTCCTCTGATGTCGAATAACCACGAATGATTTCTACCAATTTCATAATCGGCACCGGATTCATAAAGTGCATTCCTATTACGCGTTCCGGATGCACAACCTGTGCTGCAATTTGTGTAATAGAAATCGAAGACGTATTGGTTGCTAAAATTACATTATGCTCACAAACATCGCTTAATTGCTTGAAGATTTGAAGTTTTAAATCCACGTTTTCTGTAGCTGCTTCTATAACCAAATCTGTTCCAACAACGCCATCTTTTATATCTGTATAGGTAATTATATTTGCAATTGTTTTGTGTTTGTCCACATCGGTTATAGTGCCTTTGCTTACCATTCTGTCAAGGTTTGAGGCAATAGTCGCCATTCCTTTTTCCAATGATTTTTCAGAAACATCAATTAATTTTACGGTAAAACCGCTTTGTGCGAAAGTGTGGGCAATTCCGTTGCCCATGGTTCCTGCGCCTATTACAGCAATTGTTTTCATTATTTTGGTTTTAATTTATAACCGCAAATTCGCAAATTAAACGTTTCAATTTGCGAATTTGCGGTTTAACTTTTATTTTTCATTCATGGAGTCGATAATCATGTAAGCCACGCGCAACGCTTCTGTTCCATCTTCTAACGTTACAATTGGAGTAGTGTTGTTATTTATGGCATCAGCAAAAGTTTCCAATTCATCAAGAATCGCATTGTTATGGCTAACTTCAGGATTGTTGAAATAAATCTGTTTACGGTCGCCTTCTGCATTTTGTAAAATCATATCAAAATCGCCCGGAGTTTCCGGAGCTTCTTTCATTTTTACTACTTCGCAGGTTTTGTCTAAATAATCTACAGAGATGTAAGCGTCTTTTTGAAAGAAACGGGATTTACGCATATTTTTCATCGAAATTCGGCTCGAAGTAATATTAGCCACACAACCATTCTCAAATTCAATTCGGGCATTAGCAATATCTGGTGACTGACTCAAAACCGAAACGCCACTTGCATGAACGAATTTTACTTTTGATTTTACTACACTCAAAATGGCATCAATATCGTGTATCATTAAATCCAAAACCACGGGAACATCAGTACCTCGCGGATTGAATTCCGCCAAACGATGCGTTTCGATAAACATTGGAGTTTCAATCATATCTTTCACCGCAGTAAACGCTGGATTAAAACGCTCAACATGTCCAACTTGTCCTTTGATATTGTATTCTTTGGACAAAGCAATAATTTCTTCGGCTTCTTCCACTGTTGTGGATATAGGTTTTTCTATAAAAACGTGTTTACCGGATTTGATAGAAACCTTGGCACATTTGTAATGTGAAAGAGTAGGAGTAACAATGTCTACAACATCTACAGCATGGATTAATTTGGCAATAGTATCAAATTGTTTGTATCCAAATTCGGCTTCGATTTTGGCTCCGTTTTCGTGATTTTCATCATAAAAACCAACGAGTTCATACTTTTCAGATTGTTGCAATAAACGCAAGTGTATTTTTCCGAGGTGACCGGCACCTAAAACGCCAACTTTAAGCATAGGAATAAATTTTATCAAAAGTAGCATTTTAGTTTAAAGTTTAAAAGAAAAGTTTACTATACCTGAGAGGTTTTAAAAACCTGTCAGGTGTAGCGATGTTTATTTGTTTTTTGAAATTTAAAAGTTATTTTTACGCAATAAACTATTACCCGAATTGAAAGATACCAGCAAACATCAAGGACTTCGAAATCAATTAGCCAAACTATTAGAAACGAAAGGAATCACCAATAAAACCGTGTTAGATGCCATTCGTAAAATTCCAAGGCATTTGTTTTTAGATTCCAGTTTTGAAGATTTTGCTTATCAGGACAAAGCCTTTCCAATCGGTGCCGGACAAACCATTTCACAGCCTTATACGGTTGCGTTTCAAAGTCAGTTATTGGAGGTAAAAAAGGAACATAAAATTCTTGAAATTGGAACAGGTTCAGGTTATCAAACCGCAGTTCTTGTTGCAATGGGAGCAAAAGTTTATTCTGTTGAAAGGCAAAACGAATTGTTCAAAACCACTTTGGCATTATTACCAAAATTAGGAATCCGTCCAAAACATTTGTCATTTGGTGATGGTTATAAAGGATTGCCAAATCATGCGCCATTCGACAGTATTATTGTTACGGCTGGTGCACCAATCATTCCAAAACCATTAATGGCTCAGTTAAAAATAGGAGGTAGGTTAGTAATTCCATTAGGAAAAGAGGAACAAATTATGACTTTGTTAATCCGTAAAAACGAAACCCAATTTGAAAAACATGAGTTTGGTGATTTTAGATTTGTACCTTTATTAGAAAATAAAAACTAATTATGAAAAGACTTCTACTTTTTTGCCTCCTGCCATTACTTAGCTTTTCACAAGGATACACTTCTTATTTTACAGGAAATGCAACTAACATTACCACAACACCGGAATTTGGTGTTTGCATGATGGGCGGAGCAACAGAAAACGATAATGCCATGCGATGGTTATTGCAAAAGGCTAATGGTGGAGATGTTGTCGTCTTGCGTTCTACAGGAAGTAATGGCTACAATGATTATTTATATTCTGGATTGGGTGCAACTGTTAATTCAGTAGAAACCCTAGTAATTACATCTGTTGCCGGTGCAACAAATCCGTATGTTTTGAACAAGATTGCCAATGCTGAAATGATTTGGTTTGCTGGTGGTAATCAATGGGATTATATTTCTTATTTTAAGAATAACGCGTTAGAAGATTTACTCAATCAACATATTAATGTAAAACATGCGCCAATTGGCGGAACAAGTGCCGGAATGGCAATTCTCGGAGGGTATTATTTCACAGCACAAAATGGTAGTGTAACTTCTGCTCAGGCAATGAACAACCCTTATGCATCAAATGTTACAATTGACGGCTTTACCGGAACGCCAAATAGAGATTTTTTAAATGTCCCTTTTTTAGGAAACGTAATAACCGATACACACTACGACAACCCCGACAGAAGAGGTCGTCATACCGCTTTTATTGCAAGGATTATGACAGATTACAGTCCATCAGCTTACGGAATAGCGTGTAACGAATATGTTGCTGTCTGCGTTGGTACTGACGGAATTGCACACGTGTATGGAGATTATCCAAATTATCAGGAGTTTGCTTATTTTATTGGTCCGAATTGCTTTTGGGGTGTGCCGGATCCATACTGTACGCCTGGGCAGCCCTTGTCGTGGAACTCAATAATGGCTTATAAAGTTCCCGGCACAATGAATGGTACCAACTATTTTGACCTTACAAATGGTTGGAATTATTCACCAAATCCTCAACTATCAGGTGGAAGCTGGGAAACCTGGAATGTCAACAACGGTGTTTTTTCTACAGTTTCCGGTGGTGGCCCAAGTACAACTTGTCTGCTGGCCGTGGGAGAAAATGAATTAGAAAAATTTACTGCTTTGCCAAATCCGTTTTCAGATTACATCCGTTTAGAAAATGCTGAAAATTCAAAAGTTGAAATCTATGATAGCTTAGGCAAAAGAGTTTTTGTTGTTGAAAATTTAATTTCAGGCACTATAACTACTTCGAATTTTTCTAATGGATTGTACTTTGTAAAAATTCAAAAAGACGGAAAGTTTGTCACCAAAAAAATTGTTAAGAACTAAAACGATTTCTTAATTCGGTCCAAATCACGCTTCGTATCTTGTTCTTTTAGGCTTTCACGTTTATCATAGGTTTTCTTTCCTCTACAAAGACCAATATCTAATTTGGCCAATCCTTTTTCATTGGTAAAAAGCTTCAAGGGAATAATAGTCAGTCCCTTGGTGTCAAATGCTTTCTCGAGTTTTCGTAATTCTCTTTTATTTAATAAAAGTTTACGCTCGCTTTTTGCCTTGTGATTGAATTGATTTCCGTAAAGATATTCATCAATTTGAGTATTGATGGCAAATAACTCTCCGCTATGAAATTCGCAAAAACCTTCAGTAATATTAGCCTTTCCTAAACGAATAGATTTTATCTCCGTCCCCGTTAAAACTATGCCGGCCGTATAGCTTTCAATTATTTCATAATCAAACTTGGCGCGCTTATTTAATATGTTTATTGTCTTTAACATGGAAGGACAAATGTAATGTAAAATCAAGTTTCTTGAAAATTATATAATTAATTATAAAATCATTACATTAGTTGAGTCAAACAAATTAAAACCAACTAATTATGCCAAAAAGAATACTCTCATTACTTCTTTTAACATTGATTCTATCATGTGCAAAAGAAGATTCTCCGGACAATAAATCCATAGTAATCCCCGAAAATCAAAAAACACCTTTAACACCTGCTCAAATTAATTCGAAAATTGATGAGGCAATGAATTCGAAAGGTACTTTCAATTGGCGTGATGCCGATTCGCATTTGCTGTGGAGCGCTGTAGTCAATGGGAACAATGTTGTCACCATAGGTTTTGGTAATTCAAAAGCTAATTTCGAAAGAGCTAAAACGTCCAACAGTATTAAAATTCAAAATGAATTGCTGTCAATTATTACAAAGTATGAGGACACAACTTTAGACAAGGCTTTACTTTCAGCTGATCCGGATTTGAATTTAATTGATGTCCTTATTTCTAAGCAGGAAACTATTATTGCATTGCGGGAATCCAAATACATTAGATATCTCGAGCCTGGAGATTATAAATACATAGCGGTCCGGGATGCACAATACCGTTCAGGGGTGGGAGCAAACTCGAGCGTTGGTACAAGTTCAGGTTGTGGCTATGAGTCAGAAGTTTTAGCTGCAGCAGATTACACAACGGTAACGCCAAATGCAAAAGCGCCTTGGACATTTTATCAGCATAATATTCCAAATGCATGGACGGTAAGCACGGGAAGAGGTATAACCATTGGAATCATTGATACCGGAGTTTCACCAAACCAATCGCTCTTGGGTGCTAATTTCAATAACGGATTTTCAACAGGAAGAACGATTCAAAAAAATGGTGTTTATGTCGACTCTATTTGGCCGTGGAGCACCACCACTGATGGTGTAAATGATTTATGCGGACACGGAACCAGCATGGCTTCGGTTGCTACTGCACCAAGAAACGATAGGGGATTACCTGTTGGAGTCGCCTATAATGCTAATTTGGTTACGTATCGCGCCGCTTATAATGTTGTTCTTGACGGTTATCAGGAGCAGGAAGGCGTGAAAAAAGCGTTCACCGCATTAGGAAATAATGCTAATGTTAGAATAATATCCATGTCGATGGGTTATGTTTTCTCCGTTGGAAAAATTGAAGATGCTATCAAATTTGCGTACGGAAAGGGAAAATTAATCTTTTGCGCTGCGGGAACATCAACAAGTTTTACCACTTTTGCGGGTGTAATTTTCCCTGCATGGATGCCTGAAACGGTTGCAGTAACCGGTGTTAAAGAAGGTGCAACTTTCCAAGCTTGCGACGTTTGTCATACCGGAAGTAAAGTTGATTTTACTGTGGTGATGCAAAGAGCTACTTCCGGAAATACCGTTCCTGTAGATAGTTATTATGAAAACCAAACCGATTACGTTGGCGGTTCTTCCGTCGCTACGGCAACAACTGCAGGTATTGCTGCCTTAGTCTGGTCTAAAAATCCATTTTGGACAAGAGATCAGGTGTTAGCAAAAATGAAAGAATCGGCAAGTTTGTATCCAAACAAAAGCAATGAATATGGCTATGGAAACATAAATGCTTTTTTAGCTGTTCAATAACAAATACATTCTTATAATGAAAAACCATCTCAATTTTCGGGGTGGTTTTTTCATGATGGATAAGTGCTTTTATTTTTTTCCTGATTTAACTGCAAAAACAAGTTCAAATTTAGGTACTTTCCCTTATTCTGTATGAACTGAACCCCAGTTTGTAACCTGCACCTCCTCACTTTGTAATTGAAAAGGCTTATTGTATAGATGTGAAAGTTTATAAATTAAGTGCTAATTTTACATCATGCAAAACAATACTTCTAAAGATCCGCTTCACGGAATTACACTTCAAAAAATAGTGGAAGATTTAGTTTCCTTTTATGGATTTGATACCTTAGGCGAATTGATAAACATAAAATGTTTTAAGGATAACCCAAGTGTAAAATCAAGTCTGACATTCCTTAGAAAAACAGATTGGGCACGAAAAAAAGTAGAAGAAATATACATCAGAACTTTACCAAAGCTCAGCAACTAATCATTTTTTCCAATTCCTTTTTAGTAAAGAATAAATAACCGTATCTATAAATTTTCCTTCCCATAACCCGTTTTCAAGAATATGAGCTTCCTTCACAAAACAATTTTTTTGTAAAACCCTTTCAGAAGCAATATTCTCAGGATCAATAATAGCTTCAATAGAGTGGAGGTTCATTTGCTCAAAACCATAAGCTACCACCGCTTTTATCGCTTCTGACATATATCCTTTCCCATTAAATTCTGGGGCCGACATATACCCAATCTCAGCACGATGATTCTCGGGTGAAATTTTATAATGACCAATAATTCCAATGATTTTTGATTCGCCCTTTATTGTAATTCCCCAATTAATTCCTGTATTGTCGACAATTTTATCTTCAATCATAGCAATATGCGCCAAAGCATCTTCAATAGTTTTTGCCAAAGGCCGGGGAATATATTTCATGATATCCGGATTACTGCGAAGGGATAAAACTTCGGCAGCATCATCGTTATTTAAACGGCGCAACAGCAATCGTTCGGTTTCTATGTTTTGGAAAGGATGAAAATTTATTGTAAGCATGGCTTTTTTTGTAAAATTATAAAATTTAGATTGGAAATGGAAAAGGTGAGTGCTTTTAAAAGTTAAAAAAATTAATTAATTTACATTAATTATAGGAAAATTACTTATATAAAATATAAATATGTGTATTTAATCGATTATATTTGTACTTTAAACGTTAAAAAGTGTAAAATTGTCTAACCAAATCAAACAATACGTTCTGTCAATTATTAATATCTATAAAGTGTTTGCCCCACATCTACTTTATTAAAAACTTAACCTACTACTATGAAAGCAAAAATGTTTAGAGCATTGTTGCCGTTAGCAATCGTGTTCACTGTGGTATCTTGTTCTTCTGATTCTTCAGAAGGTTCTTCAACT
>NZ_JANXTI010000059.1 GCF_025352425.1 Flavobacterium sp.
CAAAATCTTTTGAAGGATTTAAAACAAGAA
Organism: Flavobacterium sp.; assembly: GCF_025352425.1. Taxonomy (GTDB): domain Bacteria; phylum Bacteroidota; class Bacteroidia; order Flavobacteriales; family Flavobacteriaceae; genus Flavobacterium. Next base: position 31 of record NZ_JANXTI010000059.1, read on the forward strand.
TTTTAGCTAAAATAACAGCATTAACTTTGGTTCAATATATCAATAAATTCATATTTGATAGACCAATAAACAATATTAAAAATCAAATTATTTAATTACACCCAACGGGTACTTACCGTATTTTTGTAGCATATAGCACAAATTGCTATACCCAATTTTATGAAGAATATTTATTTTAGCATTGCAGTTTTATTTTTTTGTTTCACGAGTTGTAAAAAAACTGAAGAAACTAATGTTGAAAATTCAAATGACACTATTTCTGTTCAGAAAGATAGCGTTGTTGAAGTGAAAGATACAGTTAGCTTTGATTCTACTGCAACGGAAGCATCTGCCTCATCTGATTCTACAGAATCCTCAGATGGTAAACTGCCAAACAAAATGTCAACATCAACATCAGTTTCCTATTCTGATCCATCAAAAGGAAAATATCCTTTGGCGGAAACCAAATGGAGATTGGTTGAGTTAAATGGAAATAAAGTTGATCCTACTACCAGAAGAGATTATTATATGAATTTTGATTCTAAAAGCGGAACTTTCAAGTCATTTGTGGGTTGCAACCGAATTACGGGAACTTATTTTATGAAAGCTACAACAAAATTAGCCTTTTCGAAAGTTAGTGCAACCAAAAAAGGATGTGATAACATCAAATTCGAAAATGACTTTATTAATACCATTCAGAAAACAGATAATTATATGATAGAAGGAAATATGCTTCATTTACATAGCGGCAAAAAAGCAATAGCTAAATTGGAAGCAATTAAATAAAACCAAACACATTTTATTGAATTAATCCTTGTCTTTGGCAGGGATTTTTTTTATCTTATCTTAATTGACTTGAGTATCTTTGTTTAAATAATTTTATAAAATGCCCAGAATTCTTGCTATTGATTATGGAATTAAACGTACGGGAATTGCCGTTACCGATGAGCTGCAAATTATTGCTTCCGGTTTGACTACAGTAGCTTCGGAAAATAGTATTGCATTTTTAAAAGAGTACTTTTTAAAAGAAGAAGTTATCAAAGTACTTATCGGCGAACCAAAGCAAATGAATGGTGAACCATCGGAAAGTACTCCGATTATCGAAAAATTCGTAACCGATTTTAAAACCCATTTTCCTGAAATGAAAATAGTTAGAGTTGACGAACGATTTACTTCGAAAATAGCTTTTCAAACTATGATTGACAGTGGACTAAAAAAGAAACAACGTCAAAATAAAGGCCTAATTGACGAAATTGCAGCTACTATTTTGTTACAAGATTATCTTACTCGAAAAATGATTTAATGGAACAGCCGGATGTAATTCTAATCGGCGCCGGAATAATGAGCGCAACATTGGGTGTTTTCCTTAAAGAATTACAACCTAATATTACCATTGATATTTATGAACGATTAGATAAACCGGCTCAGGAAAGTTCTGAAGCATGGAATAATGCAGGAACCGGTCATTCCGCTTTTTGCGAATTGAATTATACGCCTGAAACTGAAAGGGGAAATATCGATTGCACAAAGGCCATTCATATTGCCGAACAATTTCAATTATCACGACAGTTTTGGAGCTATTTGGTTGCGAATGATAAATTGCCAAATCCCGAAAAATTTATTCACAGCGTTCCTCATTTGAGTTTTGTCTGGGGAAATGAAAACGTGGATTTTCTTAAAAAAAGATATGAAACCTTAATCAAAAATCCGTTGTTTTCTGCCATGAAATTCAGCACTGATTTCGAACAATTAAAATCCTGGATGCCTTTGGTTATGGAAAACAGAAGCAGGGCTGAAAAAGTTCCTGCCACTTATATGCCACTGGGAACTGATGTAAATTTTGGCGCTTTGACCCAAGACATGTTTGATTATTTAGAAAAACAAGAAGGCGTAACTGTTCATTACAATCACGAGGTTACGAAAATTAAACAAAAAAAGGATAAGATTTGGCGCTTAAAAATCGAAAATCTGCCTACGGAAGAAACAGTAAAATCACGCGCTAAATTTGTATTTATAGGAGCTGGCGGCGGTTCACTATTATTGCTTGAAAAAGCAGATGTAAAAGAAGGGGAAGGCTTTGGTGGATTTCCGGTTTCCGGGCAATGGTTAAAATGCACTAACAAGGAAATCATTCAGAATCATCAGGTAAAAGTATATGGAAAGGCAAGTGTTGGCGCACCGCCTATGTCAGTTCCACATTTAGATACCCGTATCATCAATGGAAAAAAAGAATTGCTTTTTGGACCATTTGCAGGATTTTCAACAAAGTTTTTAAAGAATGGTTCGTATCTCGATTTGATAAAATCGATTGAAATTGAGAACATAATTCCGTTGCTTTCTGCGGGTTGGCATAATATTCCGTTGACAAAATATTTGGTACAGCAAGTAATGCAATCCGATGAAGAAAGAATAGAAGCGTTAAAAGAATATTTTCCAAATGCAAAGCAGGAAGAATGGGAATTACTGGAAGCCGGTCAACGCGTTCAGGTCATCAAAAAAGATGAAAAAGAAGGTGGAATTCTGGAATTTGGTACGGAAGTAATTTGTACATCTGACGGAACTTTGGCATGTTTGCTAGGCGCTTCTCCTGGAGCATCTACAGCTGTTGCCATCATGATTGATGTTTTGACTAAATGTTTTAGTGATGAGATGAAAAGCCCGACTTGGCATGAAAAATTAAAAAGGATGATACCGTCTTTCGGACAAACATTAAACGTGAACCCCGATTTGTATGCCTCGATTGCAGAAATGACAAGCAAAACTTTGAAATTATATTCATAATTTATTTTTTTGATTACTTTTGCATTCGACCCGAGGCTACAGGCCGTTGAAGGAAGTTAATAAAAACAAAGTTTTTTTTTTGAATACTCAACCTGAATCTACAAAAATGATTATTCCTATTTACGGTTATGGCGAGCCTGTTTTGCGGCAGGTTGGAGCAGAAATTTCGCCCGATTATCCGAATCTTTCAGCCATTATTGCCAATATGTATGACACAATGTACAATGCTTTTGGTGTTGGATTAGCCGCACCACAAGTAGGCTTACCGATTCGGTTGTTTATTATCGATACCGAACCTTTTAGCGACAGTAATGATTTAACAAAAGAAGAGCAGCAAAAGCTAAAAAACTTTAAGCAAACTTTTATCAATGCCAAAATGCTTCTTGAAGAAGGAGAAGAATGGGGTTTTAATGAAGGGTGCTTAAGCATTCCAGATGTTCGAGAGGATGTTTATCGTAATGAAAGAATAACCATTGAGTACTGCGATGAAAACTTCAACAAAAAAACCGAAGATTTTGAAGGCTTAATTGCACGTGTTATTCAACATGAATATGATCATATTGAAGGGATTTTATTTACCGATAAGATTTCAACACTAAAAAAAACACTGATTAAAAAGAAGTTACAGAACATTATGGATGGCAAAGCATTTCCGGATTACAGGATGAAATTTGCCAATAAAAAAGGACGATAAATAACAGTTATCAACTAAACATTTAAATATATTTGTTCCTAAATTAATTTAAAAAATGAACGTAGAAAAAATATTAGCCATTGCCGGAAAACCAGGATTATTTGAGCTAAAAATACAAACCCGCTCCGGATTTTTAGCAGAATCATTACTTGACGGAAAGAAAATCACTGTTGGATTACGTAGTAACGTCAGCTTACTTTCGGAAATATCAATGTATACTTATACCGAAGAAAAACCCTTGGTTGAAATCATGCGCGCTATTGCGGTTAAGGAAAATGAAGGGCCAACAGCTGTCTCTCATAAAGAAGATAATGCGAAGTTAATTAGCTATTTTCAGGAAATTTTACCCGATTACGATGAAGACAGGGTGTATGCTTCCGATATCAAAAAATTACTGAACTGGTACAATATTCTCCAGGCCAAAGGAATGGTTTCAAAAGAAGAACCAAAAGAAGATGCGAAGGTTGATAATGCTGATGAAATAAAAGAACAAGTCGTACAAGAAGTAAAAGCTAAAAAAGAAGCCACTAGAGCCAAAGTCGAACAGGGCGAAGCCAAACCGAAAGCTAAAAAATAGTTAATTACTTTCTAATAAATATAAATCCTATTGCTGAATTTCAGAAGTAGGATTTTTTATTTTTACGTTATGATGAATGCTGGCAGAGGTAAGATTGATGAAATCATAATAAATTAATAATTCAAAATAATAATGAACACACGCCAACAGCAACTCCAAGCTTTCAACAGATTACTCGACATCATGGACGATTTGCGCGCCAAATGCCCGTGGGATAAAAAGCAAACGCTGGAAAGTCTGCGTCATCTTACCATTGAAGAAACCTACGAATTGGGCGATGCCATATTAAATAACGACTTGCCCGAAATCAAAAAGGAATTAGGCGACTTGTTGCTGCACATTGTTTTTTATGCCAAAATTGGAAGCGAAACCGATAACTTTGATATGGCAGATGTGTGCAATGATATTTGTGAGAAACTGATTCACCGTCACCCTCATATTTATGGTGATGTTGTTGTTGCCGATGAAGAAGAAGTAAAGCAAAACTGGGAAAAGTTGAAGCTCAAAGAAGGCAAAAAATCGGTATTGGAAGGTGTTCCAAAGAGTTTACCTGCTTTGGTAAAAGCAAGCCGTATTCAGGATAAGGTAAAAGGCGTAGGTTTCGATTGGGAAGAACCACACCAAGTTTGGGACAAGGTGCAGGAAGAATTACAGGAATTGCAGGACGAAGTTAAAGTTGGTAACCAGGACAAGATAGAAGCCGAATTTGGCGACGTGTTGTTCTCGATGATTAATTACGCCAGATTCCTGAAAGTAAATCCCGAAGATGCCCTGGAGCGCACCAATAAGAAATTCATAAAACGATTCATGTATCTCGAAAGCAAAGCGGGTGAACTCGGGAAACCATTAATGGATATGACTTTGGCTGAGATGGATGTTTTCTGGAACGAAGCAAAAAAGCTGTAATTTTAGGCAGTAACCTCAAAAACATCAATGTAAATCCCAAAAACATCAATGCAAAGTTCAAAAACATTAGTACAAACCTTAAAAACATCAATGCATTAGATTCCTTTTTATATATTTGACTAGAGGCGCAAACCAGATTGTAGGAAGTGCAGCTGAATAAAAACCAACCAAACAGATGAAAGAAAAACACGAATTACAACGCTCTTTAGGATTAATAGATGCTACAAGTTTGGTGGCAGGTTCCATGATTGGCTCGGGAATCTTTTTAGTAACCGCAGCCATGGCTAGAGATGTTGGTTCTGCTGCCTGGATATTGGTAATTTGGTTAGTTACAGGTTTACTTACCATGTCAGCTGCCTTAAGTTATGGCGAATTGGCAGGAATGATGCCAAACGCCGGCGGACAGTATGTTTACATTCAGCGTGCTTACGGAAAATTAATTTCGTTCTTATACGGCTGGACCGTTTTCACAGTAATCCAGACAGGAACAATTGCTGCAGTAGCGGTAGCTTTTTCCAATTATACGGCGGTTTTCTTTCCGGTTTTAGAAAATAAAATCCTTACTATTGGCGAGAGTTTTTCGTTTACAAACAAACAGGTTTTAGCGATGTTTATTATCGCTTTACTAACTTTTATAAATACCAAAGGTATCAGAAGCGGAAAAATAATCCAAGTGGTTTTTACTTCCGCCAAATTAATTGCGTTGTTTGCCTTGATAACGTTGGGTATTTACATTGGTTTCCACACCAACACTTTTGCCGATAATTTTGCCAATATGTGGGAAGCAAAAAAAACAGTCTTGGAGGAAAATGGTACTTTGACGATTACCAAATTATCAGGAATAGCCTTGCTTGGTGCTATGGGTGCAACTATTATAAATTCATTGTTTTCGAGTGATGCCTGGAATAATGTGACTTTTATCGCGGGAGAAATTAAAGACCCAAAAAAGAATATTCCGAGAAGTTTATTTTTAGGAACATTTATTGTCACCATCATTTATATTTTGGCGAATATTGCTTACTTAGCCTTATTGCCATTAAACGGAACGCCGGACGGGACTGTAGTTCAAAACGGAATTATGTTTGCAAGCCAAGATAGAGTGGGAGCTGCAGCAGCAAGTGCTATCGTTGGAAATATTGGTGTTTTGGTAATGGCGGCATTAATTATGGTTTCTACCTTTGGATGTAATATCGGACTGATTTTATCGGGAGGAAGATTGTTTTATGCGATGGCAAAGGACGGTTTATTCTTCAGACAAGCGGGAGAATTAAATAATTATGATGTACCAGCCAAAGCGTTATGGATGCAGTGTCTTTGGGCTTGTTTCTTGTGTTTGACCGGGCGTTACGGAGATTTACTGGCATATGCCACTTTTGCGTCCCTACTGTTTTATATTTTAACGATAGGAGGATTATTCATTCTTCGTAAAAAAGAACCCGACGCCGAACGACCTTATAAAGCATTTGGTTATCCCGTTGTACCAATATTGTATATGGTTATTACCGGTCTGATTTGTATTGACTTAGTAATTTATGATACCCGAAATACAGGTTTAGGTTTGTTCATTGTTGCATTGGGAATTCCAGTTTACTATCTCTTTATGAAGAAAAAATAAATAATAAAATTCCCGATTTGAAACCTCAAATCGGGAATTTTCAATTAAATAATGTTTATTATTGTTTTGGTGCTGGTAACGCTTCCAACATTTCAATTTCAAAAATGATGTTAGCGTTTGGTGGAATCACATTTCCTGCGCCTCTTTCTCCATACCCTAATTTTGAAGGAATATATACTAACATTGTATCTCCAAAATTCATCAAGTTTAAGGCTTCAATAAATCCCGGAATTAAACCATCTTTCTTTCCATAAGCGAAAGGGAATGGCTGATAGCCGTTTTGTTTTGCTCTGTTTTCGTCATATTTACCATACTCTTTATTTACATTTTCTATACTGCTGTCAAAAAGACTTCCGTCTTCTAGGTACCCGGCATAATTAATGTAAACATTTGTACCTTCAACGGGTTTTTTACCTGCGCCTGCTTTAATAATTTTATATTTTAAACCGCTTGTAGTTTCGATTGCTGTAGCTTTGGTATCATTTAAGTATTTTGCTTTGGCAGCAATAACAGAACCAAATTTAGCATTATATTCTGCTTTTCTTTGCGCTTCAAATTCCGCTTGTTTTTTGTTATTTTCAGCAGCCATAGCCGCCTCATTTGCATCATCTCCAGCTTTGTTAACCATATAATCAGCAAAAGTTTTTGCAGCATCAAATTTCTTGGCATCAGCACCTTTTCTAACAATGGTAATTTTATTTATTACATCATCCTGAGCAATTTTATTTACCACATCCTGACCCGTTATAACATAACCAAAAATAGTATGTTTCCCCGTTAACCAAGCAGTCTCCTTGTGCGTAATAAAAAATTGAGAGCCATTTGTTTTCGGACCGGAATTTGCCATTGCCAAAATTCCGGCTTTGTCAAATTTTGCATCGGTAAACTCATCTTTAAAGGCATAACCCGGACCTCCGGAACCATTTCCTTGTGGATCACCACCCTGAATCATAAAATCTGCAATTACCCTATGAAATTTTAAGCCATCAAAAAAATGTTTTCCTTTTAGCTTTTCATCCGTAACAAAAGTATTAGTTCCTTCTGCAAGCGAAATAAAATTCGCAACGGTAATTGGTGTTTTTTGATATTCTAACTGAATAAGAATTTTTCCTTTTGCTGTTTCAATTTCAGCAAATATTCCATCATTGGCTGAAACTGTTGTCGGTTTTTTTACTGTTGCAGTTGCTACTGGTTTTTTTGACTTTGCCACTGGTTTTTTGGAAGTTTGTGCAGTGGCATTTATCATTCCAAGACAAATCAAAAGAAGAATGTTGAATTTAATTTTCATGATTATTAATTTTATACTTATGGTTTATTACTATTTATAATTTACTTTTTAGTTCTACTTCAAAAATCAAATTGGCATTTGGTGGAATTACATTTCCCGCGCCCTGTTCCCCGTAACCAAGATTGAAAGGTATAAAGAAAATCGCTTTCTCGCCCATTCTCAATTTACTCAATCCTTCAACAAAGCCAGGGATCATTCTGTTGGAACCCATTACATAAGGTAAAGCCAAATATCCGTTTTGCATTGCCCTTTGCTCGTCAAACTTACCAAATTCTTTGGCAACATTTGGGCTGCTCGTATCAAAAAGCGTTCCATCCTCTAAAAATCCGGCATATTCAATACTCACGGTTTCACCATCTTTGGGCTTATCTGCAGTTGATTTTTTTGTAATTTTAAATTTAAATCCCGATGAAGTTTTGGTTGCAGATTTCTTTAATTCGTTAAAATATATGACTTTCTGTTCTTTAACTATTTTATATTTAGCATCATTTATTTTTTTGTTTTCAGCTTCAATGGCGGCTCGTTTCTTTTGATTTTCAGCTTCGGCCTTAAAATAATCATTAAATATTTTTACAGCATCAAATTTCTTAACCGCTTCTCCTTTTCTGATAATAGTAACGGTTTTTATATAATCGTTTTTAACAATTGAACTGGCTACAGTCATTCCGTCTCCAATAACGCAGCCAAAAATAGAATGCTTTCCGTCCAACCAGGGAGTTGGAAGCAAAGTGATAAAAAATTGACTGCTGTTTGTATTGGGACCCGAATTTGCCATCGATAAAACACCAGCTTTATCATGTCGCAAGTCGGTAAATTCATCCCTACATTTGTAACCGGCATCTCCCGAACCATTACCTAACGGATCACCGGTTTGAATCATAAAATCTTCGGAATCACCATTTGATTTAGAGATTACACGGTGAAATTTTAATCCATTATAAAAAGGTTTTCCTTTAAATTCTTTGGATACAAATTGGTTTTTACCTTCGGCTAATGTAACAAAATTGGCTACCATAAAAGGAACCTTTTGATATTCAAGTTCTAATAAAATGTTTCCTTTCGAGGTTTCAATTTCGGCATATAAGCCATCTTTTAGGTCTTTATATTCGTCTTTACACGAAGTAAGAGTAAACGTAATAATGGCTAATAGAAAATAAATCTTTTTATTCATTTTTCGATAAATTAACTTCAGGTTTTAGTTTTTCTTTGGGTTTAAAATCGTTCAAGGTAACCGTGCAGATTATTGGTTGGTTTGACTTAATAAGTTTGTTATCACCATGATAACCGTAAGCCATGTGCGAAGGAAAAAGGAAAGTTATTTTCTCGGTTTTATGCATTAATTTAATTCCGTCACGCAGACCCATCAAAATATTTTGTTTGTCTACCACGTAGGTTTGTGGCCGTAACTCAATTTCCGAATAGACTACATTTCCTTTTAAATCCATGATTTCATAATCAAACTGGGCCACGTCACCTTTTTTTGGGCGAAGCGTGTCGCGTTCATTTTTGATTTGATAATGATACCAATACCCTTTTTTGGAAGCGATGTATTGTATTTTTGGATTGCTCCTGATGATAGAATCAATTTTTCCTTCTTCACCCGCGATTAATATTTTATTTCGTGCCGCTGATTCTTTCATGAATGTTCCCGAGGAACGCGAAATCGGCATTCGTGCCTGTTGTTGCTGTTTACAACTTAGGAAAGTCATAAAAGCTAAACAAAGCAAAATTATTTTTGATAGGTTTTTCATATTCTTAAATCGTTATTTTTGAGATCAACTCTTCAAATTTATTGGTAGTGGCTTTCATGCTTTCGTATGATTTTCCTCCGGCCGCATTGATGTGTCCACCGCCATTGAAATGTTCTCTGGCAAATTGATTAACATCAAATTCACCTTGTGAACGGAATGAAATCTTAATGATATTTTCATCGCGGTGTTCAATAAAAATCGCTGCAAAATGAATTCCTTTTATGCTTAGCCCATAGTTTACAACGCCTTCCGTATCACCTTTTTGGTAATTAAATTCATCCAGTTCTTTTTGCGAAAGCGTAATATAAGACGTTTTATATTCCGGAAAAACCTTTATATTTTGCAAAGCTCTTCCAAGAAGTTGCAATCTGTTGGCTGAATTATCATCAAACAATGAATTATGAATTTCACTATTATCAATGCCTAAGTCAATCAGTTCGGCAACAATTCGGTGTGTGGTACTTGTCGTTGAAGGAAAACGAAATGAACCCGAATCGGTTGCAATCCCCGTATAGATACAAGTTGCTATAGTTTTATCTAACAAGACTTTTTTATCCAAAAGCGAAATCAGATTATAAATCATTTCGCAAGTCGAACCAATTGTAGTATCAGAATAAGTAACCGTTGCATAAGTATCCGGTTTTTGATGATGATCAATCATAATCATTGGTGCCGAAAGTTTATTTAAAACTTGTTCCATTTCTCCGGTTCTATGCAACGCATTAAAATCTAAGGTAAAAACAAGTTCTGCTTCGTTCAATATTTTAGTACAATTTTCACGATTATTTTCATAAACCAAAACGGTTTCAGAGCCTGGTAACCAAGCTAAGAAATTCGGAAAGTCATTAGGAGAAATCACAACAGGCGTGTGATTTAATTTTAAAAGAAAATGATACAATGCCAATGTCGAACCCATGGCATCACCATCTGGGCTTCGGTGTGGGATAATGGCAACCTTTTTTGGCACTGTCAGTAAATTTTGAAGGGCAAAAATTTCTTCTTTTTTCATAGTTGGCGAATGTACTAAAAAATGAAATACCGTTTGTACAGATTAAGGAGATTTTAAGTTTTATCGGGAGAGCAAAAGACCAAACCAAACGGCAAAAAGTCCGAGAAGAATGCTCAACGCCATGTATCCAAATGCCATTAATGAATTGTTGTTTTGAAACAGATTAAAATTCTCCATTCCAAATGCAGAGAAAGTCGTATAACCACCACAGAAACCAGTTACTAAAAACCATTTTAACTGGCTGTCATTTAAATTATTTTTTGCTAAAATCCCAATGAATAAACCAATCAAAAAGCAACCAATAACATTCGCAATAAATGTCGCCAACGGAAACTGATTTGACCAAAATCTTGAAACTAAGAGGGTTGTCAGAAAACGAAGAACGCTTCCTATAGCACCGCCAATTGCTACGTATAAAATAGTTTTTATCATTCTAAGGCTTCAATTTTTTAGGCAAACTTGCTTCTTCTGTTTTACTCGAAGGCTCAATCAATTTGTTTAATTGTTTGATTTCATCCTCGGTCAATTCACGAAATCTACCAACATGAACATCCAAAGAAATATTGATAATTCGGGTTCTTTTCAATGCCGTAACTTCATAATCAAGATACTCGCACATTCTCCTTATCTGGCGGTTTAGTCCTTGTGTGAGGATAATTCTAAAGACAAATTTGCTGATTTGTTCTACCTTACATTTTCGGGTAACCGTATCCAATATTGGAACACCGTTGCTCATTTTTTCAATAAACCTATCCGTAATCGGACGATTTACAGTTACTATATATTCCTTTTCATGATTGTTTCGGGCACGTAGAATCTTGTTGACAATATCGCCGTCATCTGTCATAAAAATCAAACCTTCGCTGGCTTTGTCCAAACGTCCAATCGGGAAAATTCGCTTCGGATAATTGATATAATCTACAATATTATCCCGCACATTTTGATTCGTCGTACACTCAATTCCAACTGGTTTGTTAAACGCTAAATAAATTGGTTTTTCCCTTTTTTCCCGAACTAGTTTTCCGTCAACGCGAACTTCATCCTCAATAGAAACTTTTGTTCCCATTTCCGGAACTTTTCCATTGATTGTAATTCGGCCTTCCTCCAATAATTTATCAGCTTCACGACGGGAACAAAACCCAGATTCTGAAAGAAATTTATTGATGCGCGTCTGATTGATTTCCATTGGGCAAATATAGGATAATTTAAGATGTTGAATTTAAATTCATTTTTTTGATAAGTAAGTTAATAAATGGTTTCAAAAAAGTAAAAAAAAGGTTTGTAAGTAGTAAGATTTTGCTATTTTTACGCACATGAACATACAAGGAAAACTTATAATTATTGGTGGTGCTGTTGATAAAGGCAGTTTTACTGAAACAGATTTGGATAAAAATGCAGCAAAGAATTTGAATTTTTTTGAAGCAGGAATTTTAAAAAGGATTATTGACGAATCGAAGCATAAGAAAGAGTCCCGTATTGAAGTTATTACAACCGCTTCAAAAATCCCGAAAGAAATTGGTCCCGAATATGTTAAAGCTTTGCACTATCTTGGAGCTGATAATGTAGATGTTATAAATATAGAGCGTCGGGAGCAAGCTACAGATCCGGAAATCCTTGAGCGTTTAAAAGCTGCTGATGTGGTTATGTTTACTGGTGGTGATCAATTGCGACTGACGTCAATTCTTGGAGGAACTCCATTCCATGATATTCTTTTAGACAAGTACCATAACGAGGATTTTGTATATGCAGGAACTTCTGCGGGTGCAGCGGCTGCTTCAAATAATATGATTTATCAGGGAAGTAGTTCAGAAGCTTTGCTGAAAGGTGAAGTAAAAATTACCAGCGGTTTAGGTTTGATTGATGGAGTAATTATCGATACGCATTTTGTGCAACGTGGCAGAATTGGTCGTTTGTTTCAAGCTGTAGTTGGTAATCCAAAAGTATTGGGAATCGGACTTGGAGAAGATACAGGTTTGCTGATTACAAATAATTCTATGATGGAAGCTATAGGCTCCGGATTAGTGATTCTGGTTGACGGCAAAGAAATAAAAGACACTAATTTAACGCAAGTTGAACTAGGGCAGCCTATATCAATCAATCATTTGGTCACTCATGTGATGAGTATTCATGATACTTTTGATTTGACTAATTTCAAAATGACGATTAAATCTTCGCAATACGTATAAATAGTTATCGGTTATCTGTTGTCAGTTAAAACAGAAGACCGATAACCTACAACCTATAACTCATAACAATGAAGCTAATCATCCACGGCGGATTTTTCTCTGAATCATCAACCAATCACGAAACAAAGGTTGCCAAACAGCAGGCGTTGCTTCGTATTGTCAAAGATTCCTATGACTTTTTGAAAACACATACGGCTTTGGAAACGGTGGTTTATGCAACGTCACTTTTGGAAGATGATGACTTGTTCAATGCAGGCATCGGTTCGCAGATTCAAAGCGATGGAAAAATCAGAATGAGTGCTTCTTTGATGGATGGTGCTACGATGAAAATGAGTGGTGTTATCAATATTGAAGAAGTAAAAAACCCTGTTCTGGTAGCTGAAGTTTTATTGAATTATGATGATAAAGTTCTTGGCGGAAGCGGAGCAACTAATTTTGCCAGAGAACACGGATTCAGACAATTCTCTACCGAAACTCCACAACGGCGCTCAGAATACGAAGCCAAACTTGCTGCTACCCGAGTAGGAACTGTAGGCTGTGTAGCGTTAGACAACGAAGGAAAAATAGCGGTTGCAACTTCTACAGGCGGAAAAGGTTTTGAAATGCTGGGAAGAATCTCTGATTCGGCAACCGTTGCAGGAAATTATGCCAATGAATTTTGTGGCGTAAGTTTAACCGGAGTTGGCGAAGACATTGTAAGTGGAGCCGTAGCTGCCAAAATTGTAACCCGTGTTACCGATGGATTTTCATTAGAGCAAGCTTTTGAAAAAACCTTTGCAGAATTGTTGCCTTTTGATGGTTTTGCCGGCGCAATTGCCATTGATAGCAAAGGAAATGTATTTCACCAAGATTCGCATCCAAGTATGGTTTATGCGAGTTTTGATGGAGAAAACGAAGAAGTTTTTAATTAGAATTCTTTTTCATATTTCTCAAAGAAAACTAAACATGAATAATAGCCCCGATTGGAGCTGGCTGCCCTGCCTGACGGCAGGCAGGCAGGCAGCGCGGAAAGCGGGACGGCTGGTTTAAGAAAGACAATTGACGTGCTACTAAATAAAAAGAATCCCAATCTTTCGATTAGGATTCTTTTATAAGTAAGTTAAATAAGTTGTACAAACGTTTATTTTACTTTATTAAGTACTGCTTTGAAAGCTTCCGGGTGATTCATTGCTAAATCGGCAAGAACTTTACGGTTCAATTCGATTCCGTTAGCTTTTACTTTCCCCATAAACTGTGAATAAGACATTCCTTCTAAACGGGCTCCGGCGTTGATACGCTGAATCCATAAAGCACGGAAATTTCTTTTGTTCACTTTTCTGTCACGGTAAGCGTAGCACATTGCTTTCTCAACCGCGTTCTTAGCAACCGTCCAAACGTTTTTACGACGACCAAAGAAACCTTTGGCTTGCTTCATTATCTTTTTTCTTCTTGCTCTTTTAGCAACTGAATTTACTGATCTTGGCATAATTTTTCTGTTTTTTTGTAGCAGGCGTACCGAATTTAATCAAGGTAACTTTGTGGCCATACTCCAAGGTTATTTAAATAATTTTTAACCTAAAGAAAGACTAAAAGCTAATAGCTATTAGATAATTCTTAATTGTTGTTTGATGCTTTTCTCATCTGTTTTGTGAACCAAAGCAGAATGCGTTAAAGCCAATTTACGCTTTTTGGATTTTTTAGTCAGGATGTGACTTTTAAAAGCGTGTTTTCTCTTGATTTTTCCAGAGCCAGTTACTTTGAATCGCTTCTTAGCACTGGATTTTGTTTTCATTTTAGGCATTTTTTCCTAGTTTATTTAATTTAACTTACTTACTTGTCATTGCGAGCTTGCGAAGCAATCTCGTTGTATTACTTTGTCTTCTTCTTCGGAGCAATGAACATAATCATTCTTTTTCCTTCTAACACAGGCATGGCTTCCACCTTTCCGTATTCCTCTAAATCCTGTGCCAAACGCAATAACAGGATTTGTCCTTGCTCTTTATATATAATCGAACGTCCTTTGAAGAAAACAAATGCTTTCAATTTTGAACCTTCCTTTAAAAACTTCTCCGCATTTTTTCTTTTAAATTCGTAATCGTGCTCATCTGTCTGAGGACCAAAACGTATTTCTTTTACAACAATTTGTGTAGATTTTGCTTTGAGCTGTTTGTCTCTCTTTTTTTGTTCGTAAATGAATTTTCCATAATCCATTAATTTACAAACCGGAGGAACGGCATTTGGAGAAATTTCTACCAAATCTACTTCTTGCTCTTCAGCCAAACGCAACGCATCAGAGAATTTAAATACTCCTGGCTCAATGTTTTCTCCTACCAGACGAACTTCTGAAACGCCACGAATTAATTCATTTATTCTGTGGGCTGCTGTTTTTTCTACTCGAGGACTATAGCCTCTGTTGTTTCTTATTGCTATGACTTTATTTTTTTAATTAAACTTCAAATGTTTTTAACGTTTTTCCTATTTCTTCATTTACAATTGCTGCAAATTCTTCAATAGTTACCGAAATATTTCCTTTTCCTTCCTGCCCATGACGACGAACAGAGATAGTTCCATTTTTCTCTTCTTCCTCGCCAACTATCAGCATGAACGGCATTTTCTGAACTTCAGCGTCTCTAATTTTCTTCCCAATCGTCTCGTTGCGGTTGTCAATTAGGGCGCGAATTTCGTGATTTTCTAGCAATTCTAAAACTTTTTTAGCATAATTTTCATATTTCTCGCTCAAAGAAAGTATTATTGCCTGTTCAGGCATCAGCCAGAGCGGGAAATTTCCTGCTGTGTGTTCCAATAAAATTGCTATGAAACGTTCCATCGAACCAAAAGGCGCTCTGTGAATCATCACTGGTCGGTGTAATTTGTCATCGGCTCCTTTATAAGTCAGTTCAAAACGCTCCGGTAAGTTATAATCTACTTGGATTGTTCCCAATTGCCATTGTCTTCCTAAAGCATCCTTCACCATGAAATCCAGTTTCGGACCGTAAAATGCAGCTTCACCATATTCAATTACATAATTCAAACCTTTATCGCTTGCGGCGCTGATAATTGCGCTTTCGGCTTTTTCCCAGTTTTCGTCACTTCCAATATATTTATCTCTGTTTTCTTTGTCTCTTAACGAAACTTGCGCGGTAAAGTTTTCAAACCCTAATGAACCAAAAACATACAATACTAAGTCGATTACTTTTTTGAATTCCGAATCCAGTTGGTCCGGTGTACAGAAAATATGTGCATCATCCTGCGTGAATCCTCGGACACGAGTCAAGCCGTGAAGTTCTCCCGATTGCTCATAACGGTAAACAGTTCCGAATTCAGCATAGCGCTTTGGTAAATCCTTGTATGACCAAGGTTTATTATTGTATATCTCGCAGTGATGTGGACAGTTCATAGGTTTCAATAAAAACTCTTCACCTTCAGCCGGAGTATGAATTGGTTGGAAGCTATCAGCACCATATTTGGCGTAATGTCCCGAAGTTACATACAATTCTTTTTGCCCAATATGTGGCGTAACTACTTGTTCGTAACCCGCTTTTTTCTGTGCTTTTTTCAAGAATTGTTCTAGTCTGTCACGCAAAGCAGCACCTCTTGGTAGCCATAATGGCAACCCTTGACCTACCTTTTGTGAAAACGCAAACAATTCTAATTCTTTACCAAGTTTTCTGTGGTCACGACGTTTGGCTTCTTCCAGTAATTCCAAATATTCAGTCAAATCTTTTTGTTTCGGGAACGAAACTCCGTAAACACGTGTCAACTGCTTGTTCTTCTCATCGCCACGCCAGTAAGCACCGGCAACGCTCATGATTTTCATCGCTTTGATGATTCCGGTATTCGGAATATGGCCACCACGACACAAATCAAAAAAGTTAGCATGATCACAAAACGTAATCGTTCCGTCTTCAAGATTCGAAATCAATTCGGTTTTGTATTCATTATTTTTATAAACTTCCAAAGCTTCAGCTTTAGAAACCGGACGCATCTTAAATTCGTGCTTCTCTCGCGAAACCTCTAAAACCCTGTCTTCAACTTTCTTAAAATCAGCATCAGTGATTTTTTGGTCACCAAAATCCACATCATAATAAAAACCATTGTCAATCGCTGGGCCAAGCGTTAACTTAATCCCGGGAAACTGCTCCTCTAAGACTTGAGCCATAACGTGCGAAGTCGAATGCCAGAAAGCTTTTTTACCTTCCTTGTCATTCCAGGTGTACAATATAAGTGAACCGTCCGTGGTTAATTCGGTTTCCGTTTCAACTGTTGTACCATTAAAAGCAGCCGAAATAACATTTCGAGCCAATCCTTCACTGATGCTTTTCGCAACATCCATTGGAGTTGAATTCTTCTCAAACTCCTTAACCGAACCGTCAGGTAGTGTAATCTTTATCATTCCTAAAATTTTATGGACTGCAAATATAGGAGATTACCAAAACACATACAATACTAGCAGCATAATATATTAAAGATAATCAGGAGCACACAATTGCGGTATTCAGGAAGTGCCTTCCCGCTGTCCGTTATATCTTTTTCTTGAAAAAGAAAAAGGATGCCACTTCCATCGGGGCTAAAGAGAGATTTAGTCATATCCTTGAGGTAGTTACTCTATAGATGAAGCATAGATACTCCATAGATGAAGCATGGATAGTGCATGGATAGTGTATGCGTAATGCATCAGCAATTATGTAAAACAGGTATTTTAATGCCACTTTTTACAAACCTTGACAAACTGCAGTTGTAAGCTACAAGTTATCAACACCTTAAAAAAACCTCCAAAAATATTTGGAACAAAAGTGATTTAGTTTTTATATTTGCACCCCGCAAGAGTGGAGTTCTTGATTATTTTGAAGCAAAGTGTTGGCGAGGAAATAAATTCAAAAATAATTTTAAAAAGCCTTGTTGGTTAGAAAAGAATAGTTACTTTTGCACCCGCTTTGAGAGAGAAGCGACATTAAAAAAGAAGACACGTTCATAGACATATTGAATTGACAGCCGTTTTAAACAGAG
>NZ_JANXTI010000094.1 GCF_025352425.1 Flavobacterium sp.
GATGTAACTTTATTAAGTGCAATTGCAATGAACGTAGGTTTACGTTTCGCTATCCGTGAAGGTGGTAGAACAGTTGGTGCCGGTCAGGTAACTGAAATAATATCTTAATTATAAAATAAATAAAAATCCAGCAGAGGAACAATTGTTTCTCTGCTGTTTTTAATAATAATCAACGGGCGTAGTTCAAGGGTAGAATAGCGGTCTCCAAAACCGTTGATGGGGGTTCGAATCCCTCCGCCCGTGCAAAAATAAAAATACAATGACAAAAGTTGTTAATTATATATCAGAAGCATTTGACGAGTTAAAAACAAATGTTACTTGGCCGGAATGGTCTGAAGTGCAACGTCTCACTATTATTGTGGCCGTTTTTTCAGTAGTTTTCGCTTTAGTAACATGGGGAGTTGACGAAATGTGTGCAAAAGCGATTGCTGGGATTTTTAATTTGATAAAATCATAATTTCTCTGAAATGGCAGATAATAATGTGAAAAAATGGTATGTGGTTCGTGCTGTAAGTGGACAAGAAAATAAAGTCAAAGCTTATATCGAAACAGAAATCAATAGATTAGGAATGTCGGATTATGTATCTCAAGTTCTTGTACCTACTGAAAAGGTAGTTCAAGTAAGAGATGGTAAAAAAATAGCAAAGGATAAAGTTTATTTTCCAGGTTATGTAATGATTGAAGCTAATCTTATTGGTGAAATACCTCATATTATCAAATCGATTACAAGTGTAATTGGTTTTTTAGGCGAAGTAAAAGGTGGAGAGCCTGTGCCATTAAGAATGTCTGAAGTGAATAGAATGTTAGGTAAAGTTGATGAATTAGCTGTTAATACAGATACTCAGGCAATACCTTTCAAAATTGATGAAACAATTAAGGTTATTGATGGACCTTTCAATGGATTCAACGGAACTATTGAAAAAATCAATGAAGAAAAGCGTAAGCTTGAAGTTATGGTGAAAATTTTCGGAAGAAAAACACCATTAGAATTGAGCTTTATGCAAGTTGAAAAAGTATAATTTGTTACACTATTATAAATCGCAAACGTCTGCTTCCACAGACCGCTGCAAATTTTTTTAAAAACAATGGCTAAAGAGATTAGTAAAGTAGTTAAACTACAAGTAAAGGGAGGCGCAGCGAATCCATCGCCGCCGGTTGGACCTGCTCTGGGAGCTGCTGGTGTTAATATCATGGAGTTCTGTAAGCAATTTAATGCCAGAACCCAAGATCAACCCGGCAAAGTGTTACCGGTACAAATTACCGTGTATAAAGACAAATCGTTCGATTTTGTTGTAAAAACTCCACCTGCTGCAATTCAATTATTGGATGCTGCTAAATTGAAATCTGGTTCAGGCGAGCCTAACAGAAAAAAAGTTGCTAACGTAACTTGGGATCAAATTAAAGGAATCGCTGAAGACAAGATGGTTGATTTAAACGCTTTCACAATCGAATCTGCAATGAGTATGATTGCTGGAACAGCTAGATCTATGGGTATAACTGTAACTGGAGATTCTCCTCTAAACAAAGGATAAGACATGGCAAAATTGACAAAAAAACAAAAAGAGGCTGCTTCAAAAATTGAAAAAAACAAACTGTATTCTTTAAAAGACGCTTCGTCTTTATTGAAAGTTGTTGCTTCTGCAAAATTTGACGAGTCTGTAGATATTGCTGTTCGTTTAGGAGTTGATCCAAGAAAAGCAAATCAAATGGTAAGAGGTGTTGTAACACTTCCTCATGGAACGGGAAAAGATACTAAAGTATTAGCTTTAGTAACTCCGGATAAAGAAGCAGAAGCGAAAGCTGCTGGGGCTGACTATGTAGGATTAGATGATTACCTTCAAAAAATTAAAGATGGTTGGACAGATGTTGACGTAATTGTTACAATGCCGGCTATCATGGGTAAATTAGGTCCGTTAGGTCGTGTATTAGGTCCACGTGGTTTAATGCCAAACCCAAAAACAGGAACAGTAACCATGGAAATTGGTAAAGCTGTAACCGAAATTAAAGCAGGTAAAATCGACTTTAAAGTTGATAAAACTGGTATCGTTCACGCAGGAATTGGAAGAATCTCTTTTGAATCTGACAAACTTGTTGACAACGCACACGAAATTATTCAAACACTACTTAAATTAAAACCAACTGCAGCTAAAGGTACTTACATCAAGTCAATTCACTTGTCAAGTACTATGAGTCCTGCTATTGCTTTAGATCCTAAAGCGGTATAATTTAGTTAAACAAATTTTATTATGACAAGAGAAGAAAAATCAATCGCGATAGAAGATTTAACTGCAAAGTTGGCCAATGCAAATGTAATTTACATTGCGGATACTTCAGGTTTGAATGCTGAAACAACCTCTAACTTGAGAAGAACTTGCTATAAAGCAGGTATCAAATTAGAAGTAGTTAAAAATACATTGCTTGAAAAAGCAATGGAAGCTTCAACTAATAATTATGGTGATTTGGCAAGTGTATTAAAAGGGAATTCTTCAATTTTTATTGCAGACATCGCTAATGCACCCGCAAAAATTATCAAGGATTTCAGAAAAAAATCAGATAAACCAGCTTTCAAAGGAGCTTACATCAATGGTGAAATTTACATCGGAGATAACCTTATCGATAGCTTGGCTTCATTGAAATCGAAAGAAGAAGTTATTGGAGAAATCATTGGATTACTTCAATCTCCTGCAAAACGTGTTATTGCAGCATTACTAAACAATGCAGAGCAAAAAGGCGAAACAGCAGAATAATTAGAGCAGACTAAAAAAATAATAATTAAAGAACATTTTAAACGATAGAAAAAATGGCAGATTTGAAACAATTCGCAGACCAATTGGTTAACTTAACTGTAAAAGAAGTTAACGATTTAGCTACAATATTAAAAGATGAGTATGGTATCGAGCCAGCTGCTGCAGCTGTAGTAGTTAGCGCTGGTGGTGGAGATGCTGGTGCTGCTGCTGAAGAGCAAACAGAATTCACCGTAGTACTTAAAGAAGCTGGTGCTTCAAAATTAGCTGTTGTAAAAGCAGTAAAAGAATTAACAGGTTTAGGTTTGAAAGAAGCTAAAGATCTTGTCGATGGTGCACCATCTAACATCAAAGAAGGAATCACTAAAGCAGAAGCTGAAGGTTTGAAAAAATCTTTAGAAGAAGCTGGAGCTGTTGTTGAATTAAAGTAATTCAACCCCGGTTTTAGAACTAGGTTTAGGCCTTGGGCAAACGTCCAAGGGCCTAAACCATTTTTCGTATAATAAAATTATATCAGGTTTTATTATAAAATAGTTTAAAATACCAAAAAGCTTTTAATCACTACGAAGAAAAAAATGAACTAAATTTTCCTGGTTTATTTTTAAGATGTGCTGGTTATAAAAAGGAAAAGTATAAATTAAACAGTGTTTTATACACAAACATTTACTTTTTTTAAATCAAAATTTTGTCCATTGATGATAACAAATCAGACTGAAAGATTGAATTTTGCCTCTACTAAAAACATTCCTCAATATCCGGATTTTCTGGATGTTCAGGTAAAATCTTTTCAAGATTTCTTCCAATTGGAAACGAAATCAGACGAGAGAGGCAACGAAGGGTTATACAACACCTTCATGGAAAACTTTCCAATTACAGATACAAGAAACCAATTTGTATTAGAATTTCTAGATTATTTTGTTGACCCACCACGTTACACTATTCAAGAGTGTATCGAAAGAGGTTTAACATATAGTGTGCCGTTGAAAGCACGTCTAAAACTTTATTGTACTGATCCTGAGCATGAGGATTTTGAAACTATCGTACAGGATGTATATTTAGGAACTATTCCTTATATGACACCAAGTGGTACTTTCGTAATCAATGGTGCGGAGCGTGTTGTTGTTTCGCAATTGCACCGTTCGCCGGGAGTTTTCTTTGGTCAAAGTTTCCATGCTAATGGTACCAAGTTATATTCTGCCAGGGTAATTCCTTTTAAAGGATCCTGGATTGAATTTGCTACAGATATCAACAGCGTAATGTATGCTTACATTGATAGAAAGAAAAAACTACCTGTAACTACTTTATTCCGTGCAATCGGTTTCGAAAGAGATAAGGATATCCTTGAAATTTTCGATCTTGCAGAGGAAATTAAAGTGTCTAAAACAGGACTTAAAAAATATATCGGTAGAAAATTAGCAGCGAGAGTTCTGAATACCTGGCACGAAGATTTCGTGGATGAAGATTCTGGAGAAGTTGTTTCTATCGAGCGTAACGAAATTATCCTTGATAGAGATACCATTATCGATAAAGATAATGTGGAAGAAATCATCGATTCTAACGTTAAATCTATTTTGTTGCACAAGGAAGATGCTAATCAGGGAGATTATGCTATCATCCATAACACGTTACAAAAAGACCCAACAAACTCTGAAAAAGAAGCCGTTGAGCATATCTACAGACAATTGCGTAATGCAGAACCGCCTGATGAAGAAACTGCTCGTGGTATTATAGATAAATTGTTCTTCTCTGACCAACGTTATAACTTAGGTGAAGTTGGTCGTTACAGAATGAACAAAAAACTTGGTTTGGATATCCCAATGGAAAAGCAAGTGCTTACCAAAGAAGATATCATTACCATTGTAAAATATTTGATTGAATTAATAAACGCGAAAGCAGATATTGATGATATCGATCACTTATCAAACCGTCGTGTTAGAACAGTTGGTGAGCAATTGTCACAACAATTCGGTGTTGGTTTAGCGCGTATGGCGAGAACTATCCGTGAAAGAATGAACGTTAGGGATAACGAGGTGTTTACACCAATCGATTTGATTAATGCGAAAACATTATCATCGGTTATCAACTCTTTCTTTGGTACAAACCAGTTATCTCAATTCATGGATCAAACGAATCCATTGGCTGAGATTACACACAAAAGAAGATTATCAGCACTAGGACCAGGTGGACTTTCAAGAGAAAGAGCAGGATTTGAAGTACGTGACGTTCACTATACGCACTACGGAAGACTTTGCCCAATTGAAACTCCGGAGGGACCAAATATTGGACTTATTTCATCACTTGGTGTTTACGCTAAGGTTAACGGAATGGGATTCATCGAAACACCTTATCGTAAAGTAACTAATGGTGTAGTTGATTTAACTTCTGAGCCAATTTACTTAAGCGCCGAAGAAGAAGAAGGAAAAATGATTGCTCAGGCAAACATTGAAATGGACGGAAAAGGAAAAATTACTGCTGATAAAGTTATTGCTCGTGAAGAAGGTGATTTCCCAGTTGTTGATCCAGGACAAGTTCATTATACAGACGTTGCGCCTAATCAAATTGCATCGATTTCGGCTTCATTGATTCCATTTTTGGAACATGATGATGCGAATAGAGCCTTGATGGGATCAAACATGATGCGTCAGGCTGTACCATTGTTACGTCCTGAAGCACCAATTGTTGGAACCGGTCTTGAACGTCAGGTTGCTTCCGATTCAAGAGTATTGATTAATGCTGAAGGAAACGGAACTGTTGAGTACGTTGACGCCAACATGATTACTATCAAGTATGACAGAACGGAAGTGGAAAGAATGGTAAGTTTCGACCCTGATGAAAAATCATACAACCTGATTAAATTCAGAAAAACAAATCAAAGCACGTCTATTAACTTAAAACCAATCGTTAGAAAAGGCGACAGAGTTAAATCAGGTCAGGTACTTTGTGAAGGATATGCAACGCAAAACGGAGAGTTGGCTTTAGGTAGAAACCTAAAAGTTGCCTTTATGCCTTGGAAAGGATATAACTTCGAGGATGCGATTGTGATTTCTGAAAAAGTGGTTCGTGATGATATTTTCACTTCTATCCACGTTGATGATTATTCTTTGGAAGTTAGAGATACTAAATTAGGTAATGAAGAGTTGACTAATGACATCCCGAACGTTTCTGAAGAAGCAACTAAAGATTTGGATGAAAACGGAATGATTAGAATTGGTGCCGAAGTAAAGCCTGGCGATATCCTAATCGGGAAAATTACACCAAAAGGAGAATCAGATCCAACTCCGGAAGAAAAACTTTTAAGAGCTATCTTCGGAGATAAAGCTGGTGATGTGAAAGATGCTTCATTAAAAGCTTCTCCATCTTTACACGGTGTGGTTTTAGATAAAAAATTATTCGCAAGAGCGGTAAAAGATAAAAAGAAAAGAACCAAGGATAAAGATGATTTGACTTCTTTGGAAATGGATTTCGAAACAAAATTTGTTGAATTAAAAGACAAATTAGTTGAGAAACTTTTCACTATTGTAAACGGAAAAACATCACAAGGTGTAATGAACGATTTAGGAGAGGAAGTTTTGCCAAAAGGTAAAAAATACACCCTAAAAATGCTACACGCTGTTGAAGATTTCGCTCACTTAAACAAAGGGCAATGGGTTGCGGATGAAGAGTCAAATTCTTTAGTAAATGACTTAATCCACAACTACAAAATCAAATTAAATGATTTACAGGGTGCTTTAAGAAGAGAGAAATTCACCATCACCGTTGGAGATGAATTACCTGCAGGAATCTTGAAACTTGCTAAAGTTTACATCGCTAAGAAACGTAAACTGAAAGTGGGAGATAAAATGGCAGGACGTCACGGAAACAAAGGTATTGTGGCTCGTATCGTTCGTCATGAAGATATGCCATTCCTTGAAGATGGAACTCCGGTTGATATTGTCTTGAATCCACTTGGTGTACCATCGCGTATGAACATCGGGCAGATTTATGAAACGGTTCTTGGTTGGGCCGGGCAAAAATTAGGAAGAACGTATGCGACACCTATTTTTGACGGAGCAACATTAGACCAAATCAATGCAATCACTGACGAAGCGGGCATTCCACAATTTGGACATACTTACTTGTATGATGGTGGAACCGGAGAGCGTTTTCATCAGGCAGCAACTGTTGGAGTTATCTATATGTTGAAACTTGGACATATGGTTGATGATAAAATGCATGCACGTTCAATTGGTCCATACTCTCTTATTACACAACAACCATTGGGTGGTAAAGCTCAATTTGGAGGTCAGCGTTTTGGAGAAATGGAAGTTTGGGCACTTGAGGCTTATGGAGCTTCAAGCACGCTTAGAGAAATTTTGACTGTTAAATCGGATGACGTTATAGGTAGAGCTAAAACTTACGAAGCTATCGTTAAGGGAGAAACTATGCCGGAGCCGGGATTACCTGAATCATTCAATGTATTGATGCATGAATTGAAAGGTCTTGGATTAGACATTCGTTTAGAAGAATAAAATCAGTTCTCTGTTGTCGGTTCTCTGTTATAGGTTTAAAAACTGAAAACTGAAAACCGATAACTGACAACAAAAAAATTACAATTTCCTAATATCAATAGTAAAAACTATGATGAATAATAGAAATAATAATAATAGAGATCCTAGAAATACAATCAAGAGATTCGACAGAATTTCAATTGGTTTAGCGTCTCCAGAATCTATCCTGGCTGAGTCCAGAGGTGAGGTTTTGAAACCGGAAACTATCAACTACAGAACCCACAAACCAGAACGTGACGGTCTTTTCTGCGAAAGAATTTTCGGTCCGGTAAAGGATTTTGAATGTGCCTGTGGAAAATACAAAAGAATCCGTTATAAAGGAATCGTTTGTGACCGTTGTGGTGTTGAAGTTACCGAGAAAAAAGTACGTCGTGACAGAGTAGGACACATCAATCTTGTTGTGCCAATCGCTCATATCTGGTACTTCCGTTCTTTGCCAAACAAAATAGGATATATCCTTGGCTTGCCGTCTAAGAAATTAGATATGATTATCTACTACGAAAGATATGTAGTAATCCAGGCCGGTATTGCGGTGAATGCAGAAGGTGAATCGTTATCAAGATTAGATTTCCTTACAGAAGAAGAATATTTGAACATTCTTGATGCATTGCCACAGGACAATCAATATTTGGATGATTTTGATCCGAATAAGTTTGTTGCTAAAATGGGTGCCGAATGTATCATGGATTTATTGGCAAGAACCGATTTGAATGCGTTGTCATACGAATTGCGTCACGCTGCCAATAATGAAACTTCTAAACAAAGAAAAACAGAAGCATTAAAAAGATTGCAGGTAGTTGAATCATTCCGTGATTCTAATCACAACAGGGAAAATCGTCCGGAATGGATGATTATGA
Source organism: Flavobacterium sp. (assembly GCF_025352425.1). Taxonomy (GTDB): domain Bacteria; phylum Bacteroidota; class Bacteroidia; order Flavobacteriales; family Flavobacteriaceae; genus Flavobacterium. The sequence goes on from NZ_JANXTI010000094.1 coordinate 8,149, forward strand.
AAGTAGTTCCTGTGATTCCACCAGAATTGCGTCCGTTGGTGCCGCTTGATGGTGGCCGTTTCGCAACTTCCGATTTGAACGATTTATACAGAAGAGTTATCATCCGTAACAACCGTCTGAAAAGATTAATGGAGATTAAAGCTCCGGAAGTTATCCTGAGAAACGAAAAACGTATGTTGCAGGAATCAGTAGATTCATTATTTGATAACACACGTAAAGCTTCTGCTGTAAAAACAGAATCAAACAGACCATTGAAATCACTTTCTGATTCATTGAAAGGAAAACAAGGTCGTTTCCGTCAAAACTTATTAGGAAAACGTGTGGATTATTCTGCTCGTTCGGTAATTGTTGTTGGACCGGAAATGAAATTGTTTGAATGTGGTTTGCCAAAAGATATGGCGGCTGAACTATACAAACCATTCGTTATCCGTAAGCTTATCGAAAGAGGAATTGTTAAGACAGTTAAATCGGCTAAAAAAATAATCGACAAAAAAGAGCCGGTAGTTTGGGATATCCTTGAAAATGTTATCAAAGGTCATCCGGTATTATTAAACCGTGCTCCTACGTTACACAGATTGGGAATTCAGGCTTTTCAGCCAAAATTGATTGAAGGGAAAGCAATCCAGTTACACCCATTAGTGTGTACGGCGTTCAACGCGGATTTTGATGGTGACCAGATGGCGGTTCACTTGCCACTTGGACCAGAAGCTATTTTGGAAGCACAATTATTAATGTTGGCTTCCCACAATATCCTTAATCCCGCGAACGGAGCACCTATTACGGTTCCTTCTCAGGATATGGTTTTGGGTCTGTATTATATGACCAAAGAAAGATTATCAGTTCCAGATCATAAAATCTTAGGTGAAGGTTTAACTTTCTATTCTGCGGAAGAGTGTAACATAGCTCTAAACGAAGGTAGAGTTGAATTGAATGCGCGTGTAAAAGTACGTGCAAAAGATTTTAATGAAAGTGGCGAATTAGTATACAAAATCATTCAAACTACTGCCGGTAGAGTACTTTTTAACGAAGTGGTTCCACCTGCAGCAGGATATATCAATGAAGTATTGACCAAAAAATCTTTACGTGACATTATCGGAAAAATCCTTGCAGTAACTGATGTTCCTACAACGGCAGCTTTCCTTGATGAAATGAAAGATATGGGTTATAAATTTGCCTTCAAAGGTGGTTTATCATTCTCATTGGGTGATATTAGAATTCCGGAGCAAAAAACACAATTGATTGCTGACGCACGTGTTCAGGTTGAAGGTATTTCTGTGAATTATAACATGGGACTTATCACTAACAACGAACGTTACAATCAGGTTATTGATATCTGGACTTCTGCAAATGCACAATTGACTGAGTTAGCAATGAAAAACATTAGAGAAGACCAACAAGGTTTCAACTCGGTGTATATGATGCTTGACTCGGGTGCAAGGGGTTCTAAAGAACAGATACGTCAGTTAACCGGTATGCGTGGTTTGATGGCTAAGCCTAAAAAATCAACCGCTGGTGGTGGAGAAATTATTGAAAATCCTATTCTTTCTAACTTTAAGGAAGGTCTTTCTATCTTAGAATACTTTATATCTACTCACGGTGCGCGTAAAGGATTAGCGGATACCGCTTTGAAAACAGCTGATGCCGGTTACTTAACCCGTAGATTGCATGACGTTTCACAAGACGTAATTGTAAACTCTGTAGATTGTGGTACGCTAAGAGGAATTGATGTTTCTGCTTTGAAGAAAAACGAAGAAATCGTTGAAACTTTAGGAGAAAGAATCTTAGGACGAGTTGCATTGCAAGATGTAATCAATCCGTTAGATAATGAAATTTTAGTTCACTCTGGTGAGCAAATTACCGAAGCTATTGTTAAAGCTATTGAAGAGTCACCTATTGAAAGAGTAGATGTTCGTTCTCCTTTAACTTGCGAAGCCAAAAAAGGTATTTGTGCAAAATGTTATGGTAGAAACTTAGCTACCGGTAAAATGACCCAAAGAGGTGAAGCAGTTGGAGTAATCGCTGCACAATCAATTGGAGAACCGGGAACTCAGTTAACGCTTCGTACATTCCACGTTGGTGGAGTTGCGGGTGGCGTTTCGGAAGAATCTACTATTGTAGCAAGATTTGGAGGAAAACTTGAAATTGAAGATTTAAAAACTGTTGTTGGAGAAGATGCTGATGGAAATAAAGTTGACATCGTAGTTTCCCGTTCAACGGAATTAAAATTAGTGGATACTAAAACAGGTATTTTATTAAGCACACATAACATTCCTTACGGTTCTGTTATCAGTGTGAAAGATGGAGATACTGTTGCTAAAGGTGCTACTATTTGTAAATGGGATCCTTATAATGGAGTAATCGTTTCAGAATTTACAGGAAAAATTGCTTACGAAGATTTAGAACAAGGACAATCGTTCCAAGTTGAAATTGATGAGCAAACAGGTTTCCAGGAAAAAGTAATTTCGGAAGGAAGAAACAAAAAATTAATCCCAACCTTATTGGTTTACGGTAAAGATGGCGAGTTGATACGTTCTTATAACTTACCGGTTGGAGCGCACCTTATGGTCGAAGACGGAGAGAAAATTAAAGCAGGTAAGATCCTTGTGAAAATTCCTCGCCGTTCTTCAAAAGCAGGAGATATCACAGGAGGTTTGCCAAGAATTACCGAGTTGTTAGAAGCTCGTAATCCTTCAAACCCAGCGGTAGTTTCTGAAATTGATGGTGTTGTTTCTTTTGGAAAAATCAAAAGAGGTAACCGTGAGGTTGTAATCGAATCTAAATTTGGTGAAATCAAGAAATACTTAGTGAAGTTATCAAGTCAAATCCTGGTTCAGGAGAATGACTTCGTAAAAGCGGGTGTGCCTTTATCTGACGGAGCTATTACACCGGAAGATATTTTAAGAATTCAAGGGCCATCAGCTGTTCAACAGTATTTGGTAAACGAAATTCAGGAAGTATACCGTTTGCAAGGGGTGAAAATCAATGACAAACACTTTGAAGTTGTTATCCGTCAAATGATGCGTAAAGTAAGAGTTGAGGATCCGGGAGATACTTTATTCCTTGAAGAGCAATTGATCCACACTTCTGATTTCTTGGAAGAAAACGATAAATTGTATGGTATGAAAGTGGTTGAAGATGGAGGTGATTCTGAAGTATTAAAACCAGGTCAGATTGTTTCTCCACGTGAATTACGTGATGAGAACTCTTTATTGAAACGTAATGATAAAAATCAGATTGTGGCACGTGATGTTATTACGGCTACTGCAACTCCGGTATTACAAGGTATTACCAGAGCTTCGTTGCAAACCAAATCATTTATATCTGCGGCATCATTCCAGGAGACAACAAAAGTATTGAACGAAGCGGCAGTTGCCGGTAAAGTAGATACACTTGAGGGTCTTAAAGAAAATGTAATCGTTGGACACAGAATTCCTGCAGGAACAGGTATGAGAGATTACGATCATACGATTGTTGGCTCGAGAGAAGACTACAACGAAATCATGGCGAGTAAAGAAGAATATATCTATTAAGTTATGAGCGATAATAATCAACAGCAACAGGGACAAATCAATATTGAACTGGATGAGAAGACAGCCGAGGGAATTTATTCCAATCTGGCTATTATAAATCATTCTGCTTCAGAGTTTGTAATTGATTTTGTAACGATTATGCCGGGAACACCAAAGGCAAAAGTAAAATCGAGAATTGTTTTAACTCCGCAACATGCCAAAAGATTTCTGAAAGCATTGGGTGAAAACATTCATAGGTTTGAACAGGCCAATGGCGAAATCAAAGACACAGAGCAGCCACAGATTCCATTGAATTTTGGAACTGCCGGTCAGGCGTAACCTATTTTTCAAATTAAAAAAGCCTCTTCATTCCCGAATCTTCGGGAGGAGAGGTTTTTTTTTGAATTATGAATTACGAATTATGAATTACGAATTATGAATTATGAATTACGAATTACGAATTACACTATTATAAATTACAAGTGGAGGATTATAAATTACAATGACAACATTATAAATTACAAGTGAAGAATTATAAATTACAAGTGAAGAATTATAAATTATAAGCGGTTCTTTTTTTGCCCATTCGTCATTTGTGTATAAAGTTTATAATGTTGTCATTGTAAT
>NZ_JANXTI010000097.1 GCF_025352425.1 Flavobacterium sp.
GTAGGGTCTAAATAATGCTCCACCAAGACATTATCATTAGAATGTGATGAAAGTATTCGTGTTTCAATACCCATAGTTTGATGAACCCAACTAATATAAGTTTTACGAAGGTGTCGCAGTGAAATATCTTTTTGAATACCACTCTAGCACGCAAGCTTTATTTAATTGTCAAAATTTGAATTTTAATAATCATTTAGCAGAAGTTGAAAAAATTACTGGTCACAAAGCGCAAAACTTTAATGCTCAAATTTTTATTCAAGAAGTAAAGGAAACATTAGTATTTAAAAGGTTTTCAACTAATTTACCTCAAAGAGAAAAACTCTTTAGAGATTTTATTTCCCATGAAAAAAACTCGGAAATTGAAAGTATTATTTTAAAGAAGTACCCAACTATCAAAGGAAAAAAATTGCGGTATATTATTGATTTTCTAATTAAAAAAGAAGTACTAACTATTACTTATGGCACTCAAACTGAATTGTATAATTCTTTAAAAAGAACATTTAATTGCAATATCGGTACTTATCCTTCAATTTTCGGATATACAGTAAATGAAACTAAAGATTCAGATTATTCGAGAATAACTAATGAATTAGAAATGCTCCTTAACGATTACTTTAAAGTTCTGTAAACTTCTTTAAACTTTTGTAAAGCACTTTAATTCAATTACTTTCAAGCAATAAGATAAAACTCTTCGCTACATAGCACTATAGATTTGCAAAAAAATCTAGTGGTATGAATGAAAATCTAAATAATTTCAAAGAAGAGTTAAAGAAAGAATTAGTTCCTGATTCAAACTCCATTTTTGAAATAAAATCAGCTAATCAATTTATTGAAATTGCTAAAAATAGACCAATCCCGAGAATGCTATTTGGCGAATTTTGGTTTGAGGGAGAAATATGTATTTTGTTTGCCGATACTAATCTAGGCAAATCTATTTTAGCCGTACAAATTGCAAATAGTATCAGTACAGGAATTTCTACTTGTGGTTTAAAATTAGAATGTCCACCTACTCCAATAATCTATTTTGATTTTGAACTTTCAGACAAACAGTTTGAAAACAGATATTCTGAAAACTTTACAAATCATTTTTCATTTAGCTCAAACTTCTTACGAGCAGAGATTAACCCCGATTATTTTGAAGATAAAAGATTCAACTCTTTTGAAGATTTTCTTTTTTACTCACTTGAAAAATCAATTATTGATTATTGTGTTAAAGTTTTAATTGTTGACAATATTACCTATTTAAAAACTGATAATGAAAAAGCAAAAGATGCCTTGCCATTGATGAAATTTTTAAAGGATTTGAAAAACAAATATGGCTTGTCAATTTTGGTTTTAGCGCATACTCCAAAAATAGACACTTGCAAACCGATAACAAAAAACCATTTATCAGGAAGTAAAATGCTAATGAATTTTTGTGATAGTAGTTTTGCTATTGGAGAAAGTCATCAGGAAATTGGATTACGATATATCAAACAAATCAAGCAACGAAATTGTGAACAGGTTTATGATTCAGAAAACATTATCGTTTGCAGAATTGAAAAAGTAAATAGCTTTTTACAGTTCAGTTTTAACGGTTATGATTCAGAAAATGAGCATTTAAAAACTTTAAGTACTGGTGATGCAAATGAACGTAACTCAAAAATATTACAGCTATTTGAAAAAGGCAATTCAAAATCTGAAATTGGAAGATTACTTGGTATTTCAGAAGGTACAGTAAGAATCATTTTAAAGAAAAATAATCTATAAAATGACTGCCAATACAGCATATGAAGTTTTCCTTGCACTTTCTCCAGAAGAGAAGGAAAAATTTATGGTATTGGTAAAAGGACAAGAAGTAAAACCCAAATACGACTTTAAAAAGAAAAAAAGCAAAAAAGTCATATTCACAAAAGAAGATGCTATTGAATATTTGCTTGCAACAGTTTTTAAACCCAAAAAACCAATCCCGTAATTTTCGTAACAGTCGTAAAGACTACGAGGATTACGAGAATTACGAATAGTTATGACAGAATTTAAATATTCATTAGATAAATCGAGTAAGAAGTATATCTGCCCTAGCTGTGGAAAAAAACGATTTGTTAGGTATTGCAATCAAGTTACTTATGAATATCTTGATGAAGCTTTCGGCAGATGCGACCGAGAAACAAGTTGTGGTTATCAAAATAATCCAAAACAAAAAGAGAGCATTGCAATAGTCAATATTGAAAAGATAAATATCATTCCAGATTTTATTGACCCACTATTAGTAAAGCAATCTTTGAAAAAATACTGCAATAACAATTTTGTAAAATTTCTACACAAGCATTTCTCAAAAGAAGAAGTTGAAAATTGTATCGCAAAATATAAAATAGGAACTTCAAAACATTGGGAAGGTGCAACTGTATTTTGGCAAATAAATCAATTTCAAAAAGTCCATACTGGTAAAATAATTCTATTTGATGAAATTACAGGTAAACGAGTAAAAATTCCTTTTCCACATATTAACTGGGTTCACAAAAAAATCAATAAAGATAAATTCAACCTTATGCAGTGTTTATACGGGTTGCACCTCCTTAAAACTATAATTGCAATACAATTGCAATTGTTGAATCTGAAAAAACGGCAATAATAATGAGCCTATTTATTCCCGAATATAAATGGATGGCAACAGGAAGCAAACAAAATTTAAAATTGCAATTGTTACAACCAATCAAGAAAGAGAATATTGTTATTTATCCTGATAAGGGAGAATTTGAAGACTGGAATAAGAAAGTAGTCGAATTGCAAAAGCTAGGTTTCAAAATCAAATGTAGTTCAATAGTTGAAAACTCGGAATTTGAAACAGGAACAGATTTAGCTGATATTTATTTTGCAATACGAAAAGATGCAAGTAAAAAAACCCTTGAAATAGTATTATCTGAAACTGAAAAGAAAATCCAAAGGTTGTCAAAAATAAATCCTTTTATTATATCTCTGATTGAAACATTTGATTTGATTGATGAAAAAGGAAATGGCATCAGAAAAACCTGCGACTATTTTAAATAATCGATTAGCTTTAATAATATTACTTTTTTATATACTTGCTTTCAAATCATGCGAGGTTTAACTTCTCTAACGTTTATATTTCTCATCAGTTTTAAAAATTTATAATTGCAAAAAAGATTGGAAAACCAAGAGTTATGTTAAACGGAAATGTAACCGCCAACGCCATTGGTAGGAACAATCCGGGATTAGCTTTTGGAGCTACAATTTTCATAGCAGCTGGAACTGCAATATATGAGGCACTTGCTGCAAGAATAGCAAAAATAAAACGGTTTCCTACTTCTTCAGTAACAAATTGGCTGAAATAAGCAACTAAACTTCCATTTACCAATGGAATTAATATGGCAAACGCCGTTGCAAACCAACCGCTCTTAAAGAAGTCGTTAAGTTTTTTACCGCTAACTATACCCATATCTAAAAGAAAGATTGCCAAAAATCCTTTAAAAATATCTGTAGTAAACGGTTTAATTCCCATGGCTTGTTGCTCACTGGCTAAAAAACCAATTACTAAACTTCCTAGAATTAATAAAACACTCCCATTGGTAAATGAATGTTTGATTACTGATTTTAAACTTGTTGTCGATGAATCTTTTTTAGAGTACATTCTCATCAGAATTACCCCTACAATGATTGCAGGAGCTTCCATCAATGCCATAATAGCGACCATGTGTCCGCCAAAAGTGTATTTTTGAATTTCAAGAAAAGTGGTAGCTGTTACAAATGTTACAGCACTTACTGAACCATACGCTGCCGCTATTGCTCCTGCATTCTCAACACTGAACTTTCTTTTTAGAATAAAAAAACAATAGAGCGGAATGATTGTAGCTATCGACAATCCAAAAAAGACTGACCATAAAATATCAAGGGTGAAATGGCTATGCGCTAATTCTTGCCCGCCTTTAAAACCTATTGAAAACAATAAATATATTGATATGAATTTGGATGTAGTTGAGGGTATTTCCAGATCACTCTTTAACCGTGTAGCAAGAATACCAAGCAGAAAAAAAAGTAATGCGGGATTCGTTAAATTGTCTAAAAGTAAATTTAAGTTCATTTGAAATATTTTAAGTTAGTTATTGATTGATTATTCTAAAAATTGTAGCTCACCTGTACGCAGTGTGTAAAATGCCCCTACGATTTTAATTTCTCCCCTTTCTTCCATTGTGCGCAGAATTTCGCTTTTGGCTCTAATCTGAGCGATGGTATTACGTACATTATTTTGCGCCACTTTTTTTACAAAAGCTTCGTTCTTGGAAGACTTTTCGCCGTCGAAATCCTGACTCATTGCAACTGCCGGTTTTATGTTTTGAAGCATTGCAGTGATATTGCCTAGTTTAACATCGTCAATAGCTCCTTTTACAGCACCGCAATGTTGGTGTCCCATAACAATGATTAGTTTGGCACCCGCCACCTTACAGGCAAACTCCATACTGCCCAATAAATCGGTATTCACAAAATTCCCGGCTACCCTTCCAACAAATACGTCACCAATCCCCAAATCAAAAACATCTTCCACGGGCACTCTGCTATCGATGCAACTCAAAACCATTGCTTCAGGATATTGCCCACTGGTTACGGCTTTCCTAATTTCTTCTGAATGGTTTCTAGTTGTAATGTTGCTTGTACGAAAACGTTCATTGCCTTTTTTAAAATTTTCCAGCACCTCGTTTGGCGTTAGGTCGTGTTGTTCTTGTTTGTTAAAAACGTGTTGATTGCTGTTAGGCGCTTGATAAGTTTTACAGTTGTGAAATAATCCTGAAAAGGAAATAAGGATTAAAAATAAAGTCAGTTTGTTTTTCATATTATTTATAAATTAGGTTTAAAATTTTTTAAGGGTTACAAAAATTGCAATAGGCAGGATCTTCTTTGGTTTTCTCGTGCGGATATAAAACTTCATTTGTAAAATCGCATTTTTTACAGGTATATAATAAACTTAGTGTACTATTAGTAGGGCAGTTGCACCAGCTACAAGGCAGTCCGGGCAAGGCTTTGGTAACTATATATCCTGGAGTTTCACAATTTGGACATAAAGACTCAACCGCCTTCAAAAGTTTTAGTGCTGCTTTTTCAATTACTTTCATTCGGGTGGGATTAAAGTTAGCCCTCATATCGGTTTCGACATAGACTTCGCCGAATTGGTTTTTAATTTCTTTGAAGTGCTTCTTAAGTTCCTCCAATTTCGTAATTCCTTTAATTACCATGTCATAATTTTCTACGGCAGGCTTCAGAATAAGTCCGTGTGATGGAAAGCTAGCTTGTTGGGCAAACATCTCCAATTCTGATTCGGTTGCGATTTCGGAGCCGTTAAAATTGGTTTCCATACTAAGTTCACGCACTACAATTTCGAGTTCATTTTTAGCATCCATTAACATCATAAGTTCATCATCAGCTTGGGCAAAAAAAACGGATGGATGTGCGCCAAACGACCCTTCACTAGCAATAACCAAATCACAATGATTCTTTTCCATAGCAAGAACGCATTTTTTTCTAAGTGTCGTCAGCGCGTCATCCTTCCTTGAAATTTCTCCTGAAAAAGTACCTAAGGAATCGGTATCAAATTCTTCAGATATGAAACAAGAAACGGCAAGACCTTTCTCAAACAAAGGCGCAATTACCTTTTCCTTGTTGTGCTTTGTAGCAATAAGAAGTTTACGATTTTTGAACAGTGTCTTCAATTTCTATGGTTATGATACTTTTTACACTAAGATTAGATGCTTCTTTTTTAACCTCATTCATCCATAATTCTAATTCAGATTTGTTTGCCAAAAGTTGCGCGATTCTATCTTTTGAGTGCTGAGAATCTCGGTCATAACGTATATGATTGCTAAAGTCGTCCAGTTTATGGTACTTGATTTTCTCGTTAATGAATGTGGTGAGCAACGAAACTGCATCACTTGGTGTAAAGACACCATCAATCAATTTGATTTCTAACTTATTTTCTACTTTCATAATTTGATTTTTTTAATTGATAAAGACCTAGTATAATGGCAATACCCAAAACTAAATAGGTTAAGAGAATAGATTGGAATAATAGGTTTAATACTAAAGCCGTAATTAAATACAGTAATGAAAATACTAGCATTATACTATTTCTTTTAGTTCTGTTCATAATTATTAGTGTTTAAAAGTACAGGGCAAAATTCTATATAATGTTTCATATATTTTTATTTATATTTGTTATGATATACATAAACATAATTTATGAATTATACACTACATCAACTTCAGGTATTTCTAAAGATTACCCAAACCAAAAGCATAACAAAAGCTGCTGAAGCGTTACACCTCACGCAACCTGCTGTGTCAATACAGCTGAAAAATTTACAGAATCAGTTTGAAATTCCATTAACGGAAGTGGTTGGACGGCAACTTTATATAACAGAATTTGGAAAAGAGATTGCGTTGGCGGCTGAAAACATAATTAATGAGGTTTATAAAATCAATTACAAAACTTCTGCGTTTCGTGGAGTCTTATCGGGCAAATTAAAAATTGCTGTAGTATCGACAGGCAAATATGTAATGCCCTACTTTCTGACTGATTTTACTAATGCAAACCGCAGCGTAGAATTAGAAATGGATGTGACCAACAAAGCTGGAGTAATCAACGCACTCAAAAATAATGAAGTTGATTTTGCATTAGTCTCAACATTACCTTCAGGAATCGGGATTGAGTCGGAAGTGTTACTAACCAACAAATTGTTTTTAGTTGCGAGTAAGAATATAACTTCATCTGATAAAAAAAACATTGGCGATTACTTATTAAATGCACCACTCATATATCGGGAAGAAGGTTCGGCAACGAGAATTGCAATGGAAAATTATTTTCAAAAACAGGGCATTCAGGTAAATATGAAATTACAATTGACCTCCAACGAAGCTATAAAACAGGCGGTTATGTCGGGTCTTGGACTTTCAATAATGCCATTAATTGGTTTAAAAAATGAATTGGAAAATGAAAGTATAAAAATAATACCTGTAAAAAATCTGCCTATTGTTACGAACTGGACGCTTATTTGGCTAAAAGGAAAGAGACTGAGTCCAGCTGCAAATGCCTATTTACAATTTATTCAAATAAGAAAAGAAAGTTTAAAAGAAACGCATTTTTCCTGGATTGCATCTTATTAATATTGGCTTGCCAAATAATAGATTACAAAACACCCATTATACGGAACAACGAAGCATTCGATTCAAAATAACGATTTTCAATAGCAAGCTTCGACAACTGACTTGCTATTAGGTTATTTTCCCTTGAATTGATTAAAAAAATGGAGCTTTCACCAAAAGTAAAAAGACGTTCTTCTGAATTAAGCATTGTTGAATTATCGGACACTAATTGGTTGATTAACCTACGCTGTTTATCTAATGAACTAATTTCGGTTTGCTGTGCCTTAATTTTATTTTTCAGTTGCACGCGCTCTAAATCCAATTCAAATTTGGTTTCCTGAAGTTTATATTTTGCCAATTGCAAGCCTCCACGTTCTTTGCGTAAAAACAACGGAAAGTAAAAATTCATCCCCACTTTGTAATCCTGTAGTCTGCAGTTATCAAAATAAGTTGGCTCGGATAAATAGGAATACGCTAAATCAATTTTAGGTAAAAGCATATTAGCCTTTAATTTTCGATCTATATCCAGTATTTCAATTTTGCTGTTTAACAGATTGATTTTGGGATGGTTTTCCAAAGAAGTATTTTCCAACATTAAATTATTCATCAATAATGTTTCACTAATAGTGGCATCTAAATTTTCATCTGGAATAATGGCATCCTGTAATTCAAACGGTATATTATTTTCAAGCCAAAGGAAATTTGATAATTCTAGTTTTGATTTTGCTAATTTCAACTGTGATTCTTCTAAACTCAACATTCGATTCCTGACAACAATTCCCGCTTCTGTGCTGTCAATCGCTGGTTTGTCACCTTGTTCAATCAATTTTGATACGCCTTGGTAACGAATGTTTGCATTAGCAAGATACTGTTGGTATAATTGAACCTCATTAAAATTTCTTTTCCAGTTAAAATAAGCGATTGACGCCTCATAAATTACCTGCACACATTCTAAATTTCGTTCTGCCTGACTTAATTTCAATTTAACTTTAGCTTTACGTAAATCAGCCATTCGTTGGTTAATAAGCAACCCTTGTGCCACTGGAATTGCTATTCCTAATGAGGTTAATCCCTGATTTGGTGTAACATTTTGTGGATTTAGATAAATGCCGTCATTGTTATCAAAACCTGCCTTAATTTCTATACCATACCAAGTTGGAATTTTAAAGCTGCTGTTCAGGATGGAATAGTATTCTTTATCCTTGAATTGCTTTTGTTCAAAGTCTACCTCAATTTTAGGGTCGAAGCTGCCGCGAGCCATCATTAGATTTGCTTGTGCGGCACTAATTTGTAGATTCGCGCTTTTAACCAATGGATGATACTTTTTTACATATCCGATAAACTCTGTATAAGTAAGTTCTTTTGAATCTTTTAACTGACCGTACACTGACAAATTAAAGAATAAGAAAAACGGCAGGAGTACTTTCATCACTTTTTATCTTTTTGAAGATTAGATTTTGGCTTGTAATAATTGGGAGGAAAACCGTTGAGCGTTCGCCAAACTTCAAACCATACAGGAACATTTTCGAGTAACGCCAATGTTTGTGCACCGGAACCAATACTGATTTGTTTAGGCCACGGAACTTCACTTTTGTCAGGCGCAATAAGTACCCTAAATTTTCCATTTTCACTGATAAAGTTTTCTATCGCAACTATTTTTCCGCCATAAGTTCCGTAAGACATGCCCGGCCAGCCAGAAAAAACAATGGTTGGCCATCCATCAAACCATACCCTAACTTTTTCGCCTTTATGCAGCAAAGGCAAGTCAGTTGGAGACACAAACGTTTCTACAGCAATATCATATTTTGATGGCATGATACTAACTATTTGTGTTCCCTCTTTTATGGTTTCTCCAATTCCTGATTGTAGCGCACGATTGATATAACCACTTTGCGGTGCTTTAATATAATACATACCGTTCCTTATTTGGTAATTGGCATATTGATTTTTGAGTTTATTTACCTGAGCTTCGGTATCGTACTGGCTACTAAGTGCTGTAAATTGGTCGCTTTTGGTCTTTTGTTCCTTTTCGCTATACTCAGCAACAATTCGATTTACTTCTACCTTTGCATTGATGTATTCGTTTTCGCTGGTCAAAAGCTTATTTTCTTGAGTGATAATTTTAGCCTCTACCTCTTGTAATTTTAAGCGTTTTTCTTCAACATCTGTCATCGGCTTTAAACCTTCTTTGTTAAGTGATAAGGAACGATTGAATTGTGTATTTGCAATTTTAATCTGGGTTCTTACGGCAATCAAGTCCATACTGTCACTTTTAACTTTTAGCAATGACTGCCTAATTTTGTTCTTCGCCTGCTTGAGTTTCAATTCCCGCTCACTTTGAATTGCTGCAATCTGTGCCGATAAAGAACTGACTTTTCCACCATAGGATTTACCTGCCATTTCCTTCGCTTTGAGTTGGCTTTGTGTGTTTTCAACAAGGTTTGGGTCAAGATAATCTTCCTTGGTTTCCGAAATAAAAAGTATGGTGTCTCCTTTTTTTACAAAGTCCCCTTCTTTCACATACCACTTCTCGATTCTCCCAGCTATTGCAGCATGAATTGTTTGCGGTCGTTGGTCAGGTTTTAAGGTAGTTACCGCTCCAGTTCCTGAAATGTTTTGTGTCCACGGTAAAAATAAAATAATGATACAAAGAACAGAAACAGCTAAGATAATACGATTTAAGATTTTATAATGAGGTCTGTTTGCAAGCGTGCTGAAGGTGCTATACTTATCTATTCCTTCGCCAATCGGGTTATTATTTGAAATATTTAACATGGAAATTAGTGTTTAGTATCGCTTATTATTTTTCCTTCATTCATGGTAATTGTACGTGTACACTTCGTTTTCCAATATTGATTTTTGGATGATACAACCAGTGTCCAATTATTCTTGTCGGATGTTAAAAAATCAATTACTTCCATAGAAACTTCATCATCCATTTTATCTAAAGCTTCTTCATAAAATAAAATTTTTGGTTTGTTGATGATGCTACGCGCTAAAAGTATTTTTTGTACAATAGAGGATGACAATTGTTTGCCTTCGGAAAATATTTTAGTGTCTAATCCCTTAGGCAGAGACTTAATAAAATTACCAAGTTTGACACTATCTATTGCCCACTTTAAATCTTCCTGACTTACGATTGCATTGTTAAATGTGATGTTTTCTAACACAGTACCTTCAAAAGTCGTTTCACCAGTAATGATAGTGCTTACCTGCGACCTATACATTTCCAAATCAATTTTTTTATAAGTATCGTCATTGATGTATAACGAGCCGGATGTTGGCTGTAACAAGCCTGATAATATCCTAATAAGTGTTGTTCTGCCTGAACCGTTATTGCCTTCCAGATATATTTTATCAGGCTGATTAATAGTCAGATTGATTTTTTCCAATACATAATCTGTACTGTCTGGGAATTTATAGCTTAAATTTTCCGCAGCTAGTTGTATGTTGGTGTAGCAATAATCATTTGTGGTGGCGTTCGTCTCTTCGATTGCTAAATCTGTGATTTGTCCTATCTTTTCTACTGCGGTAAGCACATCATAAAGGGTTTCCAATCCAACCACTATTTTTTCAACAGAATTAATGACCAATAAAATTATGATTTCGGCTGCAACAAATTGACCAATGTTCATTTTTTGATTTAGTACTAAATAACCTCCAATGAACAGTAAACCAGCGGTAATAATGACTTTAAAAATAATTAGTTGTGAAAATTGTCGTTTAATAATACTAAAATGGCTCTCTCGATACGAAAGGTATTCTGAAACTAAGCGATTGTTTTTAGATAATGCAAAATCAAAATTCGATGCTTTTTTAAAACTGAAATTATTTCGTGCAATTTCCTGAAGCCAGCCTACAACCTTATATTTATATTTCGATTCCTTCATGCTTGTAGAAAGTCCCGAGTTGTAGGAAAACTTGAAAATGATGTAAAGCAACAGCAATAACAAGATACCAAAGAATATAAAGAAAGGATGATAGAGGGAGAGTAAAATAATTCCAAATGTTATCTGAAGTAACGCCGTCGAAAAATCAATTAGCAATTTGGTGGCACCTTTCTGAATAGTAATCGTATCAAAAAATCTATTAGCTAATTCGGGAGGATATTGATTGTACAATTCCTCTGTTTTAATTTTTGGCAGCCTAAAACCAAATTCAAATGAAGAACGGATAAAGATTTTCTGCTGCAGATTTTCGGTAATCCGCAATTGCATTAAAGACAAAATTCCAACCAAAGCCACACCCAAAATGACTACAAAAACCAAGACAATCCAAGAAACACTGACTCTTCCGGCTTGAATTAAATTTACAATTGCCTGAATACCTAAAGGAAGCGATAAACTAACCAAACCCGCAAATATGGCATAAAAGAAAACTTGCGATATATCCTTTTTATCTAGTTTTAATAGGTTGATTAACCTTTGTGCTGCTGTAAGTGCCATAGTTATTTTCTTAACGTTTTTTCAATTAGGTCAATGTAAAATTCTGTGACTGAATCATTGGATGTACAATCAGTTATCGTTTTCAAATGATCTTTCAAAAAGTGTTGGTGCAATGCGCCTTCAACAACTGCCGATGCCAGACTTTTTGCAAAGGAATATTCAGGATTGACTTCATTTATGATTTCAACCAATCTAGTAATTACCCGCTTATACACTAAAAAAAAACCATCTTTATTTTCTGCATCAACTCCTTTGGTAATGAGATTTTTTGTGAATTCAGCAACAATAATTTTATTTAATATTGCTTCATTAATATGAAGTGTTTCGGTATCATCTACAATTTTTTCGGTGACTACAGTAATAGCTTTATTTAATTTTTCAGTTTGACTTGAAATATTTGTGGTTGCAAAGAGCAGCTTATACTCAATCCAACCCCAATACCATGAAGACAGATAAAGCATTAGTTTGTGTTTGCTATCAAAATATCTATATATAGAACTTTCATTTGAACCGATTCGCTCGCCCAACTTTCTAAAAGTAAAATCTTCAAACCCTATTTCATCAATTAGAATTATACTTTCTTGAATAATTCTTTTCCCTAAAGCAGAAGTTTCAGGGTCTTTAACATAGATTTTGTCATTAACCTGAATTTTAAGGTTTGAAAGTACAGTTTTCATTTTAATATTATTTTATGCAAATATAATAGTATTACTATTATAAATGAAATTTTAACTTTTAATTAAATATTAAAATAACCCGTTGGGTGTAATTATTTAAAGTAAAAATAAATTGATTAAATATTGGTCAAGATACTGAAATTCAGTATCTTGAAGTCGCAAAACAAACCAATATTCATGTCAAATATAGTTAAAAATTATTTAAGAGTTTTA
>NZ_JANXTI010000011.1 GCF_025352425.1 Flavobacterium sp.
ACTTTGCGCAAAAATTATACTTAGAATAAATGGTTCCGAAAAAGGGATTGAGGGAATACTAAAAAATAAAGGCGATGGTTATAGCGGTGCTGAGCTTAAGAACCTGAAATTTGACACTAAACAAGACAGTACATCTACAGAATTCGTTTTTAAAGAAATTAGCGGAATAATCGATTAATAAAAAACTCCCCCGTTATTGACATTCTTTGGAGGTTTTTTTTCTTGCTTCCGACCTCAAAAACGAACTTCCCACCTCTGCGAAATAAGAAAACGAGGCTTTTTACCTCGTTGATGAGGTTATTTACTTCTTCGTTGAGGTTTTGAACCTGAACGGTGAGGTTCTGTGCTTGGACGGTGAGGTTATTTAACTCGTCGACGGGGTTATTTGCTTCTTCGTTGAGGTTTTGAGCTGGGACGGTGAGGCTTTTTGCTCAAACGGCGAGGTTATTAACTTGGTGGATAAGTAAAATAATTTTTTATATTTGATAAATAAAATGTTTGTTGCGCCTATATACAAGTTATGCCCAATTGTAAAACGACAACATTGAAAAAAATATTGACACTTTTTTTGACATCACTTTCGATATTTACTTTCGGGCAGACAGACACGACAAAAAAAAAGTATGAATATGAAATATGTATTTACCATAGACCAAAAGAAAAACCGACAGTTATTAAGAACGAGAGAATTGGTATAGGCGACACAACAATAGCATTTGTTAGCGGGACAATTTATGACTACGAAAAGCAACCACTTGGCTTTGCTGCCTTAAACTTTTTAAGTCTGACTGACAGTAGTAAGCACGATGTATTTACAGACAGTTTAGGTAACTTCAAATTACACTTACCAGCAGACAAATATAAATTGACTGCATTATTTGTTGGTTACACAAGCTTGACAATTGACGACCTTCAACTTGGGACTGGAGAACTTCGTGAACTTAAATTACAACTTGGAAACGGTGGTGCATTCAAGACATATTTGATACAGTCTGACAAACCACTCAGCGAAAAGGATTTGCGAAAAACAGAGAAACGACTTAGACGAAAAGGATGAAAACAACTGGGCATAACAGCACCTACCCAAAAGGCGGGGTTTCGTGTTCCAAAGACAGTTTTGTGGCTAATCAAACATTAGTTTTTCAAATGAAGTTTTGTGGCAAATGTCCCGCCCTTCGGGTAGCTGCAAAACGTTACAGGCTAGTGTTCCCAAAATTGCGTGGAATGGAAATAACTTAAAATAGAAGTAAATTATAATTCTACCAACGTAATTTATAATGTTCGCGTTGAAATTTATAATGTTGTCATTGTAATTTATAATATTCGCGTTGTAATTTATAATGTTCGTGTTGTAATTTATAATGTTGTCATTGTAATTTATAATGTTCGTGTTGTAATTTATAATGTTGTCATTGTAATTTATAATATTCGTGTTGTAATTTATAATGTTGCCGTTGTAATTTATAATGTTGCGGTTGAAATTTATAATGTTAACGTTGTAATTTATAATGTTGGCTTAAAACACCAGCCTATAACAGCCGTTTCTCGCAATTGCGAATTTTGTGGTAAGTTCACGTTCTCGTTTCGCAAGAATTTTTATCTTTAACAGAAAATAATTCGTTCCGAAGTTCGCAACTGACGCTAAGCGTGGGAACGTTGCCGTCAATCGCCCATCACGTAAATTTACACTATAACTTATGAAATACTATTTTAAAACTATTTCAGTTTTTTTGCTATTCTTTTTTATAACATCATTCATCGTAAATGAGCAGAATAAACTAAAAACTGGATTTTATTATCTAGCTGACAAAGAAGATGGAAGCGAATTAATCAAAGATGTGGACGGAGAAGATACGTTCGCAGTTGACAAAAGAGAAATATTAACCGTTAATGATTTTAGTGATGCAAAATTTGTTATAAGAAATGCTAAACCAAATCCAATAAAAATAATAGAATTAAAGTTGACAAAAGTTGGTAGAAAAAAATGGTTAGAAATTAAAAACCAATTATCATCTTCCGGAGAAAGTGTTGTATTTATCTGCAATGACAAAATTTATTTAGAAAAAACTATATCTGGAAGTAATAATATAGAAAATTCAACGATTGATTTATTAATTGAATCAAAATATCAAGAAGAAGTTATTAAGGTAATTAAATCTGAAATTAACGACAGCCGCTAACAGCCGTTTAGTGCAATAATTAGTTCATTTTTTTCTTAACTGAATTCTAATACCCACCAAATGAAATACATATTAATTTGTTTCGCCTCCTTACTACTTATCTGTTGCAGTAAGTCAACCTTTAATCCGGAATGGACAAAGCAAACGGCACCGTCAACTTATACCGCACGGTTTGAAACATCAAAAGGGAATTTTGACATAGAGGTAACCCGCGCCTGGTCGCCACAAGCTGCCGACCGCCTCCACCAACTATTGACACATCACTTTTATGACAATCAGTATTTCTACCGCGTTGTACCTAATTTCGTGGTGCAGTTCGGGAATATTGATACTACAGTTACAAAGAGATGGGAGAAATTTAAGGTCGCCGATGAGCCCGTTCTCAAAAGTAACCTAAAAGGTTATGTAAGTTTTGCAAGGGCTGGTAAGGAAACACGAGGAAATGACCTGTTTATCAATCTTAAGGACAACGTCAGGTTAGATACTGTAGCCCCTGAAGGGGTTAGAGGATATCCGGTATTGGGTTATGTAACAAATGGCATGGAAGTGGTAGAAAAATTTTATTCGGGATATGGCAATAAGACTATGGACGTATATGATTCCCTGAGCGCCAACCGCGCGAAGTACTTAAAGCTTTTTCCAAAACTGGATTCCATTAGGAAAGCGTATATCCTAAAAAATACGAAAGATTGATAGAATTAAGCGCAATCAAAAAATAAATGGCTATATTTGAACTAGTGATTTCCAAACCTCAATAAGCATTGAGGTTTGGATTTTTACTTTTTGTATTTTTACAACACTATGGATTTACAGGAGCAATTAAAAAAACTTTTTCCGGAGCACCAACCTTCTAACGAACCTGAAGCGATTGAACAGCAAAAACATACTCTTTTTATCCAAAAAGAACCTGTGATTTGTAAGTATGAAAAACGAAAAGGAAAAGCAACAACCATCATTGAAGGCTATGAAGGCAACGATGAAGATTTTAAAATATTAGCCAAAGAACTTAAAACCAAACTCAGCGTTGGAGGAACTTTTAAAGACGGTGCAATCATTATTCAGGGTGACTACCGCGATAAGATAATGAATTTATTAAAAGATAAAGGCTTTAAGGTAAAGAGAGTAGGCGGATGAAAAATTACGAATTACGAATTATCAATTACGAATTGCAAATAACCGAATAACCAAATTAACAATAAAATGATCAAGTCATCTGAACTAATATTAAACCCAGACGGAAGTGTGTATCACTTAAACCTGAAACCCGAACATATTGCAAACGATATCATCTTTGTAGGTGATCAAAACCGTGTCGAGAAAATTACACAGTTTTTTGACAGCATCGAATTCTCAACACAAAAGCGAGAATTTAAAACGCAAACAGGTTTATACAAAGGCAAAAGAATTACTGTAATGTCAACCGGCATTGGGCCTGATAACATTGACATTACCATCAATGAATTGGATGCTTTGGTTAATATTGATCTGACAACGCGTCAGCCTAAGGAGCATTTAACGTCACTAAACATTGTGCGTATAGGAACTTCAGGTTCATTACAGCACGATATTCCTGTGGATAGTTTTGTTATGGGCGAATATGGACTTGGACTCGATAACATGCTCCGCTCCTACGTGATTGAGGATATCTGCGAAAAAGATATGGAAGATGCTTTTATCAAACACACTAATTGGGATATGAGAAAAGGAAAACCTTATATAATCGCATGCTCCGAAACAATGAAAAATAAATTCGACAGCGATCAAATCCACAAAGGAATTACAGGAACTGCGGGCGGATTTTATGGCCCACAAGGAAGAGTATTGCGTTTGGCAATTCAGGATCCGGAGTTAAACGGCAAAATGGATAATTTTAAATTTAACGGCGTCAGAATGGCGAATCTCGAAATGGAAACTTCAGCAATTTATGGTTTAGGAAAGCTTTTGGGACACAATTGCTTGTCGTTGAATGCCATTATCGCCAATCGCTCTGACGGAAGCTTCAGTGCTGATCCATACAAAGCGGTGGATGAATTGATTCAGTATACCTTAGGGAAGTTTGCTGACTAAAAATAGAGCAAAGAAAAAAGAAACAAAGACTTAAATCTTGCTTCCTGCTTCTTTCATCTCAACAATATGAAAACAATAAATATAGCCGGAGTTCCCGAACATTTCAACCTGCCATGGCAATTGTGCATCGAAAACGGTGAGTTTGAGGAAATCGGAATCGATTTACAATGGACCGACGTTCCCGAAGGTACAGGCAAAATGTGCCAGATGCTTCGCGACAAGGAAACTGATATTGCAGTTATCCTGACGGAAGGTATTGTGAAAGATATCGTTGCAGGAAATGACTGTTCCATTGTACAGGTGTATGTTGAAAGTCCATTGATTTGGGGAATCCATGTCGTTGCTAATTCAAAATACAATGCACTGGCTGATTTAGAAAATACCAAAGTAGCCATTTCCCGATATGGATCGGGTTCGCATTTGATGGCGTATGTCAACGCTCAAAATCAAAATTGGAATACTGAAAACTTGCAGTTTGAAATCGTAAATACTATCGAAGGTGCAGTTGAAGCACTGACTAACAGTAGCGCAGATTATTTTATGTGGGAACGTTTTATGACAAAACCTTTGGTTGATAAAGGTGTTTTCCGCCGCGTGGCAGATTGTCCAACGCCATGGCCGTGTTTTGTAATTGCTGTTCGGAATGGGTTTTTGGAAGCCAATGAACAAAGCGTTGCGCTTCTGTTGGAAACAATAAACAATACAACCATCGAATTCAGGAATATTCCAAGTATTGACAGAACATTAGCATCACGGTACAATCTGAAATCCGAAGATGTGAAAGAATGGCTATCGCTCACCAAATGGTCACAGAAACCATTAGCCGAAAAAGTGTTAAACAATATCCAAAATCAATTGTTTGACCTTAAAATTATCGATAAAAAAGGTACTTTTGCTGAAATCGTGAAAGCCGTTTAGCTTTTGCCATTGTCAATATGATAAAAATTGGAGGTCTTACTTATCAACAACTTAGAGAAAAATTCAGGATAAAAAGTCCGTGGGACATGATTATCATTTTTATCTTAAACATACTGATTACTATTCCAATTTTTATTATTGCCCACCACAATCTAATTACACTTGATTGGGCAAATCACGTAGACAGGGTTTTATTATTTATTCTTATCCTCGTAACGATTCAGCTTATTTTAAGGGCTATGAGAAGGATAACTTTAATTTCAGTGATACTCTATTTACTTTTTTTATTGTTTGGAACCCTATCCGGCAGATACAATTTTCAAACCGTGTTTGAAGATTATCGCTCCATGATGTACACTATGAACGATGATCCATATCCACAGGATATTATCATTACCAAATTGCTGCCTTTTCCAAATAAATCAACAATTCTGAACGCAGTTGAATACCAAAATCCAAGAGTTAGAGCTTTTGCCATCAAAGCGGTCAACAAACATTTTAAAAATGTAAAAAAATATTATGATTATTTTACTATCATTCAATCGTTCGCTGTTTTTAAGGAAATAAATAGCCGATGGAATTATGTCAGCGATCCAAAAGGTCATGATTATATTGCCAAAGCCACCGAATCTGTTCAATATCTTTCGGGCGATTGCGATGATCATTCCGTGTTTATGGCTGCCTGCATTAAATCTATTGGCGGCACTATGCGCCTTATTCATACCAAAGGACATATTTACCCCGAATTATTAATTGGCAGTAAAAAAGATTTGGAACATATTAACTATGCCATCAAAAAAGAGCTTTTCCCAATGGAAAGTAAAAACAAGTCGATCAATTACCACATTGATGAGCGTGGTAATATTTGGCTCAATCTGGATTATACAGCAAAATATCCCGGCGGACCATTCATGAATGAAGAAATACTTGGTGCACTTACACTTGATTAATTCACCATTCATAATTCACCATTCACAATTAATTTACTATATTCGTTTCTAAATAAAACGACCTATAATGAAAAAGTTATTTTGTCTATTTCTCCTGCTGTCATTGGCTTCTCAAGCACAAGAGAATACTGTGCTTGCCAACAAAAAGAATGAATTACGGGTAGATGTTCTCTCTGCCATCGTTTATGCAAAAGCAAGTGTTAGTTACGAACGTTTTTTTGGGAAGGATTGGTCTACGGGTTTTAACGTGAATTTTTCAAACAGCAATAAACTAAATGACGATTTTGATAACGGATACAGAAACAACGTTCCAAAATATGAGTTTAACCCTTATTTGAGATATGCGTTATCAAAAAGTAAATCAAGATATTATTTTGCCGAGGTTTTTGGCTCCTATAATGGTGGCGATTTTAAGGAAATAATGCGAGTGAACGGAGAAAATGGCATTGGCTATTATACCACTGTGAAATCAAAATACACCGATTTTGGTTTGGGTGGAAGTCTGGGTTATAAAATGTATTTCAATAATAGCATTGCTTTAGAATTTATTGTCGGGTTTGGTTCAAATCTTACCAATCGTGACAAAAGTCCAGACGTTATTTCAAGAGTTGGTTTAAATTTAGGGTATCGATTTTAATATAGATAAGATGAAAAAAATACAATATATACTGCTAATTAGTGTAGCGATTTTAGTTTCAAATTGCGTTACCAATGATGATGGATTTTATAACGATGTTTTTGTAGATGTGCCTAATTTAGTGTCTATTGATGCGCATTCTCCAACATATACTGTTGGTGAGAAACTATATATCAGTGCAGATTTTTCAAGATATTTGGATGAAAACGGTTCTACCTTAGATGTGTATCAAACTACGGGTGCAACACAATTTGCATTCTCTTATGTAATAGAAAAGCAGGTAAACGCCACTACCTGGGAAGTAGTAACAGTAAATAACAGCCAATTGGATATTATAAAAGGGGAAGCACAAAACGCCACTTTTGTTTATGGAGTATGCGACTACAATGCTACTGACGAAAGTTATGAATATCGCGTTGGATTTCCGTTATTATCGGCAGGAACGTATCGCATGAGTTTTGGCTACAACAGCGAATCTACAACAACAGTTGAATTACGCTCAGTAAGTGCCGCAAACCGGTTGACAGTCAACATTAATTCACTGATTACGGGCTTAGATAGTAGCGGATATTATAACTTTGCGGTAAGTCCGTAACCAAATAGTATCAAATAATATAGGGTAATTCTAATTTTGTATAGTTACCCTAATTTTATTTAGGTTATCCTAAACAAATGTTACCAGACAATAACTTCTTTTCCTAAACCTGAAAGATAGCTGTTCGTCTTACTAAAATGCTTGTTCCCAAACCACAAACCGCGATTGGCACTCAATGGAGAGGGATGACCAGTTTCTAAAACATGGTGCTTTTTCCGGTCAATTTTGGCACCTTTCTTTTTGGCAAATCCACCCCAAAGCAAGAATACAACATGCTTCTTCTCATCCGATATTTTTTGGATAACAGCATCCGTAAATGTTTCCCAGCCTTTATTTTGATGGCTGCCAGCTACACTTTCCCTAACCGTTAAGGTTGCATTGAGTAATAAAACTCCTTGGTCTGCCCAGCGTTCCAGGTTTCCGGTCCTAGGAAATGGCTTATTTAAATCCGTTTCAATTTCCTTGAAGATATTGATTAATGATGGTGGGAAAGCAATGCCGTCATTTACAGAAAAACACAATCCATTGGCCTGCCCTATTCCGTGATAAGGATCCTGTCCAATAATAACAACCTTAACATTTTCAAAACGACAGTGGTCAAAAGCGGCAAAGATTTCACTTTCTTTGGGAAAACATTGATGAGCCGTGTACTCGCTTTTAACAAAAGAAATCAATTGCTTAAAATAAGGCTTTTCAAACTCATGCGTAAGTACTACTTTCCAAGAGGAATGTATTTTGACTTCCATTTAACTTTTTTTACAAATATAAATACTTTAAAACTTTGTAACTTTGACACTTTGCAATTTTTATGATATCCATCACAGATAAGACATTACAGGATTTAGAATTCAACACAGTTTTGCAAACCATTTCAGAAAGATGCAATACTGAACTTGGGAAGCAGAAAGCTCTCGAAATTGTTCCTTTCAAAGACAAGGAAACATTGATGAAGTCCTTGTTGCAAACCTCTGAATATCTATCTTCTTTTTCCAATAATAATGCAATTCCCAATCACGGTTTCGACAATCTGACCAATGATCTAAAATTCCTAGCCATTGAAGATAGTTTCCTCGAAGTAAGTAGTTTCAGAAAAATAGCCACGTTATCGGAAGCTGTAAATGTTTTATTATTGTTCTTCAAGAAATTCCATGACTATTATCCAAAACTAAACGAGAAAGCAGCACAAGTAGAATACACCAAATTTATCATACAGAAAATTGATGAAGTGGCAGATAAATATGGCGAGATTAAAGACAATGCTTCGCCTGATTTAATCAATATTCGTAGGGATATGAGTTTGGTTCGTGGTAAAGTCAATCAGAGTTTTGGGCAAGCAATGACGCAATATAATTCACTAGGCTACTTAGATGAAATTAAAGAAAGTTTTGTTCAGAATCGTAGGGTTTTAGCTGTCTTAGCAATGTACCGCCGAAAAGTGAAAGGGTCTATTCTTGGCAGTTCAAAAACAGGAAGCATTGCTTATATTGAACCTGAAACAACACTACATTATTCAAGAGAGTTAAGCAATCTTGAATATGAAGAACGAGAAGAGATTACCAGGATTTTAAAAAAGTTATCTAACGATATTCGCCCGTTTATAGAACTTTTGAAGCAATATCAAGAGTTTCTGAGTGATATTGATGTCATTTCGGCGAAAGCCAAATACGCCAACAAAATCAATGCTATTTTACCAACCATTACTACCGAAAAGCATTTGTATTTGAGGGATGCCTTCCATCCTATTTTGTTTTTAAGCAATTTAGAAAAGAAAGAAAAAACGTTTCCGCAAACCATTGAGTTAAATAATCAAAGTAGAATTATCGTCATTTCTGGCCCAAACGCCGGCGGAAAAACTATTTCACTAAAAACCATTGGATTGTTGCAGTTAATGCTGCAATGTGGAATCCTGATTCCGGTTCATGAACGCAGTAAAACGTTTTTATTTGATAGAATTCTAACTGATATTGGCGATAACCAATCAATAGAGAATCATTTGAGCACTTATAGTTATCGCTTAAAAAACATGAATTATTTCCTTAAGAAATGCAATGCCAAGACTTTGTTTCTTATTGATGAGTTTGGAACAGGTTCTGATCCCGAATTAGGTGGTGCTTTAGCAGAAATATTTCTGGAGGAATTTTATCATCGGGAAGCTTTTGGAATTATTACCACACATTATTCTAATTTAAAAATCCTTGCCAACGAATTACCTTTTGCATCCAATGCCAACATGCTTTTTGACGAGAAATCTTTGGAACCAATGTACAAATTGATTTTGGGTCAGGCCGGAAGTTCTTTTACCTTTGAGGTTGCACAAAAGAATGGAATTCCTTTTGGTTTAATAAATAGGGCTAAAAAGAAAATTGATGGAGGTAAAGTACGATTTGACAAAACCATTGCCACACTTCAAAAAGAACGTTTTAAGCTTGAGAAAACTTCACAAAATCTAAAAGAGGAAGAAACAAAAACCCGTGAAGAAAGCAAGAAAATGGAAACGATAAATTCTAAAATTAAAGAAAAACTAGAACGTTACCAGGAATTATATGATGCCAATCAACGGTTAATTTATATTGGCCAAAAAGTAGATGATATTTCGGAGAAGTACTTTAATAATAAAGATAAAAAGATTTTGATTGGTGAGTTTTTGAAAATGGTAGAAATCGAAAATTCCAAACGAAAAAAAGCAACTGTAAAAGAAAAAACCGAAAAAGAAGTTATCCAAAAAATAGTACTTAATGAAGTTAAGGTTAAAGTTGAAGAAATTCGGGCTGAGAAGAAAGAAAAGAAATTAAAAGCTATTCCTGTTGAAAAACCAAAAGTTATTCTTAAAATTGGCGACAGAGTCCGAATGATTGATGGTAAGGCAATTGGAACCATTGATAAGATTGAAAAAAGTAAAGCTATTGTCAATTATGGCGTTTTTACTTCTAAAGTAAACCTGGAACAACTTGAGTATGTTCAGGTAAAATAATAAATATGGAAATCTCAGAATTACCAAAAGATAAAAAAATAATCCTTTTTGATGGGGTTTGTAATCTTTGTGATTCGTCTTTACAATTTGTTATTAAACATGATTTAAAAGATATTTTCAGGTTTGTTCCGCTTCAATCAGAATTGGGTCAAAAAATCATTAACCATATCGGAGCTATAAGCATTGACAGTACTATTTTATACGAACCTGAAAAAAATTGGTATATAAAATCAGATGTTGCATTTAAAATTATCAAAGAAGTTGGTGGGCCATATAAATTTTTACTTGTATTATCTATTCTTCCTAAATCAATCTTGGATTATGTCTATGATTATATTGCTAAAAACAGATACAAATGGTTTGGCACGAAAGAGTGTTGTATGATACCAACAACTAAACTACAATTTAAATTTTTAGCATAAAAAAAGCCATCATTTCTGATGGCTTTCTTATTATGAAATAAAAAATTATTGCTTAACAATTTTCTTAACAGCAATTCCTTGGTCAGTAGTGATTTTCATCATGTACATTCCTGTTGCTAAATCGCTAACTGAAATTTGACCTTCAGTAGCATTAACTTTTAACGTTTTAACTACTCTTCCGTTTAAATCGGTCAAGTCAACTGTACTAACAACCGCATTTTGATTGTTAGAGAAATTGATAACGTTATTAACAGGATTAGGGAAAACCGAGAACTTAGAAGATAAAAATTCGCTAGTTCCTAAAACTGATGTGAATGTAATTGTATCCAACCTCATATTAACAGCAGTTGCCGTAGGAGCTGAATTATCATTAAATCCAAAATAGTAAACACCCGCACTTGGTGCTACGAACGTAGTAGGGACATTAACCAGAGTCCAAGTAGTTCCCGGAGCGATGGTAAAGGTGCCTAAAACTGTAGTTTGTGCTGCTGTTGTATTAGCAGTACCTGCAGTTACTCGTAAAGTTCTTGCCGAAGTAGTGGCTCTATGGTAGAATGAAACTGAAACTGTTTCATTTGCTTGTAATGAAAACGCAGGTGTTATTAACCAGTTGTTATTTGCAGTTGTGGTACTTGATCCAAATATCCAATACCCAGGAGTAGCTCCCTGACCAGCAGTTCCTCCAGGAGGAACAACAGGTTGTGCTTGTTGAGCACCAGGACCGTTTGTTACAGCAGACCAACCAGCCAACTGAGATGCATTGTCAAAGGTAAAGGTTTCAGGTGTAAGTTTTGCCGTAGTAAATTTATTAACAGGGGTCCAAACACTTTGAGTTGCACCACAATTACTTCTAACATAATAATCATATACAGTATCGGCAGTCAAACCTGTTAAATTAACAGAATTTGTTGATGGGGAAACTGTTGTTCCGGCTCCTTGTACAAAACCAACAGGACCATATTCAACATCATAAGTTCCAGGATTGCTCAACGATGCCTGCCAATTTAATGTAACTGAGGTAGTTGTAGTAAGGGTTTGAAGACCAACATTGTATACCTTCAAGCATGTGATTGGAGTGTATGTAAGGTCAAAATCAAAACCTGCTCCATCCCAGTAGTTGCTCCATTCTATATAATAAGTAACACCAGCAGCTACAGGAAGTGTAACGGATGATAAATAGTTAGCAGCAGAAACGTCATCATTTGCAGCAACACATGTTAATGTGCCACAAGTTCCAGTCATAATTGAGACCATAGTATCTACACTATTTGGGGCTACATTTGCAGCTAAATTTGAAGAGATAGTAATTTCCCCATCAGAAACTGGGGTAAATGTATACCATAATCCGTTAATAGGTCCTCCAGCATTATCAGCGGTTAGATCATAACATCCGCCTTCATAAGTACCTGTAATTGCAGGAGCAGTATTAGTCCCTGTTGTTGCTACAAGAGGTGTAGCGCAATCATCTTGCGCAAACAAGGATAACGAACCTAGCATTAGAATCGAAGAAAGTAATAATTTTTTCATAAAATAGTTTTTAAGTTTAAGACACAAATTTAAATAAAGAATTTCTAATATAATAATTTTTTAACTATCTTTTTCCCATTTGCCTACAACTGATGTAGCTAAAGCGTTTCCGAGCACGTTTGTTGCACTTCTGAACATGTCGCAAAAATGGTCAATTGGGAGGATTAAAGCTATTCCTTCAATCGGGATTTTAAACATTCCACAAGTAGCTGCGACCACTACCAAACTGGCTCTCGGAACACCTGCAATTCCTTTACTGGTTAGCATTAAGACTAAAAGCATTGTCATTTGTGTGCCAAAATCAAGATGTACCCCATAGGCCTGGGCAATAAAAATACTGGCAAAAGTCATGTACATCATACTGCCATCCAGATTGAATGAATATCCTAACGGCAACATGAAGGAAACTATTCTGTCTTTCACTCCAAATTTTTCCAGCTCTTCAGTTAATTTGGGAAAAACCGCTTCCGAGCTTGTCGTTCCGAAGGCGATTATCAACGGACTGACAATATGTTTTAATAGCGTCGTCATTTTTGTCTTTAAAAAAATATAGCCAATCAATAACAGTATAAACCAAAGTGTGGAAATTCCAACCAGAAATGAACCAAAGAATTTGGCATAAGTAAGCAGCAATTCATTTAAATCCCGAATAGCGAAAACACCCGCAATCGCTCCAAAAACGCCAATCGGTGCGAACTTCATAACATAATTTACCATTTTTAAAATGATGTGTGATGTTTTGTCTAAGGCGTTTACGACAGGTTTAGCATGCTCACCTATTGAAGCTGCTGCCAATCCGAAGAAGATAGAGAAAATGACAATTTGCAGAATCTCGTTGCTGGCCATAGCTTCCACAATGCTTTTCGGAATGATGTGCTCAATAAAATTCTGTGCGGAAAAACCATCGGTCTTTTCTACAACTTCTGTTGCGGTTGCCACATCTACATTTCCCAATTTCAAACCGGTTCCGGGTTGTAATGTATTTACCCAAAACATTCCAATCAATAAGGATATGAACGAGGCGGTAAAGAACCATGCTAATGCTTTGCCTCCTATTCTACCAACAGCTTTGATGTCACCCAGTTTAGCAATTCCAACAACAAGGGTTGTGAATACTAATGGAGAAATAATCATTTGAACCAGCCTAATAAAAATAGTAGCCAGCATTTTTATGTAGCCACTGAAATCCTTTGCAATTTCCTCTGTATAATTATAATGAATAAAAATTCCTAAAAGTGCTCCAAGCAGCATTGCGATAAGAATCTGAACAGTAAGATTGGAAAAGAATGATTTCTTTTTATTTTTCATTTGCGCTCATTTTGGTAGGTTTTGTTTAATAAATAAAAATCAGCAAGTACTATTGCTGCCATAGCTTCAACTATAGGTACTGCACGAGGCACAACACATGGATCGTGGCGTCCTTTGCCATGTTGCTCAACCAAAGTATTTTCATTAGTGAGCACTTCTTGTTTTTGAATTAAAGTCGCTACCGGTTTGAAAGCTACCCTGAAATAAATATCCATTCCATTGGATATTCCGCCTTGTATTCCGCCGGAAAGATTGGTTTTGGTTGTTCCGTCTTCGTTGTATAAATCGTTATGCTCACTGCCTTTCATTTTGGCACCACAAAATCCGCTGCCAAACTCAAAACCTTTAACTGCATTAATCGAAAGCATTGCTTTGCCTAATTCAGCATGCAGTTTATCAAAAACAGGTTCGCCTAAACCAATAGGAACATTTTGCAAAACACAGGTTATTGTTCCGCCAACGGTGTCGCCTTCCTTCCGGATTTCCTTTATATAGCTTTCCATTTTTTCGGCTGTTGCCAAATCCGGGCAGCGAACTGCATTGGTTTCTGTTAAAGAGAAATCCAATTCCTGATAAGGTTTATCTATAAATATGTCGCCAACAGAAGATACAAACGCGTTGATTTTAATATTAGGTAAAACTTGTTTCGCGATTGCTCCTGCCACTACTCTGCATGCTGTTTCTCGCGCTGAACTTCTTCCACCTCCACGATAATCGCGAATGCCATATTTCTTTTCATAGACATAATCGGCATGACTAGGACGATAACTGTCTTTGATATGTGAGTAGTCTTCCGACTTCTGATTTGTATTTGGAATAATAAAACCTATTGGAGTACCGGTAGTTTTGCCTTCAAAAATACCTGATAGCAATAGAACTTCGTCTTCCTCTTTTCGTTGGGTAACTATAGAAGATTGTCCAGGCTTCCTGCGTTGCATCTCGTTTTGAATAGCATTTAAATCGAGCTCAATTCCCGAAGGGCATCCATCAATAATTCCGCCTAAAGCTTCTCCGTGTGATTCGCCAAAAGTCGTAAGTTTAAAAAGTGTTCCGTAGCTATTTCCGGCCATTTTATAATGTTTTAAACAAATATAGCGTAAAGTTTAAAAAGTGTAAAAAATTATTATCAAAGTTAACCCAGGACAAGCCAGATAAATTAAAGATTTATGGAAACTTTCAAAAAAAAATTTTTTTTCTATCCGAATCAAATAAAGCATCCAAAATAATTTTAATAATAATATAAGAAGTTTATCATATTATATAAGGTATTACTATCTTTTTATTTTAAATTTGCAGCAACTAATTTTAAAAAATAAGAAAATGAAAAAAATCATTTTATCTGCTTTTATGCTTATCGGATTGGCATTTAGCGCACAAGCTCAGGACATTTCAAAGAACGCCTTAGGTTTACGTCTGGGAGACAACGATGGTTTTGGTGGGGAAGTATCTTATCAAAGAGGTTTGTCTAAAAACAACCGCCTTGAATTGGACTTAGGATTGAGAAACAGTAACAATGTTGATGCTTTCAAATTAGTTGGTTTATACCAATGGGTTTGGGACATTGACAACGGTTTCAACTGGTATGCCGGCGTTGGTGGTGGAATTGGAAGTTGGAGTTATGATTATAACCAAGGAGGAAATGATTATAAAGATAATGGAACTATTTTACTTGCCGCTGGAGATATTGGTATTGAATATAACTTTAAGGAAGTGCCAATTCAATTATCTTTAGATTTTAGACCAGAATTTTATTTCGATTCAGATAGATATAGAGATCATAGTTTCGGTCCGGATCTTGGGCTAGGTATTCGTTACAGATTTTAAGCTATGCATTTATAAAACAAATCCCGTCTTTACAGGCGGGATTTTTTATTTAATGATAATTGGTTTCTTTGAGTTGATCTTAACTACCGTGTAAGGATAAAAGGTGTCATCATCAGTTTGAACGGCATCAATATTTATTTGGTTGTCTTTGACATATATTTCTATTTGCATAGGAGTTTCCAGGATTTTGTCGATTGTTACTTTATTTTTTTTCTCTAATGTTGGTCCTGCATTAAGAATAACAAAATTGCAATCGCTTATATCATTTGCCCTTATTTTTTTGCGCAGCGTTTCATCTCCCATAAGCATATTTATTTCTTTTGGTTCGGTCAACACTTCATAAAACTTAATGTTTGCACCATTATCATTATTTACCATGAGTACTTCATAGAGAGGCTTATTTGTTACACTCTTGGTCGATGAACAGGAATATATCAGTGCAATTACCAATATTGAAATTACTTTTTTCATTTGGAGTTGTTAAGAGCTTGGTGGTATAATGCTTCGTATAAAGGAAGAATATTTTTGATATCAAATTGTTGGGCAACACCCAATGCTTGAGCCCTAAATTGTCCTAATGTAGCATCATCAAAAAGAATTTTTAATGCATTTTCCGCCATGCCATCAATGTCGCCAACATCACTCAGGTAACCCGATATTCCCTCAAAGTTAACTTCGGGCAAACCGCCTGAATTACTTGATATTACCGGAACACTCCATGCCATAGCTTCAAGTGCCGCAAGACCAAAACTTTCTGTTTGGGATGGCAATAGGAACAAATCGGAATAGGAAAGAATCTGATCTATTTCATTACTGTTTCCAAAGAAAATTACTTTATCCTCAATACCCAGTTCTTTACAAAGTTGTTCCGCTCTTGATTTTTCAGGACCATCACCAACCATCATTAGCTTGGCTGGAATTTTTTGTTGAATTTTATAAAATATTTTGATAATATCCGGAATGCGTTTTACTTTTCTAAAGTTACTAATGTGAGTGACTATTCGTTCTTCCTTTTTTGCCATAACAGATCGATGGCATGAAATCTGACTCTCATTACGTATTTTTTCAAGTTCAATAAAATTCGGAATCACATGAATTTCTTTTTTGATATTGAACAATTTATTGGTTTCGTCTTTTAAGCTTTGTGAAACTGATGTTACTATATCCGATTTATTAATACTAAAAGTAACAGCCGGTTTGTATACAGGATGATTTCCAACCAAAGTAATATCAGTACCGTGAAGCGTAGTAACCATTGGAATTTTAATTCCTTCATTCTTCAACATCTGTTTTGCCATATAACCTGCATAGGCATGCGGAATAGCATAATGTACATGTAATAATTCTATTTTATAGAGTTTTACCATGTCAACTAATTTACTGGATAACGCTAATTCATAAGGCTGATAATGAAATAAAGGATATTCCGGAACATTAACTTCATGGTAATGCACGTTTGAATTTAAGAGAGCCAACCGCACGGGCTGACGATAGGTAATGAAATGAATTTCGTGTCCGCGATGAGCAAGTTCAAGCCCTAATTCGGTGGCTACCACACCACTACCGCCGAAGGTTGGATAGCATACAATGGCAATTCTCATGTGTCTTTTTTAATGATACGAATTTAAGCAAAATTGGATTGTCTTTTCTTAGTTTGTGATAAAAAGATTATGTGAATGAATTTTGCTACTTTAGTTATCTGAATTGAAACTATAATCAAAAAAAAATAATTAAAACAAATTTATTATGAATCCGATTTTAAGAAATATTTTAGCAGTAGTCCTTGGCCTCTTCATTGGCGGAGCAGTCAATATGGCTATCATTTTAATTAGCGGCTCCATTATTCCTCCACCGGCAGGAGCTAATTTGACAACAATGGAAGGTCTACAAGCCGCAATGCCATTCATGGAACCTAAGCATTTCCTGTTACCATTTTTAGCCCATGCACTGGGAACACTGGTTGGTGCTTTTGTAACAGCAAAAATAGCTGTTTCCAATAAAATGCGATTCGCCATCGCAATTGGAATTTGCTTTTTGGTTGGCGGTGTAATGAATATTTTCATGCTTCCTTCCCCTACTTGGTTTACTATCGTTGACTTAGGGTTGGCATATATTCCAATGGCGTATTTTGGTGGAAAATTGGCAATAAAAAAATGATTGAAGTAAGGATTATAACAATCCGTTATACTTTCTTATAAACCATTCCGAAGCAAGGGAAATTGCAATCAAAACCAATAACCAAATCCAATCAATCAATGGTGATTTTTTTACCAATGTTTTTTGAATGGCTTTATAACTGTCATCAGCGAGCAATTGTTGTATAAGTATATCTAATTGGTTTGGCAGGAATGCTTTGCCTTTGGTTTGTGTTGCCAATTGGTTTAGTTTGTTCCAGTCGGGATTTACAAATTGTTTTTCAATATTAAAATCCAGTACTTCAAAACTACTTGAGTAAACAGAGTTTGAATTCAGCTCTTTCACTTTAAAAGCATAATTTCCGGCCGATAATCCATCCAGGTTAACCTGAAAAGCATTCGTGGTTCGAAGCAAATCATAATTTTTAACTTGTTTGGTTTTGGTATTTGTGACCGCAATAGTTAATCGGGCTTTCTCATCCAGTTCATAGTTTTTGTTAAAATATTGAGCTGTAATTTCAATCCCTTCTCCCGAATTATAAAAGCGATCATGTGTAACTACCAATGATTTTTTGGCATTATTTGATGCCAGATATTGTATGGTTTTGTCTAAAAAAATATCAAAATCGGCAAAGCTTTTCTTGTCAACATAACTATTGGCTCTCCATTTCCATATGTTTTCTCCAAAAAGAAAAGCGCTTCTTCTTCCTTGATTTTCGGCGAAAGCCAATAAAGGCTGATTGGTTGGGATGTTACGGATGGTAGAAAATAACAACGTATTGGTATTACTGCTCGCTGTAATGACTCCAAAAGGATTTTCCAATGGTGGAAATTGTTCGAAACCAATATTATCCAAAGCAAAAAGGTTAAACTGGTTGTCAAACGCAGCAAGATAATCTTCTTTGCTTCCGCTCATTTTAAAGCTGAAACTCTTCTGGTTTTGATTCAGAAAATTATAATCGGTATCGTTTCCTGTGATTATCCAACTGTTGATTTTGGCATTTTCGTTTTGGTCAAAGATGGCTTTAAACTCCGCATTTGGTTGATACAATATCAAAACATTATAATTTACTAATGAATTGACCTGATTAGGTTTAAGAAGAGTTACTTTTCGTTGTGCGTTAGTTTCAATACTTCGTTTAATTGTACCCAAATCAGGATGGGAAATTGAAGATATTAAAGCAACTTCTGTCTTTTGATCAATAACTTCTACAGCGAAATTCTTGACATTGTTATAATTATTCTTTTCCTGCTCTTTTGATGTAACGCTAGCTCTTAAAATCTGCAACCCGACTTTGTTGGCAGGCAGCAATACATTCAGCGTGGTTGATTTTTTAGATGGAGAAAAAGCTACGGTTTGTTGGTTCAGAATACTATTACCTTGCGAGATCTTAAAGGTTGCATTTATGCTTTTGGTACCGGCATAATTCAGGAAGATTTCAACCGGATATTTATTCTTATGAAACGCATATTTGTTGACGTTCAACTGGGTAATTCTCAAATCTAGATACGTTGCTGTATCGCCCACCACTAAAGGATAAACCTTATTGTCAGGATTGAATCCAAAAACGTAATCTTCACCTGAAGTTTGATTTCCGTCAGAAATTAAAACCGTTGGATAATGCTGGTTTTTGTAAATGTTCTTTAGGTTTTTGGCAACAACATCAATATTGGTTTGTGTACCTTTAAAATCAATGGTATCCGAAGGCAAAAAATCAGTATCAAACTGATACGTCTGCACATCAAATTTATCTGTAAGCTGTTTGTTTTCAGAAAGCTTTTGAAAGATTTCCATCGCTGACTTATCAGCTTTCAAATCAGTAATAGATGCCGAATTGTCAATAACAATAGGCAGCGGAGTTTTAACGGTCTCAATGGTTTTTTTGGAAACAATAGGATTTATCAATAAAAGTAACAATCCAAAGATGCTGAAGAAACGCAGGAAAGCCAAAAGCAAGGCCACATTCGACCTGATTTTGACCTTGTATAAATATTGGTAAAATGATAAACCAGCAGCAATAAGTATTGATACGAGTAATAACAGGATTGTTGTGGTATTCATTAAAAGTTATAATAATTTAGGTTAGCATTCCTCCGCAAACATTCAACACTTGCCCTGAAACGTAAGCACTCATATCGGAAGCAAAGAAAAGACATGCATTAGCAACATCCTCAGGTGTTCCACCGCGTTTCAACGGAATAGAATCTCTCCAACCCTGAACAACATCTTCGTTTAATTTAGCAGTCATTTCAGTTTCAATAAATCCAGGTGCAATAGCATTACAACGAATGTTACGCGAGCCTAATTCAAGCGCAACCGATTTGGTAAAACCAATCATTCCCGCTTTTGAAGCTGCGTAGTTGGCTTGACCAGCATTTCCTTTTACACCAACAACCGAACTCATATTTACTATAGAACCTTTGCGGTTTTTCAGCATGATTTTCTGAACCGCTTTAGTCATGTTGAATACTGACTTAAGGTTGATTTCAATTACTTTATCAAAATCCTCTTCAGACATACGCATTAAAAGATTGTCTTTTGTAATTCCGGCGTTATTGATTAACACATCCACATTTCCAAAATCTGCCATAACATCATCAACTAGTTTTTGTGCTTCGTTAAAATCGGCTGCATTAGATTTATATCCTTTGGCTTTGATTCCCATCGCCGTTAATTCGTTTTCTAAAACCAAAGCTGATTCGGTAGATGAACTATAAGTAAAAGCTACATTTGCTCCGTGTTGTGCAAAAACTTTTGCGATTCCGCTTCCAATTCCTCTACTTGCGCCAGTTATGATGGCAACTTTTCCTTCTAATAATTTCATTTTTTAAAAGAGTTAAATTTGATAGCCCAAATATAGAATAATTTATACTTAGTAAAAAATCATTTAGTATCATTGTATGGCAAAAGCGAACACTTGACCAGATGATTGAAAACCAAAGTCAATTTGAAAAACTATATCATGAATATAAAACACTTGTATTCAATGTGGCGTTGAATTATTTGCAAAACATTGAAGATGCTGAAGAAATCACGCAAGATGTTTTTGTAAAGGTTTATAATTCGTTGGAGAACTTCAATCAAAAATCGTCGCATAAAACCTGGATTTACCGCATCACTATTAATCATTGTCTGGATTATATTAAACAAAAGAACAGCCAAAAACGCTTTTTTATTTTTGGCAAGAAAAGCCAGAACGAACAGGAATATCTGAACACAACAACTTTTGAACATCCCGGAATTTTAATGGAAAATCAGGAAGATGCAGCAATTCTTTTTGAAGTTATCAATACGTTAACCGAAAACCAAAAGACTGCTTTTTTGCTATCTAAACTGGATGGACTAAATAATCCTGAGATTTCTGAGATTATGCAGCTTAGTATTTCTTCTGTAGAATCGCTTGTATTTAGGGCAAAAGTTGCGCTTCAGGATAAATTATCTCAAAAATTTAGTAACTACCGCAAGAAAAAATAATAACATTCGTCAAAGTAATTATGGAAAGAAATAATTGGATAGAAAACATTTTAAACAGCACTAACGGAATTTTAAAAGTAGTGCCGAGTGATAATTTGTTTTCACAAATTCAACAAAGGATTCAACAAGATAAAAAGGTTTCATCAAAAATACTGTGGCTTGTTGCCGCATCAATTGCGGTTTTAGTAATACTGAATTTTTCGGTTTTATGTAAGTTTAATGAAAAAACAAGTTCAACCACAGCCTACTTAGAAATGACTGTCAATAAAAGTAATCAACTATATCAATAAAAATGGAAAAGACAAAACTATTAACGATTACCATTATCGGATTATTGTTGCTCAATTTGGGCACACTTGGATTTTTATTTTTTAATGGTTTTAAAGGTCACCGGCAGCTACATGATAGCAGACCAATGCCAAGAGAAATCATTATAGAAAAGCTTCATTTTGACACACAACAGCAAAAGGAATATGACAAATTGATTACCTGGCATCGTGCTGAAATCACTAGATTGGATGATGCTATCCGGAAAGCAAAAAATGATTTGTACTCTGGATTATCTAAAGATAAAATCGATCTACAAACTAAAGACAGCCTGATAAGTGTGATAAATTCTAATCAAAAGCAAGTAGAGGAAACCCATTTCAAACATTTTGAAGACATTAAAAAACTGTGCCGTAAAGACCAAATGGAAAATTTTAACGACCTGACAGAGGAATTTGGAAGAATATTTGCTCCAAAACCACACGGGCCAAGACATGACTAAGGCAATTTTAATCATAATTGCGTCTTTATTATTTTGCCTTCCGATTCATTCTCAAAGTAAAACTGATTCGCTAGCGATTAATTTTCATTTAGAATTCAATAAACTTCCGCTTGAAATAAACAAAAAATATGTTTCGGCAAACAAGGATACTTTGACAGTTGAAACCTTTCGATGTTATGTATCCAATATTCAGATTCAGTACAAAGACAACTCCGTCTTTACTCAAAAAAACAGCTATTACCTACTCGATTCAGAGCATCCCAACTCTTTTCAAATTCCGATAACCAAAAAGACTGACAAGCAAATTTCCAAAATTACCTTCAATATCGGAATCGACAGTTTGACAAATACTGCAGGAGCAATGGCTGGAGATTTAGATCCTGTGAAGGGAATGTATTGGGCATGGCAAAGCGGTTATATAAACATGAAAATTGAAGGCAAAAGCTCGAGCTGCAAAACCAGAAAAAATGAATTCCAGTTTCATGTTGGCGGCTATCTTCAACCCTATTATGCAATGCGTCAGATGAAATTTACCTTAGATAAAAAAGCAAATGATGACATAAATATTGGCATTGATTTATTTCCGTTTTTCTCCAATGTAGAATTAAAAGAAACCAACAGTGTTATGATTCCGGGAAACGAAGCTATGAAGCTGGCGAATTATAGCTGCAAAATGTTTTACATCCAATGAAAAAAATCATAGCTTTATTGGGATTTGGACTTTTCATTTTTGGAATTTTAGCTTTTTCCAATAACTTTTTTACTACGCCTTTATATCTTGAACTACCCAATGGTTGGCCAAAGCCAAAATATGATTTCAAAAAAAATCCATTAACCGAAGAAGGGTTTCAACTTGGGAGAAACTTATTTTATGACCCGATTTTATCAAAAGACAATACCATTTCCTGTCAGAGTTGTCATTTGCAACAAACCGGATTTACTCATGTTGATCATCAATTAAGTCATGGTATCGAAGGGAAAATCGGCACCAGGAATTCAATGGCATTAATTAATTTGGCCTGGAGCAAAGACTTTATGTGGGATGGCGGTGTCAACAATCTCGAAGTGCAACCTATAAATCCAATTACCAATCCATTAGAAATGGATGAAACATTGGAACATGTGATTGCCAAATTACAGGCAAGCGAAAAATACAGAAAGCTTTTTGCAAAAGCATTTGGTGATGAAAAAGTAACTAGTCAACGGCTTTTGAAAGCGCTAGCCCAATTTACAGTAATGCTGAAATCATCGAATGCAAAGTATGATAAAGTAATAGCCAAAGAAGAAAATTTCACAGTCCAAGAGCAGCATGGCTATGATTTATTTAAAACAAATTGTGCCTCCTGTCATAAAGAGCCGCTTTTCTCCGATGACAAATTTGAGAAAAATGGGTTAAAAATTGATGAAACCTTAAACGATTTTGGACGAATGAAAATTACCAACAACCCCGAAGATTATTTGCGGTTCAAAGTGCCGACTTTAAGGAACATTCAATTTACATTTCCGTATATGCACGATGGCAGGTTTAAAACCCTGACCGAAGTAGTGAAGCATTACAATTCTTTAGGTTATGATAAAAGTTTGCCCAAAGAATTAGACAAACCTATGA
This sequence comes from Flavobacterium sp., assembly GCF_025352425.1. GTDB lineage: Bacteria > Bacteroidota > Bacteroidia > Flavobacteriales > Flavobacteriaceae > Flavobacterium. The sequence continues at coordinate 23,388 of NZ_JANXTI010000011.1, forward strand.
ACTTATCCAATAACGACAGAGTCGATTTAGTAGCTTTTTTACAAACGCTGACCGATAAAGAATTTTTATTTGATAAACGATTTTCATTCCCAAAAGAATAATTTTAAACTAATGCGCAAGAAATAAAAACATCTTTCGTCTAAAAAGTTATAACCAAACTAACCAAAATGAAAAAATTACTTTTACTATTACTGTTTGCTAGTACTTCTCATTCACAAACCAATCCAATTATCACGACATGGCTGCGCAATACAACGGGAATTACAGGTCGTCATTATGTATCGGGAAATTCAACGCCAATAACTGATGCAGTTGCTGCCAATGTGCAAACCGTTCAATATTCAACCAATTGGGTTTATGTCACTACAAATGGAATCCCGGCTTATATAACCGGACCTTTTTTAGATGGAAATCCATCGTTGGCAACTACTCAAAATGGTGCTATCTTTAAAATGCCATTAAACCCAACCCAAAACACAGGAACAGCAACGGCTACCACTGGTGGAAATATTGGCTTGTTCAAAAACGGGGTGGCTTTATTTGATTATAGAGATGGCGTTTCCTGGAAAAACAGCACGCAAACTATTTGTGGTGGCCCCGTTCAACCCGCATGTATGGGTGATGGGGTCTGGAACAGGGATGCAATTCCGGCAGAACGTAACGGGTTCGATTGTGCAAAGGCACATCCGGCAATGGGAAATTATCACCACCATCAAAATCCAAGTGCTTTTAATTTAGATTTAGTAGTAATTTCAACGATTTGCGACACTTATCCTTCCGATGGTTTGTATGTAATCAATACGTCACAACATTCTCCTTTAATTGGCTTTGCTTATGATGGTTTTCCAATTTATGGTGCTTATGGTTACGCTAATGCTGATGGAACTGGCGGGATTGTCCGAATGAAATCAAGTTATCAGTTGCGCAACATTACAACAAGAACTGTCTATGCGGACGGAACTAATGTAACCGATGGTCCTGCAGTAAGTACGACCTATCCTTTAGGGTATTTCAGAGAAGATTATGAATATGTTGCACATCCTTCTGACGCGAGTTATTTGGATGTTCATAATGGAAGATTTTGCATAACTCCGGAATATCCTTTGGGGATTTATTGTTACTTCACAACGGTTGATTCCAATCATAATTCCGCTTATCCTTATGTTGTCGGCCCAACATTCTATGGCAATAAAACTGCGGTTAAAGTAACAAGTATTTCCGAAAGTACGACACAATATACTTTGGCGAATGCCGATTTTAATCTGTCCAACTTGAATATTAAAATCTATCCTAATCCCGCTCAGGATTTCATTGCGATTCAATCGGATATGATAGCAGATAATCTGGATGTTTCTTTAATTGACGAACTGGGCAAAGTTATTAAGACCAATAAAATCCTTCAGGGAAGCACACTTTCCATTATTGATTTAAGTACCGTTTACAACGGCGTTTACTTTGTAAAAGTAGCAAGTGCTAAAGACAGCAAAACATTCAAAATAATCATTAACAAATAACCATGAAACTACGCTATTTATCATTCCTTATTATACCTGCGTTTTGGTCATGTAACAGTTCAAGTAGTGATTATATTGATCCGTATGCCAATATAAAAGTCACATTTGGAACAACTATCGATTTAGAGAACCTGGCTAATTACGCAAATCAAACGATTCCAACATACATCACTAAAGACAATACCGCTGGAAATCCAATTTCTGATAAAGGTGCAACACTGGGCAGGATTCTTTTTTATGACAAAAATCTATCCGCCGATAATACTATTTCCTGCTCAAGTTGTCACCAACAGGCAAATGCCTTCAGCGATACAGATGTGGCGAGTATGGGCGTAAACGGAACAACCGGAAGACACGCCATGCGCTTAATCAATACACGCTTTGCTATTGAAAACAAATTCTTTTGGGATGAACGTGCGGCAACATTGGAATTTCAAACCACGCAGCCAATCCAAAACCACAACGAAATGGGTTACAGCGGCACGAGTGGTGACGAAGGTTTTAGCGGTTTGGTAACCAAGTTAAATCAAATAGGCTACTATAAAGAGCTTTTCAAGTTTGTGTATGGCTCGGAAGAAATTACCGAAAACAAAGTCCAATTAGCATTAGCGCAGTTCGTTAGAAGTATTCAGTCTTTTGATAGTAAATACGATACAGGACGAGCACAAGTTAGTGCGGATAATCAACCTTTTCCAAATTTTACCAATCAGGAAAACCAAGGGAAACAATTGTTTTTGGCACCACCCCAATTTGATGCTACCGGAAACCGAACAGGTGGCGGAGTAGGTTGTGCAGGCTGCCACGCGGCACCCGAATTTGATATTGCGCCCAACTCGGGCAACAATGGTATTATTGGAACCTTAGCCGGAAGCGGAATTGACATTACAAACACGCGTGCTCCTTCCCTACGCGATATTGTCAAACAAGACGGAACATTAAACGGGCCTTTAATGCATACCGGAGTTTTTACTTCGTTGCAAACAGTTATTGGTCATTATGGAACTATAAATTTAGCTCCTGGGAATACTAATTTAGATCCAAAATTGAGACCAAATGGTTTCGGGCAAAAGCTGAATTTTACAGCTCCGGAAGTAAACGCTTTAATGGCTTTTCTCAGAACACTTTCTGGTTCGAATGTGTATGTTGATAGTAAATGGTCTAATCCGTTTCCTAATTAGTCATTGCAAGGAAGAACGAAAAAGCAACCTGTTGAAGCCGTCATTGCGAGGAACGAAGCAATCTGTTCAACTTTACGTGGGCTTCAACAGATTGCTTCGCAAGCTCGCAATGACTGGCTTCGTTCCTCGCAATGACTACTTTAAAAACCCAAGCTCATAAACCATGGGTTGTAATTTCTCGGTTAATGTTTTATAGGCTTCCTCAAAGGGTTTGAAACTCACAGGTACATAATCGCCACTTTCGTTTCGTTTCTTCAGGGCGTTTCTAATTTGATACCAACCCACATCGGGGCGGTTTAGTTTTAGTTCGTCGCGCACGGCTCTAACATCGGTATTTGCAAAATAGGCTTGCCATAGTTTTTTGCCTTCGGCTAGGACTGCTTTGGCTTCGGGAGATTGCTTCGTGCCTCGCAATGACAGGTAGCGTACCATAAAATCGCTTTCAAACCTATCGGGTGCGCCTACTTCTTCCTCGGTAAACGGTATAAAATGGTTTACTATGCTCCATTTCCTGTCGTTCCACTCTAGGTCGTTGGCACTGGCGGTGAGGTTACTGCCGTTAAACAACATCCAGATTATACAATCATTTTTAAATTCATCTGTTAACGGCTCTGTTGGTATTAAAAACTGATCGCGGTCGTTGAGCCAAGTGGGTTTTATTAATCGTCGTACTGAAAAAACTATTGCGGCTTGCCAAAGGTTTTCTTTATTAATATAAAATCCATTTCCTCCACCATAAGGAGATGAAAAAACTACAGTTTGTTGAGTTGCATGTTGAATATCATTTACTCCGCAATACATGTATGCAACTGCATTATCAGACCAATTCGAAACTCTTGCTTTACCTGGAGTTGGAGCTATTGCATTTTTTAAAGGTATAACCTCAACCTTATTAACTTTTGGTCTTTTTAACCAAACATTTAAAAATGATTTATTTGGTAAATTGTAAAATGATTTTTCTCCAATTGGCTTTGCACTTTTATCTAATACTTCCGTGTTAATATCAGTAATATCAATTCTTTTTGTAGAAAGCATATCTGTTTTCCAAATCAAAAAGCCAATAGGAAAATTCCCTTTTAATCCATCAAAAGATTTACTATGAACAATAAAGCCTCCTAAATATTTTGCTTTCCAAATCTCTCTAAACTTTTCAAAGTTTGGTGCATTTACATATTTCATTTTGCTAAACATAGCAACAGTTGCTGTTGGTATTTCTTTTGCAATTCGTGCAACAAACTGCGTAAACAGTTCATTACTTGCTTTTCCATAATCTCTCATTGCAGTAGCAGCAAATTTTGTTTTTGCAACTCCTGATTTGTTTTCAGCGTCTTCACCTACAGAAATATTATCTGCATTAGTTGCCTCCGCATAAGGCGGATTAATCAACACCAAAATCTTTTTGCCTTGCGCTATAGCATCTCGCAAGCCTTGGGGTAATTTGTTGGTTAACGTGTAATCAATCGTTCCTTCATCGGTAATATCATCATTTAGGTAATCGTACTGAAACCGTGTAGCCGCTACGCAGGTTTTGGTAGCGCGCATTACATCTACATCGGCAGCATCTAGAGTACTCATATATATGTTGCGTGGGTTAGAGTGTTTTACCTCTAGGTTGCCCACACCACAGCACATATCCCATACTATATAGTTTTTTTGCCAGTTATTACCCAGCGTTTCGGCTAGTTTGTCATAGGCTTTGTCTACCACATTTAGCGGCGTATAATAAGCACCTTTAAAACTGCGTTCATCAATAGGTATTAAGCTGTCTCGCCGTTCTAACAGGTAATTGCGGTATTCGGCTTTAGGTGGTTTGTGGTATATCGTCCAAAACTGTCGGTAGCCTTCTTTGTTGCCTAGTTTATAAACCTTTCCGTTAAGCAGGAATACGGGCGAGCCGTCTTTGTGCATTAGTTCGGCAGGCAGGTTATCATGAGTGCTTACCGTGCCATCGTGCATAATATCGGCAAAAAATAACAGGGCATACTCTTCGGGTGCTACACCCTCTATCTCATTTCCAACCATGAGTACCCATTTGTCAAATACTTGTTTGAGGTTATCGGGTGTTATAGGTGTTCGGATAATGTCGCCTTTTTTAATGGCATTTTTTACCGTATTGATAAACTCTTCTTCGTGGGTTTCTATCTTAAACGATACGAAGTGTGTCCCGATATGTGCCGAAATTGCATCGAGTGCATCCTGCGTATACTGGCTTGCCGATTTACCCCACTTGATAGTTTTCTTTTCCAGGAACGGAATCACATCACCGCTTTTCATAATCGCTGCCTTTTGCGTATCAATAACACATAAAAATGGCGGCACATATTCACCTTTGTTTAGCGCATCCTGCACGTAATGCATGAGTTGGGTAAACATGGCGTAGGTAGAAATCCTGCTGTTGTCTTTGGCTTCAAACCATATTTCTTTGGTTTGTATATCGATAAGGTTTTTTTGGTACTCTTTTAAACCCAATGCTTTTATATAGGCATCTTTTACATCTTCTTCGCTCGAAGCTTTTTGCAGTTTTTCGTATAGGGTCATGTTGAATTATGAATTGTGAATTGAACAAATATAAATAATTGCAAGTTGTTTGTAGTGAATTATGGATGGTTTTTCTTAAAAACCCCACCGTTGACGTAACAAACCCAAAAAATGACGTCATCTAATCCGTCGTTGGGGTTGCTGACGCCAAATTTGGGGTTATAGTACCCCAAATTTTAGGTTCACAACGCCAAACGCCAGGTTCGTAATACCAACAACGGTATACCTGACGCCATAGCTGGGGTATTTTGCAGATTGGTATCACTAAAAAACCCTTTTGGCATAATTACCAAAAGGGTTTATGTGTTTAAACAGCTGCTTTTTATGCCGGTGTAGTAGGAGTTGAACTGCTTTTGTTAAAAAACTGCGCTATGTCTTTTACCTTAGATTCAAAACCTGCCGCTTTGGTTCCTGCTTTATATTGGCTAAAACCATAATCGGTTAAAGCAGCCTGATAATTGTCATTATCGTGAAGAATCCTGTTGTTGTCTAAACCGTCTAACAGGTTTTGTAAACGAGCCATGGCAGCTTGTATAAAAACACGGGAGTCATAATCGTTTTGATACTCTGTCCAGTCTACATCTGGGCTGCTAAGTCCGGGCTGGTTGTTGCGGTAATCTAAGGCTTTGTTTACAACGAGTTTGTTTTGCTCGTTGATGCTGCCATACTTTCTGCGCTCGTCGGCAGAAAGGTTTCTTAGTTTAGCCGTTAAGGCTGTTTCGAGAGCGGTTAATGCTGTACCTACTGCAGTTTTCTCGGCAGCGGTGTAATGCACATTGTTTAAATTTTCTAAAGGCATGATACTTTAATTTAAGGGTTACTATAATAATTACCTTTCAAAATTAGTAATTCACAATAACAAAAAAATCCCCACTAGAGGGGATTTTTTTATTTATTATTTAGGATAAATTATCCCATCACTTCCTTAACTTTTTTACCAATCTCAGCAGGAGAATCTACTACGTGAATACCACATTCTCTCATGATTCGTTTTTTCGCTTCGGCAGTATCATCCGCTCCGCCAACAATTGCTCCTGCATGACCCATTGTTCTTCCTTTTGGAGCTGTTTCTCCGGCAATAAACCCAATAACCGGTTTGCGGTTACCATCGGCTTTTATCCATTTGGCAGCATCAGCTTCCAATTGACCACCAATTTCTCCAATCATCACAATGCATTTTGTTTCTGAATCATTCATCAACAATTCGACTGCTTCTTTTGTTGTAGTTCCAATAATTGGATCACCGCCAATACCTATAGCTGTTGTAATTCCCATTCCCTGCTTCACAACCTGATCGGCCGCTTCATAAGTTAATGTCCCCGATTTAGAAACTATTCCAACCGTTCCCTTTTTGAAAACAAAGCCCGGCATAATACCTACTTTAGCTTCTTCGGGAGTAATGACTCCGGGACAGTTTGGGCCAATTAATCGGCAGTCTCTGTCTTTAATATATTCATAAGCCTTAATCATATCGGCAACCGGAATGCCTTCAGTGATAGCGATAATCACTTTTATACCCGCATCGGCAGCTTCCATAATAGCATCAGCAGCAAAAGCAGGTGGAACAAAAATAATTGAAGTATCAGCTCCGGCTTTCTCAACCGCATCTTTTACCGTATTGAAAACCGGTCTGTCCAAATGGGTTGAACCTCCTTTTCCCGGCGTAACGCCACCAACAACATTGGTTCCGTATTCAATCATTTGCTCAGCGTGGAAAGTTCCCTCGCTGCCTGTAAATCCCTGAACTATTATTTTTGAATTCTTATTAACTAAAACGCTCATGTTTGTGTTTTTTATTGTGTTTATTTTATTGTGTTGCAAAAGTAGAAAATAGTAATTAGTAATTAATGGTTCGCAAGTATTTTTTTCCGCCCGTCAGTTCGAGTGATTCCGATGCAATCGGAATTTTATCGAGCACTTACAACTGACTCATCTGATAACCTCGGTACAGCTTGTTGTTTTTCAATTCCCAGATAACCATGAAATGAGCCAAAAGCATTTCTTCCCGTGGGTTTTCAATAGTTTTTACATAATGAGAATAACGAATAGAAACCGTATTTCCTTCTTCAAGGATATGAGTTATTCTGGCTTTGGATCGAACATACGCTTTGCTTAATTCGCTGGTTAAATCAATTATCTCCTGACGTTTTAGTTTCAAAAAACCTTTAGAACTGTGCCATTCCAAAACCACATCTTCGTGTAAAAGTTTCGCAACTCTTTCGTTTTCAAGCAACGCATCCGATTTGTAAAATTCCTGAACAATTTCTTTAGCGCTCATCTTATTTAAGTTTGTTTAGTATTTCCGGTATTCTTTTGACGTTGGCCAACTGCTTCAGTTTCTCACGAGATTCTTCTATTGGTGTACCAAAATAACTCTTTCCGCCTTCAACCGATTTGGTTACTCCGGTTTGTCCCATGATAACCGCTTTGGTTCCAATGGTAATTCCGCTTGTCGTACCAACCTGCCCCCACATTGTAACTTCGTCTTCAATTATTACGCAGCCCGCAATCCCCGTTTGGGAAGCAATCAGGCATTTTTTCCCAATTACTGTATCGTGCCCAACATGCACCTGATTATCGATTTTGGTTCCGGCACCGATGGTGGTATCTCCGGTAACACCTTTATCAATAGTACACAACGCTCCTATTCCCACATTATCTTCAATAACCACTCTTCCTCCGGAAAGCAATTGATCAAAACCTTCAGCGCGTTTTTTATAATAAAAGGCATCAGCGCCAAGTATGGTTCCTGAATGAATGATTACGTTATCTCCAATTACAGTATTGTCGTAGACAATAACATTCGCGTGAAGCAGACAATTTTTACCAATAATAACATTGTGTCCGATAAAACAATTTGGCTGAACAACTGTATTTTCTCCGATTGATGCTGAATTTGAAATGCTGACATTCGCGGCCACAAAAGGTCGGAAATGTTTAGTCAATGTATTGAAGTCCCTAAAAGGATCATCAGAAATCAATAATGCTTTTCCTTTTGGGCAATCCACTTCCTTGTTAATCAAAATAATAGTAGCCGCGGATTCCAATGCCTTATCATAATACTTCGGATGGTCTACAAAAACAATATCTCCCGGCGTAACCACATGAATTTCGTTCATGCCTTCCACAGGAAAATCATTAGCACCAACATATTGGCATCCGATAATGGCGGCAATTTCTTTTAAGGTATGTGTTTTTGAGAATTTCAAAACTACTCTTTTACTCTTTCCATATAAGAACCGGTAGCAGTATCAATCTTGATTTTATCCCCTTCATTGATAAACAAAGGAACATTTACCGAAGCTCCGGTTTCTACTTTCGCGGGTTTGGTAGCGTTTGTTGCTGTGTTTCCTTTTACGCCCGGCTCAGCATAAGTAACTTCCAAAACAATAGAGGCCGGCATATCTACAGATAGTGGCAAATCTGTTTCAGTATTAATCTGAACCATTACTACTGTTCCTTCTTTTAACAAGTCTGGGGCGTCAAGGACTTTTTTATCCAAAGTAATTTGTTCGTAAGAATCCGTGTTCATAAAATGAAACTGATCTCCTTCAGCATATAAATACTGGAAGTTTTGCGTTTCAACACGCACTTCTTCAATTTTATGTCCGGCTGAAAATGTATTGTCCAACACTTTTCCGTTTGTTAAGCTTCTTAGTTTAGTTCTAACGAAAGCCGGACCTTTACCAGGTTTTACGTGAAGGAATTCAATGATTTTATAAATATCGTGATTGAACTTGATGCATAATCCGTTTCTAATATCTGATGTAGATGCCATTTTACTATTTATTTGTTAATGTTTTACTTTGGTTGCTGTAATAATTACGATCCCGAGTAGCCTTTCATAATCCCTCTTGAAGAGTTTCTGATAAAATCCAAAATCTCATCACGTTCCGGTGACGCCGACATTTCAGCTTCGATAATCCCAACAGCCTGTGATGTGTTATAATTTTTCTGATACAGAATTCTGTAAATATCCTGAATTTCCCTAATCTTTTCTGAAGTAAATCCTCTTCGGCGTAAACCAACTGAATTAATCCCAACATAAGAAAGCGGCTCTTTCGCAGCTTTAGTATACGGTGGAACATCTTTACGTACCAGCGAACCTCCGGAAATCATTGCATGATCACCAATCTGAATAAACTGATGAATGGCAGCCAAACCTCCAACAATGGCATAGTTCCCAACAATTACGTGTCCGGCCAAAGCTACTCCGTTTACGATGATAGCGTTATCCCCAATATGACAATCGTGCGCAATGTGGGCCGTTGCCATGATTAAACAATTGTTTCCAATCTTAGTTTGACCAGATGCAATTGTACCACGGTTTATCGTAACACATTCTCTTATAGTTACATTGTCACCAATTACCGCAAGTGATTCTTCTCCACCAAATTTTAAATCTTGAGGCACTGCCGAAATTACTGCACCTGGAAAGATGTTGCAATTTTTTCCAATTCGTGCACCTTCCATAATGGTAACATTGGAACCAATCCAGGTTCCGTCGCCAATAACAACATTATTGTGAATGGTGGTGAATGGTTCTATAACTACATTTTTGGCAATCTTTGCTCCCGGATGTACGTATGCTAACGGTTGGTTCATTTGTCTTTGTATATTATTCTTAATTTTCAAATGTAATTCGCATTTACAATTAAATTGCAAAATGCGTATTTCATAAGTGATCGTTTAATTAATTCTGGCAATTTGTGCCATTAATTCAGCTTCGGCTACTAATTTTCCATTAGCATAAGCCCTAGCCTGCATATGACAAATTCCTCTACGGATAGGCGAAATCAAATCACATTTAAATATCAATGTATCTCCCGGCAATACTTTATGTTTGAACTTCACATTGTCAATTTTCATAAAGTAAGTAAGATAGTTTTCAGGATCAGGAACCGAGCTTAAAATCAATATTCCACCCGTTTGTGCCATTGCTTCTACAATGATTACGCCCGGCATTACCGGTGCGCCTGGAAAATGCCCAACGAAGAACGTTTCGTTCATGGTTACATTTTTCAAACCAACTACATGGTTGTCTGACATTTCAATGATTCTGTCGATAAATAAAAACGGCGGCCTGTGCGGAAGAATACTCATTATTTTATGAATATCCATTAGAGGCTCTAAGTTTAAGTTGTAAACCGGAATCTGATTTTTCTGTTCTATTTTGATAATCTTAGACAATTTTTTTGCAAACTGAGTGTTTACAAAATGTCCGGGTTTATTGGCAATAACCTTTCCTTTAATGCGGGTTCCAACCAACGCTAAATCACCAATAACATCAAGCAATTTATGACGTGCTGCTTCATTTGGATAATGTAAAGTCAGGTTATCAAGAATGCCATTTGGTTTAACTGAAATGGAATCCTTTCCAAAAGCCACTTTTAGGTTTTCAATTGTTTTTGGAGATATTTCCTTGTCAACATAAACAATGGCGTTATTCAAATCACCGCCTTTAATCAAACCGCTGTCTAAAAGTGTTTCCAATTCGTGAAGGAAACTAAAAGTTCGCGCATCGGCAATTTCCGTTTTAAACTCCGAAATGTTTTTCATTGTAGCATTTTGAGTGCCTAAAACCTTGGTTCCAAAATCAACCATGGCAGTTACCTGATATTCATCGGATGGCATCAAAAGAATTTCACTCCCTGTTGCTTCATCCATAAAAGAAATCACTTCTTTCACAACATAATAACAGCGTTCCGCATCTTGTTCGATAACACCCGCTTTCTCGATTGCTTCTACAAAATATTTAGAAGAACCGTCCATGATTGGCGGTTCCGATTCGTTTAATTCGATAATTACATTATCAACATCACAGCCTACAAATGCAGCTAAAACATGCTCTGAAGTCTGGATTTTAACTCCTAATTTTTCGAGGTTTGTGCCACGTTGCGTATTTACTACATAATTGGCATCAGCCTCAATAACCGGAGAACCTTCAAGATCTACCCTCACGAAAGAATAACCATTGTTAACAGGTGCGGGTTTGAAAGTCATTTTTACTTCTTTCCCTGTGTGAAGTCCAACACCCGTAAGCGAAATTTCGTTTTGGATGGTTTTTTGTTTAACCATTGGTAAGCTATTTAATTAGTATTATTTTTTTTCAATTCGTCTATATCGGCTACTATCTTTGGCAAATTCCTAAAATGGACATACGATTTACTATAATCAGCATATCCAAATGCCGGGCTGCCCTGCAATACTTCACCATCATTTACATTCTTTCCAACACCGGATTGTGCCTGAATGCGGACATTATTCCCAATAGTGATATGACCTGCAATGCCAACCTGGCCGCCAATCATGCAATTGCTGCCTATTTTAGTTGAGCCTGCAATACCTGTTTGCGCAGCGATTACGGTGTTCTCACCAATTTCAACATTATGGGCAACCTGAATATGGTTGTCCAGCTTTACTCCTTTTCGAATAAATGTAGAACCTAAAGTTGCTCTGTCAATAGTGCTGTTGGCACCTACATCTACATTATCTTCTATGATTACGTTGCCAATTTGAGGGATTTTACTAAATGTTCCATCTTCGACAGGCGCGAAACCAAAACCATCAGAACCTACAACACTTCCTGAATGAAAGTTACAATTGTTGCCGATTTCAGTTTCAGAATATATTTTTACACCTGGAAAAAAGATACAGTTATCTCCAATGATTACATTATCACCAATAAAACAATTTGGATATATCTTTACATCATTACCGATAGTAACATTTTTACCGATATAGCTAAAACTTCCCAGATAAAGGTTTTTGCCATAAGTTACTCCCTCTGAAATCACTGATGGTTGTTCAATACCTGATTTCATTAGCTTCACTTCATTGTAATACTCTAACAATTTGGAAAAAGACTGATAAGCGTCTTCCACTTTAATTAACGTAGTGGTCAACTCGTTGTCAGGAACAAAATCGTTATTGACTATGGTAATAGTGGCTTCAGTAGTGTATATAAAATTTACATACTTAGGATTGGCCAAAAACGTCAGCGAACCTTCAGTTCCTTCTTCTATCTTTGCTAATTTAAAAACCACTGCATCAGGGTTGCCTACCACTTCGCCTTCAAGAATTCCCGCTATTTGAGCTGCTGTAAATTTCATTCCGACAAAAGTATAAAAAAATCAATTTTAATAGTGATTTTCGTCAAGTAGTTTTGGAAAACATATAAAATACTTGGTCACTGGTTTTGACAATGCTTTTAAATTCAGTTGGTCTGAAGCTTCCACAACATCTTCAATGGTTTTGTCTTTCTTTAAAATCCGGATAGGCTCAGCATCTTTGCTGTAGGCCTGGTTTTCAATCTTTCCTTTAAAAATAAAATACTTTGCTTCCTGCTGTGTAATGTTGTTGTCTTTTGCAAAGCGGCTGGTCATTTCTTCTAATACTTCTTTCGGAAATTTATCGCTGTTGAGTTTTATTTTTGATAAATCTCTATTAATAATCATTTTGCTCAAACTACTTAAGATAAAATCATTGTGATGCTGCCAGTTTTTTAAGGCACTAATTATATCAAAATCATCTAGTTGCGCAAAGCTATCTAAATTACTATTGGAGAAATTATCGCATGTCACTTTATGTTCCATAAAATGTTTTAAAGGCTTGCTGCATTCTATATCAGCCCCTTTATGGAATAATTCTTTGGCTCTTTTAAGTGTATTGGTCAAAGTCAATTCGGCTACTAAACTTGTTTTATGCAAATAGGCTTGCCAGTACATCAATCGTCTTGCCATCAGGAACTTTTCAATAGAATAGATGCCTTTTTCTTCCATAACCAAAAAATCATCCGCCACATTAAGCATTTGGATTAGCCTGTCCGAATTGATATTACCTTCGGCAACACCTGAATAAAAGCTATCGCGCTTCAGATAGTCCATCCTATCCATATCTAACTGACTTGAAATCAGTTGTAACATGAATTTTCTATGGTATTCTCCTTTAAAAATCTGAATTGCCAAACTTAACTGTTCATTAAACTCTTCGTTAAGTTTATTCATAAACAACAGCGATATTTCTTCATGGTGGACTTCCACGATACTGTGTTCTAAAGTATGTGAAAAGGGTCCGTGTCCAATATCATGCAAAAGGATTGCTATATATAAAGCATTCTCTTCTTCTTTAGTAATCGAAACTTCTTTTGAACGCAGTACTTCTATTGCTTTCTGCATTAAATGCATAGCCCCAATTGCATGGTGAAAACGCGTGTGATGTGCACCAGGATAAACCAAATAAGACAGTCCCATTTGACTTATACGTCGCAAACGCTGGAAATAGGGATGCTGAATTAAATCATAAATCAACGTATTGGGAATGGTAATAAAACCATAAATTGGGTCGTTGAATATTTTAAGTTTATTAGTGTCGCTCACAAATTTGTTGGTTTTCGTAAAGATATAAATTTATACCAAAGCTTTAAAGTAGCCTTTTAATAGTTTGTCGTTTTCGCGGGTCGGAGTAAAAACTTCCAGTATCATTGGTCTGTCGTTTTGCATAAAAAGTTTGGACAAACCTTGTTTCAGTGAAGCATCATCACTTGCAATGAGGTAATCCAACTGATACATTTTGGACAAATGCTCGGCTGTTAAACAATGAGATGTTTCGAAATACGTATTGAACGTTTCGGTTTCCTGATGTCCGGGTAATATCCTAAAAATGCCGCCGCCGCCATTATTAATTAAAATGATTTTAAAATTACTAGGAATATAATTGTTCCAGAGTGCATTACTGTCATATAAAAATCCAACATCGCCTGTGATTAAAACCGTTGGTTTTTTACTTCCAACCGCAGCTCCAATAGCCGTTGAAGTGCTGCCATCAATACCACTTGTTCCTCTATTGCAGAATACTTCTATCGATTTATCTATATCAAATAATTGCGCATAACGAATGGCAGAACTGTTGCTAATCTGCAATTGGATTTCCTTTGGCAAACCTGAAAATATTATTTCAAATGCTTTTAAATCTGAAAAAGCAACCGTAGAAAGATACTCTGAATGTTTTACTTTTCGATTTGAATGAATATTTTGAAAAGTTACTTTGTAATTGCTTTCAATATCTTTTACAAAAGGCAGAAACTGTTTAAAGAACTGATTCGGACAGACAGTAAAATGTTTGGTCAAAATACCAAAAGTGTCATACGCACGGCTTTCATCAATATGCCAATGATGCCTTGGTTTGTATTTTCTGAGAAATGCTTTTACCCTTTTTGAAACTATCATTCCACCAAACGTGATAAGAACTCTCGGTTGCAGTTTTAAAAAATCAGAAGGTGAAAATGGGGTGATGACTGTATCAATGTTGTTGATAAAGCTGGGATGATGGAGATTAGAAGTTGTTTCAGTCATTACTACAACCGATGGAATTGCAGCCAATTGGTTCAACCACTTTTGTTCTATCGAATTTGGGGCACATTCGCCAACCAAAATTAATATCTTCCTGCTGTGATTCCAAAGCGTTGAAAAAGCAATAATATCATCAACGTCAACAAATCTTAGGGGTTTAAGCAAACCTGTTACATTAAAATCGACCGAAAGTTTATTTGTTGTTTCGTATAATGGTTCCTCAAACGGTACATTGATATGCACCGGTCCTTTTCGGGCAATAGCCACATTAATGGCTTGATTTATAAATACATCATTTTCTTCTGAAGCGTCTTCGGTCAGATTAGCGTTATATAACGAATGATTGATAAAAACATTTTCCTGACGGATGGTTTGCCCATCGCCAATATCAATTTTATCAAAAGGCCTGTCGGCTGAAATAACAATAAACGGAATCTGACTATAGAATGCTTCGGCCAGTGCCGGATAGTAATTCAGCAATGCCGAGCCTGAAGTACAAACCACAGCAACAGGCTTTTGGGTTTGTTGGGCAATCCCCAATGCAAAAAAAGCCGCACAACGTTCGTCTGCAATACTATAGCAAGTAAACTTTGGATTATTAGTAAAACCTATGGTCAAAGGTGCATTTCGGGAACCTGGAGAAATAATAATATCGTGAACTCCTTTGGCATGACATATCTCAATAATGCTTTGTGCTAAAGGTATTTTAGGATAAATCATTGTTGTTTTTTAATGAAAACAAAGATACAACTTGTATGGCTTTTTCAATGCAAAAAGATTTCACAACTTAGAACTTTTAGAGTGAGGAATCCCTTGACCGCTATTGACACCTTATGATGTTTTTTGACACCTACTGAATCATTTTGACACTTAGTGACACCTCAAACCTTGCATTTTGATACCGTTCTTCGGGTATTGTTCGGGTGTTGTTCGGGTATTGTTCGCAAAACAGGGTCATTTTGGGAACAACACCCGAACAAAGGTGGGAGAAGCTTCTTAAAAAGTAAATTGTTTTCCTATTTTTACCTTATGGAAATAAAAATCAGGCCTTATCAAAACAATGATGCTGAAACCATCGTTGCCATTCTTAATTATTATATCGTAAACTCAACGGCTTTGTATGATTATGAATTGCGGACATTGGAACAGCAACGGTCAATTTTAGAAGAAAAACTAAAAAAACAGTTTCCGGTAATTGTTGCAACAATTAATGAGCGGGTGGTTGGTTTTGGCTATTACAGCGAGTTTCGCTTTCGCGAAGCCTATAAGTTTACAGTCGAGCATTCAGTCTATGTAATGCCTAACGAGCATGGAAAAGGTATTGGAAAGGAAATAATGAGGCACTTAATTGATTTAGCCAAAAAACAAAAACTGCACACCATGATTGCGGTTATAGATTATGAAAACCAAAGCAGCATTGCCTTTCATGAGCAGTTTGGATTTGCTACGGTTGGAATTATAAAAGAAAGCGGCTTTAAGTTTGAACGATGGCTTCACTCTGTGATTATGCAATTAATGCTGGAATAAATACCTATTTAAAAATTAACAATCGACAGTATTAAATTGTAATTTTAAAACTTTAATTCTTATGAAAAGTTATGAAAAGAAGAAACTTTATAGCCAATACTGCACTGGTTACTATCGGATTTACATCCTTACTGGCATCATCCTGTACAACAAAATCTACTGAAACTAAATCGGAAGGCAATGATGATGAAGTAGCTGATGATTTTGAATTGAACGAAATCACAATCAGTGAACTACAGGAAAAAATGGAATCGGGAAAATATTCTTCCGAACAAATTACCAAACTATATTTAGACAGAATTGAAGCCATTGATAAAAATGGGCCCAAATTAAATGCCATTATTGAATTGAATCCGGAAGCTTTAGCAATTGCCAAAGCAATGGACAAGGAACGAAAGGAAGGCAAAATAAGAGGCAATCTACATGGTATTCCAATTCTAATAAAAGACAATATTGACACAGCAGATAAAATGATGACAACCGCCGGTTCTTTGGCATTGGTTGGAAATATTGCTTCAAATGATGCTTTTATTGTAAAAAAATTACGAGATGCGGGTGCTGTATTACTTGGAAAAACAAACTTAAGCGAATGGGCAAACTTTCGTTCTACTTCTTCTTGTTCGGGTTGGAGTAGTCGTGGTGGGCAGACTAAAAACCCTTATATTATAGATCATTCCCCTTGTGGCTCCAGCGCCGGTTCCGGAGTTGCTGTGGCTGCCAATCTATGTGTTGTTGCCGTTGGAACAGAAACCGATGGCTCTATTGTTTGTCCGGCATCTGTAAATGGAACGGTAGGCATTAAACCAACAGTTGGCCTGGTAAGTCGTTCGGGTATTATTCCCATTTCACATACACAAGATACCGCGGGACCTTTGGCAAGAAATGTTAAGGATGCTGTTATTCTTTTGGAAGCTATGATTGGCATTGATGCTACTGATAAGGTAACCAAAGAAAGCAAAGGGAAATCAGTTGAAAACTACACTCAGTTTTTAAAAATAGATGGTTTGAAAGGAAAAAGAATTGGTATAGAGAAAAAGAAATATACAAATCCGCTGCTAAACGAGCTATTGCATAAAGCTAAAGAAATAATGAAACAACAAGGTGCTACTATAGTTGAAATAGAATACCTTGACAAGATTAATGCAAATGGAGAAGCGGAAAATGATGTTTTACAATTTGAATTTAAATATGGGGTAAACAAATATTTAACTACATCCAATTCCAAAATGAAATCATTGGAAGACGTTATTGCTTTTAATAAAACAAACGAAGCTAAAGCGATGCCAACATTCAAACAGGAAATTCTTGAAATGTGTCAGGATAAAGCAGGATTAGATAACACAAAATACATTCAGGCACTAGCTAAAAGTCATAACGATGTAAAAAATATCATCGACAACGTAATTAAAGATAACCAACTTGACGCTATTTCCGGATTAACAATGGGTCCGGCTTGTAGCATTGACACTATTTATGGTGACCGATGGGGCGATGTCTTTCTGACAGCTCCGGCGGCAATGAGCGGTTATCCTCATATTAGTGTTCCTTGCGGAAAAGTATATGAATTGCCTGTAGGGCTTTCGTTTTTCAGTGGTGCATACCAAGAAGGAGCGATAATAAGTCTTGCGTATGGATACGAACAAGCATCTAAAAGTAGAATAAAGCCTGAGTTTAAGGAGGCATTTTTAGACTAATAAAAAAACCTGTTACTTAAAAGTATCAGGTTTTGAATTTTTTATGATTGAGTTAAATTATTTCAATTCCATTTTCTTCGAGTATTCCTAAAAGATAGCTACTTTGATTTGGATTGTACTTTTCGATTCCGCTTTGATACCATTTAGAAATAACATCAATCTGGAAAGCGGTGTAGTCATCATCATTTATGCTGATTCCAAGCATACCCGCTAAAAGGAAATCCTCCAGGACTTTATTGGTAACAATCAATTTGGGAATCCCATAGGAAACTTTTCCATTCATTCTCTCATAGTCCAATCTTCCTTGGTTAAAACCAAAAAGATAAGCCTCATTTTGATTTTCTGCTATATCCAAATATGGATTTAGACCATTTGAAAAACCTTGTAAATAATCCTGTCTGTATACGGAGTTAAATATATTATTCATTATTGGAGTGTTGTGGCATTTAAAATTCTATTCAAACTTATTAAGAATAATTTAGTAACTATCTAAAAATCGTTTAACGGAAAAAAAACTCTTTCAACCACAACATAGGCGACGTTTGTCGATAAAACTAAATCAAAAAACCTGATGAAATTCATCAGGTTTTTTGATTTAAAATAAATTATTTGTTACCCTTTCCCATTAATCCAGCCTACAATAGACACATCGGTTGGCAATACTCTGGGTGATAATACTTTTACCAATTCACCTTGCTCGTTAATTAAATATTTCTGGAAGTTCCATTCTACTTCGCTGTCCTGCAAACCATTTTTACTTTTTTGGGTCAGGAATTGATATACTTTGTCCATATCATTTCCTTTTACCGAAATCTTACTCATCATTGGGAATGTCACTCCATAATTCATTTCACAGAACTTGGCAATTTGCTCGTTACTTCCAGGTTCCTGTGCTCCAAAATTATTGGCCGGGAAACCCACTATAACAAAATTAAGATTTTTATATTTTTCATAAATAGCTTCCAAATCTTTGTATTGAGGTGTCAACCCACATTCTGAAGCAGTATTGACTACTAATATTTTCTTTCCTTTTAGGGAAGCAAAGTCAAACTCCCTGCCATATAAATCCGTTACTTTAAATTGATAGATTGTTTCCGCCGAAATAGCTTCTTGTGTTTCCATTGTTTTATTATTTGATTTATTTTTCTGTGCCTGATTTTGACAACTCCAAAGCAGTAAAATACTGCAACTTAATAGTAAAGATTTTCGCATTGCGTTATTTTTTTATAAAATTAGAAAATATTTTAATAGTTACGGTTATCATGTTCCTAAAGTTTTATTAATATTAAAAAAAAGCTCAGCGACTAAATCAATCGCTGAGCTTCTAACAAAACAATAGAAAAACCATTTCTATCACCAAAACCTTGAAAGAAAATATTCATAGCATATTCTTCCCAAAATCACATACGTATAAAAGAACCATTATGGATTTATGATTTAATAACTTTATGTGTTTTGTTAAGAAAAAAGTAGTTTTTTTACAATAAGTTTCTTTAATTTACAATCAAAATTTTATCGCCATGACACAAGAAGAATTGTTGCCCATGCTCTTAAGAAAAGAAGAAAGGGCATTTACCCAGTTGTATGATATGTATTCCAAAAGCCTGTTTAGTGTTATTACTAATTTAATCAGCGATCGTGAAGAAGCCGAAGATGTGCTTCAGGAAGTGTTTGTTAAGATTTGGAAAAATATTGAAACTTATAACCAAAGTAAAGGAAGGTTATACACCTGGATGCTCAATATCGCCAGAAATACAACTATAGACAAACTGCGGTCGAAAGGTTTTAACAATAGTCAAAAAAACCTCTCTTCCGATAATTTCGTACATCTGTTGGATGACAGTAATAAGTTAACGAACAAAATTGATAGTATTGGATTAAGAGATTTTGTAAATAAACTTAAACCTAAATGTGTTCAATTAATTGATTTATTGTTTTTCAAAGGATTTACACAACAAGAAGCATCGGATGAGCTAGCCATCCCACTTGGAACTGTAAAAACCCAAAATCGAATGTGTATGAATGACCTACGAAATTTTTTAAAAGTATAATGGAAACAAAAGAGTATATCGAATCAGGAATTTTGGAACTCTACGTTTATGGTTTGTTAAACGAATCAGAAAATGACGAAGTTACCGCTATGGCTTTCAAGCATCTAGAAGTTAAAGACGAAATCGTTTCTATTGAAAAGGCAATTATTAACCTTTCCAGCAGTTTTTCTCCTTTTATTTCTCATAGTCAGTTTGAAAAAATAAAATCACAACTAGCCCTCAAATATGGCAAAGTGATTGATATGAAACCCAGAAGCAATTGGACAGCATATATGGGTTGGGCGGCTTCAATTTTATTGTTAATCGGAATTGGTTACCAATATTCTAAATTGAATCAAACCAATAATCAGGTTGTAACTATCGAGAAAGAAAAATCAAAATTTCAAGAAGTTGTAGTAAATTTAGAAACTAAAAACAAAGAAACACAAAATGTATTGGGTGTAGTTCGAGATGAAACCAATACGATTGTTACACTTGGCGGACAAGCTGCAGCACCAACTGCTAAAGCAAAAATCTACTGGAACAAACAAACACAAGTAGTTTATGTAGATGCCAGCGGATTACCAGAACCACCTAAAGGAAAAGAATACCAAATTTGGTCTTTGAAACTGCAACCACAATTAACGCCGACAAGTATTGGACTGTTATCTAATTTTCAGGCCAACGAAAGCAAAATATTTGCTGTTGATAAAACAAATGATGCCGAAGCATTTGGAATAACCTTGGAACCAACAGGTGGTAGCGCATCGCCTACCATGGAACAACTTTATACTTTGGGAAAAGTCTAAAAATTTACGTCAAACTCAATAATCAGAAAAGAGTCCTAAATAATTAGGACTCTTTTTATTTATTGTCGTGTAATTCCTAGAGACTATTAATTACAAATTTATTCGGATGAAACTGAAGCAGTTGGATTTGTAAATCTCCCTTTTGAATTGTAAGGATACATTTTTTTATGGATTATGATAAACTGGTATGGCTCCTCTCCGTCAAAATCGGTAATTGCTACTCTGACTTTGTTGTATAATGAGTAACCTCCATAATTTGTTGGTAAATTTTCGTTTTTTTGCCATTGACCATTAACTTTATAATAATACACCAATTCGAGATTTTCAAAGTAAGCTTCAAGGTTTGGAAAATAATAATAACGGATGTAGCAATTCGTTTTAGAATCAATTGGCAATGAAGATATGTCGCCTATAGAGGTTTGTGCACTTGAGACATAGGAAGTGAAGAAAAACAATACCAGGAATAGTTTTTTTATTGATTTCATAATTTCTTAATTTTGTTTAAGTTTTGAGGCATAAAACGATACAATCATTTTACAAAACATAACTATTAGTAGTCAAATATATATAATAAATATTAAAATATATAGACTAAATACATAAAAAATCGACGAAATGCGTGTTTTATTAAAAAAAATAAGAATTATATTATTTACAAATGTTTTTAAATAATGAATGTAATCAAAAAAAGCAAAGACGTAGTCTTTGCTTTTTTTTAAAATAACTATTTTATTTTTTATTTTTTTCCATGGCCTTTTCCGTGCCCTTTTCCATTGCCTCCTTCGTTATCATTGTCGTGGTCTTTATCATCATCGTCATCCTTTTCATGGTCTTTTCCATTCCAAATTTTCTTTGGTTGTCCGTATTGGTTCCCTTCATCATGTTCATGTCCTTTATTTTTATTTTTAAATTGTCCATAATGGTTTCCGTTATCGTGTCCATTTTTTTTCCATTCTTTTCCAACATATTTCACCTTATGTTGATGATAATACTTGTATGGAGCATTCCCTTTATAATCTGTTAGGTAAACAGTCTGACCATGATATAAATCATAACCTTTGTAACGAGTTGGTAAGGCTGCAGTACGCACCCAACTACCGTTTTGTTGATAAATGTAACGTTTAGCGGGTACATCGTAATAGGTTTGAATATCCGGAAGATAATAGTACTGTGTTTTAACCGGAGCTTTTGGTGCCCATGCAGGAGTGGTTCCTCCATAATGCCTATCCACTTTCACTGCTTGTGCCTGCGTATTAAATGCCATTACTAACAAAGTTGCAAGCATTAAAATTTTTGTTGTTTTCATAATTTAATTATTTAGTTAATTTTAATATTATTTAACCCTTTGAAATAATCGTGCCAAAAAAATATTCTTGCAATTATAGTCCTCGAACTAAATTACTGAATTCATTTAAATTTGAGCATTATTACACTTGGTAAAGATACAATGAAATAAAGTGAAAAAGTTGCATATATATATATCTTACTTAATGTAATTCACATCTCAGACTATATTTAAAGATTAGGCTTTAGCAATTCGTTAAAAAAAAATTAATCTGTAAATTCTTTATCTTCAAATTTAGATATAACTATGGATATACCCTTTTGAAGTAATAGATTATTTGGATAGGTTATACGCTCTCCTTTATCCGTTCTTAGATAAATATGAAAAGCTTTAATATCTTCAATTTCAGCTTGAATTGGAAAATCTTTGTCATGCACCTGAATAACATCTCCTATTCTGAAAGGAAAAAAGAAAAATAAAATTATACCGGAAGTAATATTGCTTAAGATAGACCATTGGGCAAACATAGCAACGCCAACAACGGTTGTTACCGAAGACAACGTAAAGAAAATATCTTTTTTTTGAACACCCCAAATAACAATAAGGCCCACCATTGCAACAATGTTGATTAACAAATGAATGTATTTTATGACCAAATTAGTTCTGTGTTCCATGATGGAAGATAATTTGGCATAGCGGCGGATTAGCTTTGAAGTAATAATTCTAAGAAATATAATAATGACTAAAACTATTCCTGTGGCAATCACTTCTTTGGTTAAACTGGAGAAGAAGGACATATTTTTTTATGTAAAAATACTTAAAATAAAACTATTATCAAGCGATGTCCGTTGTACTATTTTCATCCTTTTTCGTATCATCTTCTATTGGTACTGTAGGTGTGAAATCTGTTATCAAGTCAACCGAAGTTGATGTGTTTCGAAAATTGTAATGCGGAAGTTTTATTTTACGCCATTCGTAGGTTTTTGGCAAATCATCGCCTAATAAATATCCCCAGGGTTCAAATGTGTCTATTCTATCAAAAATAACTTTTAAGATCGCAATAATTGGTATTGCCAAAAACATACCGGTGATACCGCCTAAAACATTTCCAACAATAATCCCGATGATGGAAACTAAGGCATTGATTTGCACTTTTGAATTGATAAACATTGGAACAAGAATATTATTATCAATAAACTGAACAACTAAATTTACCCCAATGACTCCAAAAACAATTGTTAAATCCGTCGAACCTGAAAGTGAGACACCAATACTCAAAGCGCCTGCAAATAGTATACCTATATAAGGAATCAAATTTAAAATACCAGTTATGATTCCGAGCAGTATATAATATTCACATCCAATGAAATATAGACCAACAGTAGTCAATACCGAAACCGCAATCATTTCAAATAACAATCCGGTAATATAACTTTGAATCGCAATTTTTATTTGATATAAAACTTCTTGTAGTTTTTTGTGGCTTTCGGGTTTTATTAATTTGGTCAAAAATGTAATAAAATGATTTTGATATAACAAAAACAGAAAAGTGTAAATAGGAATCAATATGAGATTCAAAAGAATATCGGCAAACGAATTTAAAGTAGTACCAACAATTTCCTTACTTGAAGTTATACTGTCATTTGTAGCGTTACTAATGATTTCCTTTTGTTCCCTTTTCGTCAGATTAAAATTGTCTCTAATCATTCGTTGAAAGTGCTCCAAATGATAATAAAAATTGGTTTTAATTTTTCCCCAATCACTTGCCATATCGCTTATTTGCATTGATATAAAATAGAAAACTCCTAAAAAGAGTAACACAAACAAAAGAATTGCAAAAACAACTGCTATAAAATGAGGAAAACGGAGTTTCTTTATCAGAAAACTAACTACCGGGCGGAGCATTATCGCAAAAAGGAGCGCAAGCAATACGGGAGAAATAATATCCTGACCAAAATAAAGCGTAATGAATATTACTACCAAAATTATCAGTATGGCAGAAAGTTTAAAATAGAGCGGAAATTTCATAGTGTCAGACATAGTAGGTTGTTTTTTAGTAAAGTTACTGTTTTAGTCGTAATTACTCAAGTACTGATAAACTTTTTCTGTGGGTAAACCAACGACATTGGTGTACGAACCATCAATTCTGGTAATGCCAATTAAGCCAATCCATTCCTGAATACCATAGGCGCCAGCTTTGTCAAAAGGTTTATAATTCTTTAGATAATAATGAATAGCTTCATCCGAAAGCTCATTGAAAGTCACTTTGGTTACATCAAAAATTGTCTCCATTTTTTTAATCGTCTTAAAACAAACAGAAGTAATCACTTCGTGCGTTTCGTTGGATAATAACTTCAAAATGGTAAATGCATCGTCATAATCTTTGGGCTTCCCCAAGGCTTTGTTATTTAGCCAAACAATAGTATCGCTTGTAACTAAAATTTCGTTTGCTACTAATTCTTCGCCAAAAGCATTGGCTTTTAATTGGGCTAAATAGTTGGTAATTTCCACGCCTTGCAGGTTATCCGGATAAATTTCCTCAATATCCTTTAACCGAATTTCAAAATCTAAATCTAAATCCTTGAAAAACTGCTGTCTCCTTGGTGAACCAGAAGCTAATATTATTTTATAACCTTTGAGTTTATCCCTTAACATTATACATTATCATTGTTGTCCGATAAAAGTAAATAAAAAAGAAGCCATAAAAATGGCTTCTCAATTAAAATCGTAATTTAGAGTTGCAAAAATTCAAATAACGATGAGTAAAAGTAATTATTTTTCTAGTAAATCTGTTTTCGGAC
>NZ_JANXTI010000028.1 GCF_025352425.1 Flavobacterium sp.
TAAAAGCAAGGTCTGCTATTTCTATTATTGAAAATGGAAAAACAGATTGGTTGCTATGGTCAAGCAACGAATTTTGCGAAAAAATAAATCTTTTTAATGAAGACTCCTTTATTGAAAAGTATAGAAGTTATTTAGAACCAATTTTAAAAAAATAAAAGATAGAAATAGAATCCATGAAGAAACTTCGAGACATAGATTTCATTCAAGGAAAAAGACAAGAAAGCTTTGAGACAAGGGCTAATAATAAATTGGGAAAAGTTGAACACTATTTTGTTGTAACTAAAGATGGCGAGACTAGGGAATTTGAACCACTTCATTTTTTGAATTTGATTTTAGAAGCTTATTATGAAGCTGCTGACAGGTCTAATAATTACAAAAAACAACTAGTTGCGCTGGCCAATGCCGAAAGTCAAATCACTAGGTATATTTTGAATAACGGTTTAAATAGGGGCGATTATAATTTTTCCGATTTATTTTCTGATATTGACATTACACGAAGAAAGTTAAATGCTTATGCCTCGGTAAATAAAGAAAGAAATGAATGGTTTAGGACAGTCGGTGCGACTCTTATTGGTGTTACTTTGGCAGCAATTTTAAGTTACATTTTCTCATCACCAAATTATATTCGCACAACCATAGTAATTCCAAAAACTGACACAATTTTTCAATTAAAACACGACACGATTTTTGTAAAAGTAAAGTAATATGAAGTTAATTACAGAAGTAGCACGAACGCATAACAGCGGGTTTAAGAAATTGGCGGTTCAGTGTTTAAATCAAGTTCAGTTTTTTCTAACCCGATAGCGCGGATCTCTGACCCGATAGCGCGGATCTCTGACCCAATCGCGCAGATATATCCCCGATGGCGCGGATATATCTTCGATCGCGCGGATATACCCCCCAATCACTCGAATATACCCCCGCGTTCGACAGCGCGGATCTGCGATCCGTGCCCCCAAAGTAATTCCTCAAAACCACCTCTTGCGACTGCACAAACCCGATAGCGCGGATCTCTGATCCGTGCCTCCAAAACAATACTTCTTAATACCCCCGATATCGCGGATCTCCGATCCGTGCCTCCAAGCAATAACAATTCGTTTTTTGTTATATCTTTAATTTAAAAACAAAATACAAAGCCTTAATTCCTGACCAAGCATATTGTCTAACAATTACCGTAGTAGGTTGGGTTGATGTTTTTAAACGACTTAATCAAAAACAGGAAATTATTAAATCCTTAGCATATTGTCAGAAGAATAAAGGGCTCGAAATTTATGCTTACTGCATTATGAGCAGTCATATCCATTTGCTTTGTAAGCCTACCAATGGTTTGCTATTAAACGACATCATGAGAGACTTCAAAAAATTTACTTCAAAGAAAATCGTTCAACTAATAGTAGAGGAGCCGGAAAGCAGAAGGGAATGATTGCTTCCGCTTTTTCAAAAAGCTTGTGAACATTTAAAACGCAATCAGAAGTATAAGGTATGGCAAGATGGGTATCATGCTGAAATAGTGGAAACACAAAGGTTCATAAAGCAAAAGGTAAATTACATCCACAACAATCCTGTAGTAGATAAAATTGTAACATTGCCCGAGGATTATTATTATAGCTCGGCAAGGACCTATGCAGAATTATACAACGAACTCGACGTCGTGTTGCTGGATTTATTTTAACATCACAGCATTTTTAAGTACATTGGCACAAATTGTGGGCACGGATCACAGATCCGCGCTATCATTGCGCTGATATCCGCACCATCGGGATATTATTCTTTCACTTAATTGAAACGGTCTTTCCCCTTAACATTTTGCCTAGATTGACTGATATACATCATTTTATTAAACGACAAATTTAACAAATATGAGCTATTATTACTTTTTTTATATCTTGCTTTTTTTCGTTTTACTTATCCTTATATACGTTTTGCAACCTCAAAGAAAAAAAGCTTTGGAACCATCTAAACATGACATCAATCAAAATCCCATTAAAATGGTAATTACTCCCAAAAATAAATTTCTGTATCCATCTGATGAATTTGGTATGATGGAAAAAGGTTTAGTAGTTGATTCAAAAACTTATGGTGATCAACTCCCGGAGCCTACAGGTGATAAAACGTTTGAAATTATCGATAAACCATAAGACCTAGTATGGATATTTTGAGAAAATACCGCGCTGGATCAAAATAATATTCTTTATGCTCAATTATACCCAATCAATCTGAAAATCTATCTGAGTGGTTTTTTTTGGATTAGAAATTTGCGAATACTGCCATCTCCCGTTCCCGCCACAACCGACACCAATTACATCACCACCGACACCATTCCCGTCACCAACATTAAAAAATATAGTCAAAACAAAAGTATTTAACAATCAGCTTTTGTCAAACAACCCCATTCTCAATCCTCAACAATCGTTAACAAATAAATTATATATTTGACTTTTATTAGAACTTAATGTAATGAAAAGTAAAGAAGAAATCGCAAAAGAAATTATTCTAAGGAAGTTTAAAAAAATAACTGATTTAGAAAAAGAAGTTTGGTCGAAAGTTAATCAACACCATTTGAAGGCTTTTGATAAATATTATGTTCATTCTCGAATATATGCATGTATTGACGGATTTGTGTTGATTAGATATTTTAATAAAGATTCTAATTCATTTTTAATTTTTACAGTAAATGAAACTATTGAAGAGTTCAAAAGTGAAGTGCCTATTTATTCATTGGAAAATAAACAGTATACTTTTCCAATCAGTTTGGGAATTGGCGGTTCAATGACTTTTGGAATTGGAAATGATATATTTAATCTAAATGGCGTGGATTTCTTTCCATTCCAATTAAAAGTAGAATCTGATAAAAATTTAGAAAACTTTTCTGAAGAGCTTGAAGAATTTTCACTCTATCTTGAGCAAAATATTATTGTTGAAGAAGCAAAAAA
>NZ_JANXTI010000066.1 GCF_025352425.1 Flavobacterium sp.
CAAACTTGAATAAGACAACGCCACCACCACCGCCAGTTTTAGCTTATCATATTTCTTTGAACGGACAACAGACCGGCCCTTTTAATCTTGAGCAACTTAAACAGTTTGCACAAAGCGGACAGTTCACGAAAAATCATCACGTTTGGAAAGAGGGAATGGCAGGTTGGGAATTAGCAAGTAATGTTTCTGACCTTGCAACAATATTTTCGGTTGTTCCACCACCGCCACCAACAATTTAAACTTAAAGAAAATGAAAATTAATTTTATCAAAACAATAATTACAATTTGTGTAAGTGGACTTATTGCATACGGATTTTACAGTTTTCATAAAACCGACAACAACCTACTTTTAAGTTTGGGCGGTTTTGTTTTCCTATCGATTACACTTCTATTTACTTTGAGTGTTACATTTTCTCTACCACGGACAACAACAATGGTCAGGACTGTATCAGGAATATTTTTTGTTGTGGCATTTGTAAGTAACCTGACATTTTCATTTTTCAATTTTTCAACACCAATTTATGTAATCATTAATGGCATTGCTTTTATGACCTATGCTTTAATTGCATATTCAATCAGCAAAGCAAAACAATAATTTTAAAAACATCTACTATGGCAAAAATAATTTCAATCGACACTTTCGATTTAGTAAGTAGTAAAGCAAGCGGTAAACGACATATTAACGCTGACCATATCATTGAACTTGAAGATTTAATTTCATACGACAGCAAGCCGTTGACAAGAATTAAACTTGTAAACGGTGACTTTCTTGACACTCAAAAAAGCGTGGACGAATTAGCAAAACAGTTGAATGGGTAAGGCAAACGCACAGGTGTAAGCACTATTGCAATTCACACAGGCGACACACAAGCCAAAAATTGCAATAGAGCTTTCACCTTTCCTGCCAGAAAATGAATTTTAAATTTTTCTCCTCCCCTTCTAAAAAAATTAAACACCCGACACGCAAACCAACGACTAAAAAGCAATATGGACAAGGACTTTAGCACCTCGACAGACAGAACGCCAGCTGCTAACAGCACCTACAAGAAATTGGCGTTTCAGTGGTTAAATGAAGCTTTGTGCTTCGTATCAAGTTCAGTGGTGGCAGACAGTTTTGTGCTTCGAAATCGCCAACTTCTTGTAGCTGCAAACCGTTATATGAAACCCGTGAGCTACACTAACCGCAGAAAAACGTTGGAACCGAAAATTAAGCAATATGGAAATAATAATTTTTGAAAACAAAATTTTAAAAATAAATAGAAAATCTATTCATCCTCCATCATATTCATTGCTTTTCATCATCTTACAAAAAATATTAACTAAATTTACAATATAAATAATTTTAATTATGAAAAACAAACTATACATCTCATTTCTTTTATTTATAATATGCACATTATCGATAAACGCTCAAAGTGATTATTATTACTATTATAAAGGACAAAAAACATACCTTGAATTAGATAAGTCCTCAATCAATATATTAACCAATAACAACTTTACAATCAGTGAAACGACAGAAGTTGGATTAAAACCTTATTCCTTAGGGCAAGATAATGAAACGGCAACTAATAAATTTGGCAAAGTTGAATATCAAACTGAACCAACATTAATTGAATTTTATCAAAAAATTAATTTATTAAAAAGCAAACCAAATATTAAAAGCATTGGATTATTTTTTAAACGAAATGGAGCAACATCAATAGGAATATCAAATTGTTTTTATGTGAAATTAAAATCCGAAAATGATTTTAACATTTTACAGCAACTTGCAACTCAAAAAAATGTTAAAATTGTCAAACAAGTTCCAAACATGCCATTTTGGTATATTTTATCAGCTACAAATACTCAATTTTCTTCTTTAGAACTATCAAATCAATTTTATGAAAGTGGATTATTTGCGGACATTGACCCTGCCTTCATGTTTCACTTTACTAATGGCTGTACTAACGACCCCGAGTTCGGAAATCTTTGGGGTTTAAACAATACTGCAAATCCAGCAATAGATATAAACGCCTGCCAAGCATGGAATGTGACATTAGGGCAAAATATAAAAGTAGCAGTATTGGACAATGGAATATTTACCACTCACAACGATTTGGCAACAAACATTTCACCCTTAAGTTTTAACACATTAACTGGAACATCACCTAGTGTATTTAATGGTTCCGCACACGGAACACATATTGCTGGAACTATTGGAGCAATAAAAGATAATAATCTCCAGGTTGTTGGTGTTGCTCCTGCTTGTGAAATTATGTCCGTAAGTCATCCACTAAATGTTACACAGACTATTTCAGCAGAATTGGCAAGTGGCATTAGTTGGGCAAATCAAAATAATGCAAGAGTAATCAATAACTCGTGGGGAGATTCAGGCGGTTTTTTTCCGCAATTGCATAGTACAATTTTAGAGAATGCAATAGATGTTGCAATTAATAACGAAATGTTAGTGGTATTTTGTTCACACAATAATAATGGACCAGTTGTTTATCCTGCCAATTATGATTCAAGAATATTAGCAGTTGGTTCAATTACTTCAACTGGTCAACGCTCATCTTTTTCAAACTACGGAACTCCGCTTGATGTTGTTGCTCCCGGAAGTAATATTCTATCAACAATGCCAAATAACAGTATAGGAAATATGAGTGGTACTTCAATGGCAACACCACATGTTGTTGGTGTATGCGCTTTAGTACTTTCAGTAAATCCCTGTTTAACAGCTCAACAAGTTAGAGATATTATTGAGAAAACCTCCCAAAAAATTGGAGGATATACATATACAATTACAGCAGGAAGACCAAACGGAACTTGGAATAATGAAATGGGTTACGGCTTAGTTGATGCTTATGCTGCTGTTCAAATGGCTCAACAAATGTATTCTGCAACGCTTGATTTAATGGTAAAAGATGGTACAGATGATATTGGTAATGAACCAAATAATATTACTCCATATATGTGGGCAAGTAGCGATATTTGGATAAGAAACCAAGCGGACGGTATTATCAATCAAGAGCATCAAAACCCAGAGTATAGTCCAACAGTTCCTAATTTTGCTTATGTTAGAGTTACCAATAAAAGTTGCGTAGCTTCAAATGGAAACGAACAAATTAAATTTTACTGGGCAAAAGCAGGAACATCACTTGAATGGCCTGCATCTTGGGATGGGCTAAATTATTTTCCGTCTCCAATTCCGTCTCCTCTTCCTAATGTAAAATTAGGAGATCAGGTAGGAACTGTAACAATCCCCACTTTACAGCCTGGTCAAGAAACCATTGTTCAAATTCCTTTTATGGTTCCTAATCCTTCGGATTATTCTTTTTGGGGAGCAGACCAATGGCATTTTTGTTTATTAGCACGTATTGAAGCTACAAATGACCCATTAAACGAAACAAATGGCTTGTACTCTAATGTTCAAAATAATAATGGCATTGCGTGGAAAAATGTAACAATTGTAGATTTGTTAGCTAATAGAAACAGTGGCTTTGTAACAGTAGGCAATCCTTTTGACGAACCTAGAGCATTCTTTTTAGAATTGGTTAAAGAAGATTTAGAAACAGGAAAACCTATTTATGACGAAGCAGAAGTTAGTGTGAAAATGGATGAAACTTTGTTTAATGCATGGGAACGTGGAGGAAAAATTGCTCAAGAATTAGAGGCAACTCAAGACCAGAAAAGAAAAATTGTAAAAGGCAACAACGTGATTATTGATAATATTGCCTTTAATGCTAATGAAATGGGGAGCGTTGAATTAAAATTCAATTTTTTAACAGAAGAGCTTACAGAAAAGTCAAAATTTGTTTATCATGTTGTTCAAAGAGATGCAACAACTGGTCAAATTATTGGAGGAGAGACATATATTATCAAAAAACAAGTAAGACCTGCTTTTCTTGCAGACGCTGGAGACACTAAAGATGTTGATAAAAATGAGCCAATAACAATTAGTGCATCTCAAATTAGTGAGCCTGCTATTTATAACTGGTATGATTCAGCAGGTAATCTAGTATTTACAGGTAAGGACTTAACTATTGCTACTCAAGTGGCAACCAAATACAAATTAGAAGTAATTGCAACTACAGACGGCTTCAAAGATTATTCCGAAGTTGATGTTAATATTAAGCCAAGTATTTTAAATACTATTGCGCCGAATCCAGCAACTAACAATGTAAATATTAGTTACAAATTAAATGAAGCAGGTTCAGCCTATTTGATGATAATAGGTAGCTACGGTACAACGGGAACAACCAATAACTATATTTTAGACATTAATAGTTCAGAAGCAATAATCAATATTTCAAATTATCCAAACGGTTTTTATACAGTGGCACTAGTTTGTAATGGAAATATAGTAGACGCAAAAACATTAATCAAACAATAAAAAAGAAAAAGCAGTTGGCTACGCCAACTGCTTTTATTATTAATTTTAAAAATAAAAGTCATGAAAAATTTAATTTTATCACTATTTGCTTTTTTTACAATTAGTTGTAGTAATGATACACAGACAAATTCAACAACTTTAACTCCAATAACCCCTGTTTTAATAGGTAAAAGCAGCATCTCTGATCCAAGTATACCTTTACAAAACGTCGCTATTACGAATCAAACGCAATGGAACTCGCTTTTAACATCAATGAATTCTGTAAACAACGTTTCAAATAGTTTTACTGAACAAAATATTGATTTTAATAATTTTGATGTTATAGCAGTTTTTAGAAATCCTATATCAAATAGTTCATCAACCGTAGATATAACAAGCATAGAAGAAAACCAAACAAACAGATTTGTAACAGTACAAAATTTGACAGATGGAATAAGCGGAGACGTAGCGCAACCTTTTCATATTGTGAAAATACCAAAATCTACAAAACCTATTTTATTTCAATAAAACAATACCATTTATAAAAAAAAGCAGTTTAAAAATAATTTTTAAACTGCTTTTTTCATTAACAATCTATGTAAAATATTACATACATTTGTGAAAATCAATTATAAAACTAAAAAACTATGGCATCAACTTCCGAAGTAGGACATGCAAAAAACATTGCTAACCTCAATTTACTAAACACCAACATTGTTGCTTTGGGAGCAACATATAACCCAAGTAATCTAAAATTACTTTTACCAAATTTACAAACCATCTACACAACATCTTTTACCCAACAAGCGAGTGTAAACAACTTGGTTGCACCCTACTCTGTCGCGGTAGATGAAAGAGAAGTAATCTTTAAACCATTAAACCGCGAATTAACCAAGCTCCGAAAAGCCTATAAAGCAACCGAGGGAGTTACACAAGTGCAACTCGAAGATTTAATGACCATCATCCGAAAATTAAAAGGTATCAAAAAATCAAAAAGCAGTACCTCTACAGACCCGACAGAACAACAAGACAGTTATTCAACTTCACAAATGAGTTATGACCAACGAACCAATACAATGGATTTGCTCATCTCATTATTACAGAATACACCAAACTATAGTCCTAACGAAAGTGAATATAAGATAGTAGCCTATCAAGACAAAAAAGCTGCAATGCTTCTTAAAACACAAGTCGTTGCAGACACTTTCGTACCATTAAACAATGCTCGTAGCGCAAGAAATGAAACACTATACAATTCCGCAGATAACCTTGTAGATACTGCCAACAAAGCCAAAGATTACCTATTCACAATCCTTGATTCAAGTTCAGTACAATACAAAGCAATAGCAAAAATAAAATTCAAAAAACGCTAATCCCAAATAAGCAATGTCCAAATCAAACAAAGCCTTGGCGCAATCGAACAAGGCTTTGGCTCGACTAAACAAGACACGGGCTCAATCGAAATAAGCATAGTCCAAAATAAACAAGACAATGTCCAAATCGAACAAGGCTTGGGCGCAATCGAACAAGGCAATGTCCGAACTAAACAAAGCTATGTCCCGAGTGAAATAAACGAAGTCCAAAACTGAAAGTGGAAAAGGGAAACCGAAATGGAAAAAACGGGCATCATATAACAGCCGTTTCTCGCAATTGCGAATTTTGTTTTAAGTTCACGTTTACGTTTCGCAAGAAATATTATCTTAGTGGAAAATAATTCGTTCCGAAGTTCGCAACTGACGAGAAGCGGCGGAACGTTAGCGGTCATTGTAAAAAGACGACAGTACGACTCAAAGCTGACATATGAAAATGAAAAAAGCCAACGCTTCTGCAAAATTAAAAGAGGTGTTTTGCCAACCCACTTGCCGACACAAAAACACCACATTTAATTTTGCCCGACCGCACCCAAAGCCCACCCACCACCCGACTTTTTGACAACTTTCACGAATGTTAATAATTTTTTCTCAGACAGTTGTACAATTCAGAAAATCATTTTACATTTGACACATATTGTCAAGTTAATACTTTCAAATTGAAAACAACAGGAGAAATAATCAGAGAACAACGGGAGACAAAAGGATTACTCCTAAGACAAGTTGCAGCCCAACTCGACATTGACACTGCAATACTCAGTAAAATTGAACGTAGTGAAAGAAAAGCGACCAGAGTGCAAATAGCTAAACTCGCTGACATTCTCGACTTGAACAAAGACAATTTACTCATTCAATATTTAAGTGAAAATATCGCTTACGAAATTGCGGACGATGATCTAGCTAATCAAGCACTAAAAGTTGCAGAAAAAAAAGTAAAATATCTAAAAGCCCATAAGAGTAAATGAGTAAATCCAAAAATACAGTTATTGATTTATTTTGCGGCTGCGGTGGACTTTCATTTGGTTTTATTGAAGCAAATTATGAAGTTGTTTTAGGCATTGACCATTGGAAGGATGCAATCACAACTTTTGAAAACACTCATAAAAAAGCAAAAGGACTTGTTGCAGATTTATTTAATGAAACACCTAAACAAATTAGTTTAAAAACAGGCATAAAAAAAGTTGATGTAATAATTGGCGGTCCACCTTGTCAAGGATTTTCAATTGCAGGGAAAAGAATTATTGATGATGAAAGAAACAAACTTTATAAATCATTTGTGAGTTTTGTTGAATATTATAAGCCAAAAGCATTTCTAATGGAAAATGTTCCAAATATAGTTTCAATGGGACAAGGTGTTGTGAAAGATACAATTATTAAAGATTTTGAAAAATTAGGTTACACAGTAGTTTATAAAGTTCTATTGGCTTCAGAATATGGCGTTCCACAAAATAGAAGAAGAGCATTTTTTATAGGAACAAAGGGGAAGAAAGAATTTATTTTCCCTGAACCTTCAAACAAAAAAATAATTTCTGCAAAAGATGCAATTTCCGACTTACCTGAAAAATCGGTTACCGATGGTAATAAATATAAATCAGAACCGAAATCAGAATATCAAAAACTAATTAGAAAAAGTTCAGATAGTATTTTTAATCACGAAATAACAAATCATAGCGAACAGACAGTTGAAATTATATCATTGGTACCTGATGGTGGCAATTATAAAAATCTTCCTAAAAACTTACAGCAAACAAGGAATGTGAACATTGCTTGGACACGATTAAATAGTAATAAACCAAGTTTCACAATTGACACTGGGCATAGACACCATTTTCATTACAAATATAATAGAGTGCCAACGGTTAGAGAAAGCGCACGAATACAATCTTTCCCTGACAGTTTTATTTTTTTAGGAAGTAAAACAAGTCAATATAAACAAGTCGGCAATGCTGTTCCGCCAATTTTAGCAAAAGTATTAGCCGAAGAATTAAAAAAATATCTATGAGTAAACAAGTAAAATATAAAATACCTGACAAGTATTTTTTTAGGTTGCATCACGTAAGACCACGGTTCAAAAATGATGTTGAAGAAGTCTTACTTTATGTTGCGACATCTATCTCTGAAATGAATGTTCTACCCGAGAAAGAATTTAATTCAGAATTGAATAAAGTACTTTTTGGTTTTAAGAAAAATTCAACTTCTACTCAAAAAACTATTGATAATTGGAGAACTGAAATCTCCGCATTGTTTGCTTTCATTCAAGAAAAAGGCAATTATTTACAGCCAAGTAAAACAGCAATCAGATTAGCGAATAATCAATATTTGGATGAGTTTTTCAATTATTTTCTCTACTCATTCCAATATCCAGGCGGACACATTAAATCACAGAATGTTATTAAGCAAATTGAAGCAGGAGTAAAATTCAAGCCTTGCAATTTTATTTTACAACTTTTAATTGAAGGAGAAAAATTAATAGGCAAACCATTTAGTGTAACTGCAGAAGAATTAACCCAATGTGCCTATTTTGATTTAAGGGTAACGCGAGATGGGAAACATCCAAAAGATGTTGCCAAAATGATTTTAAAACATAGGAGTGAAAAAATCGAGTATGATCATAAATACGAACAACTAATAAACGAAAAGACAGGCGAATACCCATCCAATGGCGATGTTTGCAGATATGCAGGAGACATTTTGGATTATATGGTATTAGCAAACCTCCTACAAGACAAAGGAACTGGTTACTATTATTATTTGAATGATGAAAATAAAGAAGCGATAAACTATCACTTGAATAATTCAAAATGGTTTAATCGTTATGATAAATTTTACAAACAAAAAGAAATAACCAATCCCGAAATAGCTGAAATTGAAGAAACTTGGTTTACATACGTAAATAGTTTCGATAGCATTGAAGCATTTGCACCACATTTAGATAAAGCAGAAGCAGAAAATATTTCAAGCCTCATTCAAGAATATTATTCACGAATGACGGGGGATAGAAAAGTGCCAACTAAAATCATTGGAGACTATGGAGAAAGTTTGATTTTAGCACACGAATATTTGCGCACAAAAGATAAATCAAAACGCCAACATTTAATAAACAAAATACCTACACCGCTTGGGGTTGGTTACGATATACAAAGTGTTGAAATTGAAAAGAAGAAACGATACATTGAAGTAAAAACAACCAAATCAAGAAAGGCAATAAATAACAATCGCTTTAAATTAACTCCTAATGAATGGGATACAGCCGAAACAATGGGAGAAAATTATTTTATTTATTATTTAGTTGTAAACGATAAAGAGAAAAATATTTTCGTTATTCAAAACCCTGCGAAGCAGCACTCTCAAGGAAACTTAAAAATTGATAAAAATTTAGTTGTTGAATTTTCTAAAACATCTGGACAATGGCAGAAATTATTGGAAGTAAGAAATTAAAAGTCGCATCACTATTTTGTGGATGTGGTGGAATGGACTTAGGCATTCAAGGCAATTTTAGTTTCCTTGGGAAACATTTTGATGCTTTACCTTTTGAAGTTGTGTATGCGGCAGACAATGACGCTTATGCAACAACTATTTATAACAGTAACTTCTCGCATAAATGCGAATTGAAAGATGTTAGAGATATTATTCCAAGCCAAGTTCCAGACCACGATATATTATTAGGTGGCTTCCCTTGTCAATCTTTTTCTATTAGTGCGCAAAACCCACCAAGGCTTGGTTATAAAGACGACAGAGGAAAATTGTTTTTTGAAATGGTTAATGTTCTTAAAGAAAAACAACCGCGTTTTTTTATTGGAGAAAATGTAAAAGGATTACTTTCTGCTAACAAAGGGAAAGCATTCCCAATAATTGTAAAAGAATTTGAAAAAGCCGGGTACTATATTCATCACAAATTATTAAACGCATCAGAATATGGTGTTCCGCAAAAAAGAGAACGTGTATTCATTGTCGGCTTTAGAGAGTTTGAAGATTATTTTAATTTCCGTTTTCCAAATCCACATACTTTAAATGGATCAAAAATTAAATTAAAACAAGTAATTGATAAAAAAGCGAACAAAGATGATAAATGGTTTTTCAGTCAAAGAGCCGTTGACGGTATGCTTAGAGTAAGAGAAAAAATGAATAAAGGAAGAGTTCAAGATTTGAATCAGCCTTGTAATACAATTAGCTCACATCTTGCTAAAGTAAGTTTAAATGGCACAGACCCCGTTTTGATGATAGACGAACGTTATAGGAGATTTACACCAAGAGAGGCTGCAAGTATTCAATCATTTCCTGAAAGTTTTAAATTAGACATCGTTTCGGAAAACAGACAATACAGAGCTATTGGAAATGCTGTGCCTCCCGTTTTAATGTGGCACGTTGCAAACGCCTTGACAAAAAATTTAGCACCAGAAACCAAACCAAAAAAGAAAAAGTTGAATAAAGAATTTGCCGAAGCATAGCCAACACATTTGGTAGCACATTTGCTTTTTTACAACGCACCGACCAACGCTAAAAAAATCAAAAGAGCTACCAAGCTAACACACAATGACAGACAGTAATACACGACAGACAAGCACGACCGAAAAAAACAACGAACCGCTAACAGCACCTAAAAAAAATGGCGGGGGAAGTGCGAATATAAACAGTTGTGCAACTAATAAAGTTTGGTGGGTATAGACAGTTTAGTGTTCCAAATCCGCCACTTCTTTTAGCTGCAAACCGTTATAGGGCATTTTAAAAGACGACAGCAAACCAATGACAGAACAAAATATTATCGACACAGTGGTTGAGAAACTTAACAAGTATCCTGACATTAAATTCGACAAGAAAAATGACAGCGAACTCGAAATATTTTGCCGAGACGACAAAGGCTTTGACATCCTATTGCAGACTGACCAACGAGAAAACACACTCCATTTCGGGACTTTTCATTGGCACTATGACAACACCGAAGAAGAGACAAATGAAATGCTAAATCAACTTGTTTTCGGCTTAACAGGAATTGCAAGACTTAAAGAGTTTTCCAAAAATGGCAAAGCATATAAGTGGACATTACAAATCCAGGACAGAGATGGCAACTGGTTTGACAACGGAACAATGGGACTAATGAACTTCAATTTTTGGTCAAAGGCAGACATAAAATATTTACAAAACGACCTTTTACCGAAAGCCCTTTTATACGCAGACAATGAAACAGAACACTAGAGTTACGGACAGAAAAACGCCCTATAACAGCAGCTACAAGAAATTGGCGGTTCAGTGGTTAAATGAAGCTTTATGCTTCGTATCAAGTTTGGTGGTAGTTGACAGTTTAGTGCTCCGAAATCGCCAACTTCTTGTAGCTGCAAAACGTTACCTGCAAGCGTAGGACGACCGACAACTCGACATCAAACCGACAGAAACTGAGGACGAAAATGCCAACGCTTCGCAAAATTAAAAGAGGTGTTTTTCCAACGCACTTGCCGACCCAAAACACCACATTTAATTTTGCCCAACCGCACCCAAGCCCACCCACCACCCAGACAATTTTGTTGACAACATTTACTGACTTTTTTGACGGTGGTTCAAAATATTCTTTTTACATTTGCCAATATTTGTCAAGTCAAAACAAAGCACATTGAAAACAATCGGAACTATACTTAGGGAATTGAGAGAGGCTAAAGGACTTCTGCTTAGAGAAGTTGGAGCTAAACTTTCGCTTGACCCGACAATTTTGAGCAAAATTGAGCAAGACAAACGTATGCCGACAAAGGAGCAAGTAAAAGCACTTGCCGACTTTTACAAAGACCAAAAAAATGAAGTAATTATTGCTTGGCTTTCAGACAAATTAGTTTACGAAGTGCAAGACGAAGACTTGGCATTGCAAGCAATGCAGGTAGCTGAGGATAAAATAAAATACCTAACCAAAAAGAACGGTAAGAAATAATGGAATTACAATTAGAGAATTTAAAATATCAGGACACCGCTATTCAAGCGGTTATTAAAGTGTTTGACGGAACAGAGAAAAACACTTTTGACAATGCTTGTATTGAAGGCATCCGTTCTAATTTTTGCAAACTAACAGCAAAACAATTAACAGACAACATCAAAGCCATTGCAAAAGAAAACGGCATTGACGATGAAACAGCAAAGTATTCAGCGGACAATGATTTGTGTATTGAAATGGAAACAGGAACAGGTAAAACCCTCGTTTACATTAAGACCATTTACGAGTTACACAAACATTATGCTTTTACAAAATTCATCATACTTGTTCCATCAATCGCAATTAGACAAGGGACTTTAGGCACATTCAAAACTTTTGAAAAGCAACTTGAAAGCATTTACGGTTTCAAAGTTCAGGCATTTGATTATGACAGCAAAAAGCTAAATAAAGTAACCAACTTTATTGAAGAACAACATCCACAAGTTATGATTATGACTACTGGTGCTTTCTCTTCGGACGACAGAATTTTGAACAGAACACAAAGAGAGGATTTATTCAACAACCTGCCTTACATTGACGCTATTGCTAAAGTTCGACCATTCATTTTTATGGACGAGCCACAGGAAGGAATGGACAGCGACAATATGATGGAACGTTTAAAAACACTTTCAGCAGACGAAAGAAAAGAACGTTACAGCACAAAGGAAAACGAAAGAGAAAAAACAATATTCAAAACACTTGACCCCCTTTTTAAAATACGTTATTCAGCAACACATAAAACAGTTAAAAATTTATTGTATCGCTTAACTCCTTATGACAGCTACAAACAAGGATTGGTAAAGAAAATTGAAGTTTTGACTGTTACTGAGAAAAATGATGAGGCTACTATAAAAATTGAACTTACGGCTACAGACTGGGGAAAAGGTGAACCAAAAGCAAAAGTAAAAGCGTGGAAATTGAAAGCAGGAAAGTTTGTTTTTGAAGAAACAAGTTGGCTGAAAGTTGGCGACAACTTAGGCGACAAAACAAACAATCCAAGTTATTTAAACTACAAAGTTGAACGCATCAACAAGAGTTTGAAAACGCAAAAATGGAGCATCACATTTACTAATGGTGTTGAACTTTTTGAAAAACAAGCATCAGGAAACGTTGAAAATATTTGGGCTTTGCAATTAGAGTGGCTCATACAACGCCACTTTGCAAAATCTCAAAAATTGCAACCAAAAGGCATTAAGGTTTTAAGTTTGATTTTCATTGACAAGGTTTCAAATTATATGGGTGAAGAACCCAAAATCAAAAACCTATTCGTTGAAAAATACAAAGCCATTTATCCCGAATACAACGATGGCAAAGTTCCAACAGCCCAACACATTCACGAATTACAAGGCTACTACTTTGCACAAAATGCAAAAGGAGAATTTTCAGACAATGAAGGCGGACTAAAAGAACAAAAGAAAATTTACGAACTGATTTTACAAAAGAAAGATGAATTGCTGACTATTGGCAACTCAATTGAATTTGTATTTTCTCATAGTGCTTTAGGTGTTGGTTGGGACAACCCCAACGTTTTCAACATTGCAACACTCAACACAGCCTACTCCGAAATTCGCAAACGACAAGAAATCGGTAGAGGTTTACGAATTTGTGTAAACCAAAAAGGACAAAGGGTTTATGATGCTTTAAATGCAGAAGATGCAGACAGAGTAAATCAATTGACAGTAATTCCAAACGAAACTTATGAAACCTTTGTAACGCAATACCAAAAGGAAATTAAAGATGTTTACGGAACAACTTCGGCAGGTGCAGGTATGTCGCATACACACAAAGGCAAACCACAAAACGAAGTAAGTTTCAAACGCAATACAAATACTTCTATAGATGAAGCATTTAAACGCTTCTGGAAATCATTAGCAAAAAAGACAGATTATGTAATTGCTTTTGATGAAGACAATCTAATTGCTAAAGCCA
Source organism: Flavobacterium sp. (assembly GCF_025352425.1). GTDB lineage: Bacteria > Bacteroidota > Bacteroidia > Flavobacteriales > Flavobacteriaceae > Flavobacterium. Next base: position 13,607 of record NZ_JANXTI010000066.1, read on the forward strand.
CCGAACAAATAAACCTGATAACTATTTCAGATTATGTTGCAGAAGTGAGTAGTAGAAACATTGGAACTATTACGGAAGAAGGAATTGAAGATAGTTTTGGCGGAACGGAAACTTACAAACTGAAAGCAAAATTTACACCTTTGGATTTGGTGGAAGAACTAAGCGAAAACACAGGCTTGAGTTATACAACGCTTTTTAAAATTGTAAACAACATTACCAATTTAGACCACATCATTAAAAATCCACCGCAATACATTCATACGGCTGCTGGAATTATTCGCAACATAGAATTGGACGAAATGCTTCGGGGTTTAGATTATCATTTAACAGGCGAAGATTTCCCTTTTAGCTTTAACGACTTCGTTAGAAATGTTTCCAAATCAGATTATGTGGAAACGCCAAACAGAGGCGTGTTTGACAAAATGCTTATTGACAGTAATGTGGAATATGATTTTGCAAAAGCATCTGACAATCAACCCGACATTGTGTGTTTTATTAAGTTGCCAAGTTGGTATAAAATCAGAACTCCTATAGGCGAATACGAACCCGATTTTGGTTTAGTAATGAAACGCAAAAGTTTGAAAACAGGCGATGAAACCGAATATTACTTTGTAATTGAAACCAAAGGAACAAACGACATCAACGATAAAAAAGCATTGACCGAAAGCGAAGTGTATAAAATAAAATGTGCAATGAAACACTTTGAAACTTTGGGTGTGGAAGTGCATTACAAGGCTCCTGTAAAAGAATATCACTACTTCCAAAAGGAAGCTGACAAAACAATTAACGCATTAAACGAAAAATAGGAAATGGAAAATATAAATGACCTAATGCCATTGAGCAACGACTGGAACAAGGAGAGATTAACACAACTAAAAAATCTTTTTCCTGACCTGTTTACCAATGAAGGCAAACTAAATATAGAAGAACTTAAAAAAGTTGTTGACCCCGCAAGTGTTTCTGAAACTGAACGCTATGAGTTCAGATGGTTTGGCAAAAGTGCTTCAAAAAGAAACGCTTTTACTCCAAGCAATGCTACTTTAATGCTTGATGAAAGCAGAAGCGTAAATCCAAGTGAAAGCGAAAACATAATTATTGAAGGTGAAAATTTGGAAGCACTTAAACTTCTAAGCGACAGCTACAGGGAACAAGTTAAGTGCATTTATATTGACCCACCCTACAACACAGGAAAAGATTTTGTGTATAGCGATAACTTTACCGAAGATAAAAAACCGTATTGGGAACAAACAGGCGTGACAGAAAACGGTGTTAAGGTTGACACGAATTTGGAGGCTGATGGTAGATTTCACAGTAATTGGCTGAATATGTTGTATAGTCGTTTACTTATTGCAAGGTCATTGCTAAAACCTGAAGGAGTTATTTTTATTTCCATTGATGATAACGAAGTTCATCATTTGCGTAAATTATGTGATGAAGTTTTTGGAGAAGAAAATTTTGGTGGTCAAATTATTTGGCAAACAGCTACAGATAATAATCCTACCCAAATTGCAACAGAACACGAATATGTATTGTGTTATTTAAAAGATAAAAATGAGCAAGATTTTTGGGAAGTTCCATCGGATAAAGGCAAAATTATTCAAGAAAAATACGATGAGTTACAAGGAAAATATAATGAAGATATTGAAAGTATCCAAACCGAGTTAAGAAAATGGATAAGGTCTCAAACAAATGGTAACGATTTATCAGGAGTTGCTCACTACTCTTATATTGATGAACAAGGTGTTTACTATCCTGGAAATTCTGCAAACACAAAACCTGGAGGTTACACTTATGACATTATCCATCCAATTTCTGGAAATGTTTGTGCAAAGCCTGAATACGGTTATAGATGGCCTTTCGACACTTTTAAAGAAGCTGACAAACGTAGCGATGTTCAATGGGGTGATGATGAAAATACTATCCCAAAAATTAAGAAAAGGCTTGATACCGTTTCTCAAAGATTAAAAAGTTACTACTATGAAGATAACAGAGCAACATCAGGCGAATTAAAAACTTTGTTTGGTGGGGTTAAGGTGTTTAACAATCCAAAATCAGTTAATTTTTTAAAGCATATCTTCAAATTTGTTACCAATGAAAATGATTTAATATTAGATTTTTTTGGCGGAAGCGGTTCAACAGGTCAAGCCATTTTCGAACTTAACAAACAAGACAATTTAAACAGACGATATGTTTTAGTTCAAATCCCCGAACTAACAGATGGAAAGACAGAAGCATTTAAAGCAGGTTATAAAAAAATTAGCGACATAACCATTGAACGCAACAAAAGAGTAGTTGAAAAAATAATTGAAGAAAAGAAGAAGCTACAACCCGACTTGTTTACCAACGGACATAAGGAAGATGCAATAAAAGGGTTAGGTTTTAAGGTTTTCAAATTGGTAAAATCAAACTTCCCAAGAGTTGAGTGGGCACCCGATGTTGACAAAACAGACGAAGAAAATATTGCTTTGCTCAAAAAATACATTGCCGACAAAGAAGCACAATTGGTAACAGCTTTCAACCGTGACGAACTATTGACAGAGATTTTAATAAAAAACGGTTTTCAACTAAACTACAAAGCCGACAAGCAAGAACAGTTTAAGAAAAATGAAATTCTTTTAGCCACAGACGGCATAAAGGAAACCCTGATTTGCTTAGACGTTGCAATTGATGCAGACACTGTAGAGCATTTTAAAAAGCACACAGACAAAAAATTCATTTGCCTTGAACGAGCATTGGACACGACAAAAAAATATAACTTAAAACATTATTTGGGAGATTTATTCAACGCATTTTAGCCAACGCATTTGGTAGCACATTTGCATTTTTTGCCAACGCAAAAGCCAAACAAAAAAATGCAAAAGAGCTACCAAGCCAACGCACCAAGACACTGCAAACAATGGACAACAGAGCAACGACAGACAGAACGCCAGCAGGTAACAGCGGTTTGGCAAAAGTGGCGGTTCAGTGCTCCGCAGACACATTTGTGGTTAATCAAAGTTCAGTTCTCCGCATCAACATTTGTGGTAAAAATCGCCACCTTCGCCAAGCCGCAACCCGTTGTGCGTCAGTTGCATACGAAAAAAACTCCTGCGAAAAAATGACATTTAGAAATTTGAAATTTAATAAGTGTTGTAACATAGAAACGTGAAAGTGGAAACGTGAAAAGTTTGCGCAATAATTCCTAAATTTGAAAAGCGAAATCTTGAAAATTTTTGTGCAAAAAATGCAGAAACGTGAAAGTAGAAAGTGAAAAGTTTGCGCAAAATATGAATTTAATAAGAACTTTTTTCTTCCAAAACAACCGAACGCACAACAGCGGTTTTGCGAGATTGCGAATTTTTCGGTAAATTCACGTTCACGTTTCGCAAGAAATATTATCTTTAACAGAAAATAATCGGTTCCGAAGTTCGCAACCTCGCAAAGCCGCGAGACGTTGTGCGACACTTTCGAGCGACAGAAAACGTACAAAAAAGAAAATTATTTTTTACAATTACGGAAAACCGTATCGTAAATAATTTAAGAGTAAGTATTTTTGAAAACAAAATTAAATATAAACATTAAAATTAAACTATGGCATTTTTAGACCACAATGGGGAAAGTGAATTTCCAATGTCGAAAGACAAAGTTTTCGAAGCAATGAAAAAAGCAATTCCGACAATTAACGGATTGAAAATTGAAAACGCAGACAAATTACAAGGAAGATTTGTTGTTAAAGCAGGAGTTAGTTTGTATAGTTGGGGTGAAAATATTCCAATACAATTAACTGAAATTTCAGAAAGCAGAACTAAAGTTCAAATAACTTCGTCACCGAAAACAGGAATTATGTTTGGTGGAGCATTTGATATGGGTAAAAACAGAAAAAATATTGAAAATATACTTTCTAGCACTTCCAGAATTTTGTCATCTGAAAATGAAACAAATACTTCCGAAATAAAACAAACTGATAATACTCAAAAAACAAATAATTTTCAAACAACTCAAAATTCAAATTCTATGGAAAACAACAACTCAAATTCAAATGCTTGGTACGAAAAAACTTGGTTAGTTGTAATTTTATGTATAATCTTTTTTCCAGTTGGTCTTTACGCACTTTGGAAAAACTCTTCAATTTCAAAAGGTTGGAAAATTGGAGCAACTGCAATTATCGCTTTAATTGTTATTGCAAATTTAGGCGACAAGGATAAAAATACTTCAACTTCAACAGAAACTCAAAATGTGGTAGAAACTGAACAACCAAACACAACAGAAACTGAAACAGTTGCAAATGTGGAAGAAAATAAGGCTGATGCAGAAAGAGAAACAGTTAGTGAAAAATTAAAAGCAAAAGCAAAAAGAGATTTTCCAGATGATTTTACCACTCAAGAATTTTGGTTAAACGAACAAATGAAGGCTTACGATTATATGCTAACAATAGAAAATAGTTCTGTGAAGTCAAAAGCCCAAGAAGATTTTCCATTAGATTACACAACACAAAAATTTTGGTATAATCAGCAAGTCGATGCACAAGAACGAATGAAATAAAAAAGCGATCGCACAACAGCGGTTTTAAGAAATTGGGGTTTTCGGTCTTAATTTAAAGTTTGTTTTGTACTTTTATGGTCAGTGATTAACCGAAAGTTCGGGCATACTTTTCCCCAACTTCTTGAAGCCACGAGCCGTTACCACTCAGTTTTTCAGTGCGCGCTTTTCGACGGAAATTTAGCTGAATATTGAGGTTTGGTTTTCTAAAACTCAATTGAAAATTAGTTTCTCAGAAATCAAAGTTTGAGCGAAATTTTATCAGAAAGTAATGCGTGAAAAAGTTAATCGAAAAATTAAAACTGGAAAAGATTGCGTGAAAATCAATCGCAAAACCAAGTTTGAAAGTGTTTGCGCCGAAAACTTTCTCAGAAAATTATCGAATGGTAGAAACCGAAATGGAAACCGAAAATGGAAACTGGTTATGTTGCGTGCTCAAGTTAGTACAAAACCGAAGTGGTAACAGCGGTTTCAAGAAATGGCTGGTTTTATTTTTCTTAGACGGAAATTACTCAAAAGGAAAATTGTATATCTTTACAACTAACTATAAAGTTGCCGCCACTTCATGAAGCCGCGAAACGTTATATGCAAGCTTCTCGAAAAATTTGCGGTACAGGAAATTCACGTTGGAAGAAACCGAAAAAAGTAGCTTTTGAAAGAAACTTATCAGAAAGTGAACAAGACATCCGCCAAAGTGAAATAAGCATCCGCCGAAATGAACAAGACACTCGCCAAAAGCAACAAGGCTTGGGCAGAATCCAACAAGACGTTGGCGCAACCCGAAAAGGCTTGGGCAAAAACCGAATAAGCATTGGCACAATCGAACAAGACGTTGGCAGAATCTAACAAGGCATTGGCGCGACCGAAATAGACAATGTCCGAATCGAACAAGACAATGTCTCAACAAAACAAAGCTCGGGCGAAAGTAAAACAGAAAGTGTTCAACAGAAAATAAATGGAAGTGGAAAATGAAACTTACCAAAGGGAATACGAAGCCAGCATATAACAGCTGTTTGGCGCAATGGCTGGTTCCGATTTTCCTTAAACGGAAAATCGAAAGCCGGAAAACTTTCTTATATTTACACCAACACGTTCAACTTGTCGCCACTGACGCCAAGCAGCGAAACGTTGGCGGTCAGTTGAAAGCGACGCACAGGAAAAACAAGAAAATACAAATCAATTAAATTTTAGAATAGTTTGAAAAAAATTACAATTATACTTATCGCTTTTATTCTTGTTGGATGTAATTCAAATGAGAAAAATAATTTAGAAGAAATGAATTTGAAAGGAAATATTAAATCTGTAAAAGAAATTTATTTTGATGGTAATGAAAAGTTTGGAGAATATGTTAAAGAAGATTGGAAATACACAATTGAATATTTTTTTAACGAAAGTGGAAACATAACTGAAAGAAATAGCTATTATGCTCCTATAAATAGTATTCGTGATAAAACTAAATACATTTATAATAATAATCAAATAATTGAAGAAAACAAATATGATTCTGATGGTAATTTAGATTCTACTGAAAAATATAATTACGATAATTCAGGAAATAAAACAGAAAAAATTTCAATCGAAAACAACAAAATAACTTCTACCGAAAAATATGTATATGATAAAAAAGGACATTTGAAAGAAATCAAATATGTGCTTCCTGATGGAAATATAAGTTGGGAAGAAAAGTTTAATTATAGTAGCGATGGTTTGCTATTAGAAAAAATTGAAAACTCAAATATCATTAACAAATATAATGAAAATGGACAACTTATTGAAATAAGTAATCTTAACTCAACAACAACCGCTATTAAATATATCTATGACAATAATGGAGAGCAGATAAAACAAATTAATTACTATGACAACGGAACTCCAAATGGAGATACTTTTGAAAGTAAAATTAAATATGATGAAAAAGAAAATTGGATTCATAAAATAATTATTGGCAATTCTGAATGGTCAAGTAAACCAGATATAAGAATTGAAGAAAGAGAAATAGAATATAATAATTAAAAAACAACCGAACCGCCAACAGCCGTTTCTCGCAATTGCGAATTTTGCGGTAAGCTCACGTTTGCGTTTCGCAAGAAGTTTTATCTTCAACAGAAAATATAAAGTTCCGAACTTCGCAACTGACGAGAAGCGGCGGAACGTTAGCGGCAAGCTTCCAAAAAAAAACCGAATTCAGAAACTTAAAATCAGAAAATATGGCACTTACTAACTGTCCAGAGTGTAAAAAAGAAATTAGTAGTAACGCAAAAAGTTGCCCTCATTGTGGTTATAAACCTAAAAGCACAGGTTGTTTTACATACTTACTTTACATATTTGGGTTCTTATTTATAATTTATATAATTTCACAATTCTCTCCAAGTACTGGTTCAACCGTAATAGATGATACTCGAACTTATGATCAAAGTTGGAGAAGCCCAACCGATGAAGAGTTTAAAGCAATAAGTAGATTAATGATAAAAAATAATGTTTCTGGTTGCGGAGAATATCATGTTAAAGAAATTGAGCCAAATGAATTTGTAATAGCATGTAGCGATGGAGAAAAATGGACTTATTTTGTTGCTTGGCCAAATATTGACGAAATAAATCTAGCTAACGAAGAAATGATAAGTAAACTAAAACCTCCTTACTAAAAAGCCAGCCGCTAACACACGTTTGGCGCAATTGCGAATTTTGTGGTAAATTCACGTTCACGTTTCGCAAGAAATATTTTCCTAATGGAAAATAATCAGTTCCGAAGCTCGCAACTGACGCCAAGCGTGGGAACGTTAGCAGTAACTTTCTGAAAACCCCTAAATTAACAGAAAACCTAATGGAAAAATAAATGAAAAATGTGTCGAAAATATTTGTCTCAATTTTACTTTTACTTATAATTTGGTCGACATACGTTTTTTTGAATTTTCCTAACAAAGAAAAAATAAAAGAGAAACTAATAGACAATTATTCTGAAAATGTAACTCCTGATAAGAATAATATTGAAAAACTAATAAAATTAGACAAAGAAAATAACCGAACAATTTTACTTGGGAAAGCGGAAAGTTCAAGAATGTATAAAAATTGGTTTCCGTATTCAACTCATAAATTTGGAAAAAATGAAACGGAAAGAATATTGAAAATTTTAAATGATGGAAGTAATTATATTTGGGGAGAAATTGGAACTCCATATTATGACCAAATAATTGTATTTTTCGACAAAGAAGAAAATGAAATCGGTTATGTGAACATAAGTTTAGACGGACAAATTGATGTTTTTCCTAATATTGCATTAACTAAATGGGGTTGTTTAAGTGAAAAAGGATTCAGAGAATTAGTTACTGCGATTAGAACAGAATAAAATAATAACAAAAAAAGCTACTGCTAACAGCCGTTTGTCGCAATGGCTGGTTCCGATTTTCCGTAGCCGGAAAATCTAGCGCCGGAAATTTACATATCTTTACACAAAACCGTTAAGCTTGCCGCCACTGACGACAAGCGGCGGAACGTTACTGGTAATTGCGCTTTTTCTCAGAACTTACTCTTTAAAATTCACGTCTTCTTCCCTATTTTATTGAAAATTCAAAGCCAGAGATTTGAAAGTAAACCGAAAATTGTTGCGTAAATTTTGCGTGGAAATTGTTTGCGGCAAAGTTTGCGGGAAAAATAAAAATAGAAAAAATTACTCAAAAAGTGTTGATGTAATTGTTTGCGCAGAAATGGAAATGGAAAAATGGAAATGGAAATGGAAACCGGAAAATGTTTGTGGTTACGTTGCGTGAAAATGAAACGTGGCGCAACTACCAGTAACAGCCGTTTCTCGCAATTGCGAATCTTGTTGTGAATTAACACTCACGTTTCGCAAGAATTTTTATCTTTAACAGAAAATAATTCGTTCCGAAGTTCGCAACTGACGAGAAGCGCCGAAACGTTACCGGCAAGCAATCCACAAACCACAATCTAATGTTGACAAAACCCGAAATATACACAGTTACCAATGGATATATTGGCGTCGAAAGCGGATATCTTGGAGATTTTAGCTATCGAACTCATGCCGAATTCTATCCATATTATTGTGATTTAGATATTCATCCAGATGGATATGAAGGAACAACTAGGCAGAAATTTTTACAAATATTAGAATCTTCAGACGCGCAAACACAAGCAAAAATATTGAGTGGAGTTTTAAAAAGATTTCCTTTAGAAAATTTCCCTGAAGGGCAAAGAGAAATCAAACAAAGAGCCGAGAGACTAATTCAAGAAATGATTCACCGACTAGAAGGCATTGCAGTTCCACAAGATAAACTTGTATTTACTAATGATACCGTAGAAAGAGCTATTAGAGATGCTGAACTATTAATACAGAAAAATGGTGCGACAAGTGGCGTTGATAGAATACACACCGCGCTTCATGGATACGTTCGTGAAGTTTGTAAACAATCTGGCATTGAAACAGATGAAGATGAAAGTTTATCTTCAATTTTCAAAAAACTAAAATCCGCACATGCTGCATTACAAAACAATGGTCCTAGACAAACTGATATTGATCATATAATAAATGCGTTTGCAAATACTCTTGATAAATTAAATCCAATTAGAAATAAAGCGAGTCTTTCTCATCCAAATGAAAACTTACTTGAAGAAGATGAAGCAATGTTTGTTGTAAATGCAGCCCAAACTGTATTGAATTATCTTAACAGGAAATTTAAATTATAATTGCCAGCCGGTAACAGCCGTTTCTCACAATTGCGAATTTTGTGGTAAATTCACCATTGCGTTTCGCAAGAAATATTATCTTAGTGGAAAGAACTCGGTTCCGAAGTTCGCAACTGACGAGAAGCGGCGGAACGTTATGGGCAAGTTTAAAAAAAAACGACAAAACGGACACGGACAGACAAGAGAACCACCGTTCTTTCGGTTTGACAGTTCTTGACTGTTAGACTGGCAGAATATAAATAAAAGTGGAGACCAGCAACCACTCAAAAAA
>NZ_JANXTI010000068.1 GCF_025352425.1 Flavobacterium sp.
AATAAATATTTTTTATTTCTCAAAAAGGGTGTTTTTATTTTACTGGAAGCATTCCGCAATTCAGAATGTAGGGAATAATGTTATTGGGAGCATTCTGAAATGCGGAATACACCAAAGAGAGTTAATGGGAGCATTCTGAAATACGGAATACACCAAAGAGAGTTAATGGGAGCATTCTGAAATGCGGAATGCACCAAAGAGAGTTAATGGGAGCATTCTTAAATGCGGAATGCACCAAAGAGAGTTAATGGAAGCATTCTGAAATGCGGAATACACCAAAGAGAGTTAATGGAAGCATTCTGAAATGCGGAATACACCAAAGAGAGTTACTGGGAGCATTCTGAAATGCGGAATGCTCCAAAGAGAGTTAATGGGAGCATTCCGCAAAATAATATGCTCTCCTGAACGTTAAAGGGTGTATTCCGCAATGGGAAATGCACCAAAGAGAGTTAATGGGAGCATGTTTCATTGAAATATACACTAAATAACGTAAAATGGGGTATATTTCATTGGGGTATACACCAAATGGCAGTATTTACAGAAATGATATTTATCTCGCCGATGTTGGTGTTCTTCAGGTAACTATATACCTGTTAGACCACATTACTTCTCTGTAAAAAAATTAGCAAAAAAATAAAATTACTTGGTGAATGGGGTTCTATTTTCTATTTTATTACTATTACCGGCATAGGACAATTCTATTGGCAGAACTTCATCTAACTTCTCTTTAGTAATCCACTCAAAGTTATACCAATACAACCCCGTTTTTTTATTAAAAGCCAACGACTGCCTTATATTCATATTCTTTATGTATTGGGCTATTGATAGTTGAGCCATTGAATGTAATTTTAGTCTGCAAGTTATAAAAAAAAGCAACCTACTTTTTAGTGGTTGCTTTTTTTGTTTCCTTTACCTTCTCTTTAGGCTTAGGATTGCCCTTTACTGATGCTGCCATAATGTTGTGAAATACATTAGATGCCTCTACTGGTGTTTTCTTATCTTCTTTTGCCATAATATCAAAAAGGTTCATCCAGTGCATTATTATCCAATACCGACTTGGCTGTTTTTTTAGAATATTCTTCTATATTTTCATCTAATATTATCTCTACATTTTTTGGCTTGCTTAGTAATTTGATTGCATTGTCGTAGTATTTAAATAAATCCTTAGAACTTGGCTTTGAAATCAATAAATCAAATTTATAATTCTTACTACTAGCGAATGCCTCTAAATCTATAAACTCTCCATAAAATCGATACGATTTGTTTTGTATCGAAGTTGGCTTTTTTACATCAAAAGAAATAGGCTTAACTAAGTTTAAAGAACCATTTTGCCAAGCTATATCAAATTTAAATTCCGTTTTGTCTGTTGGGTTTATTTTATAATCGAAATATATATTTTTATTACTCTTATCTAAAACACTCTTATCAAACTTTTTTAATAGCGTCTTATATTTATTAAGAAGCACCCCTTCGTCTATCTTATCAGGCTCGATATTATTATTGTCAAAATAAGAGAAGAATTGATTATATAAACTACCGACTATTGCACGTTCATCTTCAATATATTTTAATCCAACCTTTGATTCTCCAAATTCCAAGCAAGTTGAATCCTTCAATAGAATTTCTGATTCAATAAATTTATCAATACCATTCTCTAACGAAAATTGATAAGAAGTATAAAAGTCTTTATTTATAGCTAAAACCTTTTCCTTTATTGATCTTAAATATGATTTAATCGTTTTTTCTGGAATGTCTAAATAAGTAAATTTAAGTCTAATTAGACGATCGGGGCATTCAAAATACAATTTTTTTGTGTCATTAAAATATACAAGAATGGCAATATTAACCAGTTCACCCAGGAATTGGGAATGATTATACTTTAAAAGACAATATGTATATTTTTCTTTTTTCACACTAATTTATAACAGACAATATTATTTCACAAATAAGCTTTGCTTCTTTTTTTGCAAAGCGAAGGTACTCAATGAGCCTGTAAGAATGGTCGCAAGATATGTCATTTATAGAAAGTTCGTTTATGATAGCCGTTATTTTATCAATATTTAACTTCTCTAAATCCTGCTGAAATTCAATAAATAAATCTTTCTTTTTATGCGTCTGTAATCCTTTAAGATAACTAAAAAACAAATGGGAAGTATAGACGTATTGAATATTTCTATTGGTAAATCTTTCTATTATCAAATCATAAAGGTTCCTTGTTGTATCTATGAATGGCAATGCCTGCTCGTGGTCAATTGCCATATATCCGTCATCATCAATTAGAATATTAGGCTTTCTTTGTCCTCTATCAAGATTGAAAAGCAAACAATCAAAGGCAAAAACTTTTGCACTATTGTATGGGCTTATAATATTTTTACTGTGAGAATATTGCATCATTCGTTCTTGATAGCAACTAGCAAATTTAAGCCCGTTATGTTTTGTTTTTAAAAACGCCCTCTCTGCATCTCCGATAGCTATATCAATAAAGTCTCGTCCCAAATCCGCCAAAGCGTAATTTGGAGTTATTATGTCAAGTTGAGATGCTAATTCACAACTAATGACTTCCTTAAAAACGGGGAATTGTTGTAGGGTAGATTTTTCTGAAAAAAACTTGACTATATAAGGCACTTCTATACCATCATCTAATAGATACATTTTCCACGGCATAGTAGAACCCCCGAATGCTGAACCTTCAAATCTTGTAGCTTCTAAAATTTTCACATTTTGGGAATGTATGAATCACAAATATATGTGTTCACCACACTATGTGATATAAATACATATAAAATAAATAGTTTAGTTACTAGTTTGTAATTTGCAACTATAAACTTATATTTGCGAAATGAAAGAAAAAATAAACATAGAAAAGTTACAAACAATAAAGAACTATGCACTGGAAATGGGCGTAACTACGTCCTATATATATAAATTAGTAAAAGATGAAAAGATGGCTGCATTAGTCATTG
>NZ_JANXTI010000007.1 GCF_025352425.1 Flavobacterium sp.
TTCGAAGTCTTGTATCGAATTGGTCTCGATTTCAACCGCGGTTGGTTTTTGTTTGAGAAAATATTTTGCAGGTCCGGCAATCGAAAAAGGAAAGTTACCAATAGTATCATTCTGCACCAAAAGATTGCGCCAGAACATTACCTTAGTCATGAATCGCTGTTGCTGTTTGGCAAACGGTTTGAGTTGGTGATCGTTTTCCAACCGGTACATAAATCCTTTTGGATTAGGGATAATTGTTGCCAGAAACAAACATTCATTTATGTTTAAATCAACAGCTCTTTTTTGGAAATAAAACTGCGATGCTTCTCCAATACCGTAGATGTTTGGACCCCATTCTATGATATTGAAGTAGACTTCAAGCATGCGTTCCTTGGAACTGATATGATTATTTTCCAAGATATAAACCAGCAGTACTTCTTCCAGTTTTCGCGACAGTGTTTTTTCACGTGTTAAAAAAACATTTTTTATCAACTGCATACTGATAGTACTTGCGCCACGTGTAAATTTCTTGGTTTTAATATTTTTTGAAATCGATTCCTTGAATGCTTCGTTTATAAATCCGCGATGCGTAAAAAAAGAAGGGTCTTCGCTGGTAAGTACACAACTTCGCAGATGATGAGAAATCTGGCTTAAAGGAGTATAGTTGCCATTTCCCGGACCAACTAAAATTGGACGTTGTAAGGTGCCTTTATCGATAGCGCGATAAACAAATGGACCATTTAATTTGTTCAGATTGGCCTCGCCATATTTGGTAATTTTTAATCCTTCAGGTTTTAGCTTACTATCAAAAATCACTTTATTTGGTTTGTGATTATTGTACTCAAAGTTTAGTGAATAGCTAAAATTTCCCTGTGCCTGCATGCCTTCAAAATGGCGGTATAATCCGGTTGGCAAGGACGAAATAAAATCCTGTGCCCTCATTTTTGGAATCTTCAGTTTGAGCGCATAAACTTTGTCTTTCTCGTTTGTATAGGAAATATAAGGGTTGCATTTAATGTTATTCAACTGCATGGTTGATGTGCTGTCTATAGCTATAAAACGCGGACCAATAATCCAGTGATAATCAAAACGGGCATTCTTCACGACAACATCCTTAGTGGAAATTTTTTGGTGATTCACTAACAAATTTTCGATAGAGGAATAGCCATCAATATGGAGGTTTCCGTTATCCATAGCCAAATTATCCAGATTGAAATGAATGGATTTGAAGCCTGTTTTCAGGTTGAATTTTTTATCCAGATACGGAATTTTGATAGTATCATTTTTGGCATTGTAAAAGGTCAAATCCGCTTTTCTGTCTCTTGGATCAGCAAACCCGCTGATGCTCCACTGCTGTGAAAAATTATCCGAAGTAACCTGAATTATGGCGTTGAGTTTCTTTTGATTCAAAACCAATTGATTGAAACCAAAAATCACTTTATTGCCGTTGTCATTAATTTTGAAGGCAAATCCCTTTACTTGCATATCGGTCGGAACCAAATCTAATAATCTTGATGTAATCCGGTTAAGAAGCTTTGCATAATTTACTTCGGCATTTTCATCTTTCTGCTTTTTGGAATGCAGGAAAGCATCATAATTACTGCCGTTTTTGGTTTTCACCAATTGAATAAATCCTTTGTTAATTTCCAGTTTCCCCAATTGAATATTGCCGACTAACAGCTTCCAGAAGCTAACGCTGGTTTTTAATTCGTTTATATGAACCAATGTATCAGCTTGTCTTGGAACCAAAGCAATGTGTTGAAATTCCACATTGGTCAAGCCGTGAAATTCTGCTTTTCCTATGGTCAAACTACACTGATAATTTTGTTCGAGTTGTTTGTCAACCTGATGAATAACCTTGTTAAGGATTCTATTTCGAAAAGAAAAAAGCAACACTAAACCTATCAACACCATAGTGCCAAAAATTTTTAGGAGGATAATTATTTTCCGTTTTGCTTTGTTCATTTTACACTTTCAACATTTAATCCAATTCCGAGTACGTTTGGAAGATATGGTCCTTCAAAGCTATGCGAAATGGTAACTTTATATTTTCCTTTTTGGAGTTTGGTTTTTTCTTTAATTTTATAGTTAAGGTCGCAAACATCACCAGCACATTCGGCCAATTCTTTGCCGGCACTGTCTTTAATGGCTAAGTCAATAGTGATTTTTTCCTTTTCACCTGCGGGATTTTCGATGGTGAAAATTATCGGAACAGTAGTGAATTGGTAATCGTAAACATGACTGAATTTGAAGATTAAATTATATAATTGTGCATCGTCAGTTATATCAAAATCAAATGTTCTGGCATCGGCTTTTTGCCAACGATTATTTTGTCCGAAATCCACAAATTGGCTGTGATTATTTTGGTTGGAACAGGACACTAGCGTTAGCGAACTGGCGAAGCAAATTAAAACCGTAAATAAATAAAGCAATAGGAATAGTTTTGTTTTCATAAATAGTTCATTTATTTATTTTAAAACGCTTTTGTTCACTTTTATTATGTCCAAAAGGTTAGCCAAACAAATGCTCCACAACTTCTTCAATTTTGGAAACCAAAACGATTTTTATTCCCGGGAATTTGGCCGAAATTTTATTATACTTAGATACAAAGATAGTCGAAAACCCTAATTTTTCCGATTCCTGAATGCGTTGTTCTACACGATTTATGGGGCGAATTTCACCCGAAAGACCAACTTCGCCCGCAAAACAAACATCTTTGCCCACCGCAATATCTTCATTGGAAGACAAAATTGCCGCCACGACAGCCAAATCAATCGCGGGATCATCAACAGAAATTCCGCCGGTTACGTTTAGGAAAACATCTTTGGTTCCCAAACGGAAGCCAGCCCTTTTTTCCAATACGGCCAATATCATATTCAATCGTTTGGCATTATAACCTGTTGTGCTTCTTTGCGGTGTTCCGTAAACTGCTGTGGAAACCAAAGCCTGAATTTCTATCATCAACGGCCGCATTCCTTCCAATGTTGAGGCAATGGCTGTTCCCGAAAGTTCTTCTTCTCTGTGTGAAATTAATATTTCGGAAGGATTGGAAACTTCGCGCAAACCCGAGCCCTGCATTTCATAAATTCCCAATTCGGCAGTGGAACCAAAGCGATTTTTGAGTGAACGGAGTATTCGGTACACATGATTTCTGTCGCCTTCAAACTGTAGCACTGTATCAACCATGTGCTCCAGAATTTTTGGCCCGGCAATGTTTCCGTCTTTAGTAATGTGGCCAATAAGGATAACAGGAATATTGGTTTCTTTGGCAAATTTTATCAATTCTGCCGTGGTTTCCCTGATTTGGGAAATGCTTCCGGCTGTGGATTCAATATAGTCGGTATGTAATGTTTGTATCGAGTCAATAATGACAATATCAGGTTCAGTTTCCACAATGTGGCGGAAGATATTTTGTGTTTTGGTTTCGGTTAGAATGTAGCAATTATCACTATTTGGATTGATACGTTCTGCTCGCATCTTGATTTGTTTCTGACTTTCCTCACCCGAAACATATAAGGTTTTATAGGGTAACTTTAAGGAAATCTGCAACAGCAATGTGCTTTTTCCAATACCTGGCTCTCCGCCCAAAAGTATCAAGGAACCAGGAACTATTCCACCACCAAGAACGCGATTAAATTCGCTGTCAGTACTGTCCATGCGCACTTCCTGAGTGGAATCAATTTCTTTTATCCGCAGTGGTTTTGAAACTCTTTTAGAGTCGGTGCTTGAAGGTTTCCAGCTGGTTTTTTCTTCCTTTTGAATAATTTCTTCGGCAATGGTGTTCCATTCTTTGCACGAATTGCATTGGCCTTGCCATTTGGCATATTGTGCTCCGCAATTTTGACAAAAAAAAGTCGTTTTTACTTTAGACATTATTCCTTTTTTTTCTCTTCTGTTGGTGCGTCAGTTGGTGGCGCATCGGTTGGAGTATCTGTTGGCGGTGTTTCCTCCACAGCAGGTTCGGTTTTTCCGTTTTTCCCCTTTTTAGGCAACAACTTTTTTATTTCGTCAGCTCTTTCAACCATCATATCCTTGGTTAAATCCCCTATTTCTTCGCGTTGAAAAGCGCTCATGTAGGATTTAACCGCTTTTGCATTTTCACCTGTTTTTTCATACATCTGACCCATTTCATAATCGGCAAGCATTGATTTTGGATAGTTCTTTTTTGCTAACTGTGCCAATTTATCAAATTCATTGTAGGCTTTGTTTTTCAGGATTGCTGCTTCTATTGCTTTGAAATCGTTTAAACGAATAGGCAGTTTTAAAGCAAAAGACTTTTCAATGACCTCATATTTTTGAGCCAAATAATCTACGTATCCTGAAGGCAGCACAGCGATTTTTTCATTAAATTCTGTGGTTGAAATTGGTTGGTAAACGGCAAATATTTGGTACAAAGCACTTGGAATAGAATTCAAAACCAAGGAGTAATGCGAAGCGCCTTTAAAATCATCAAATCTATAATTGAGTGTTGGTTTATTGATTTTTTTGGCCACTTCGTCCAATGCAATAATTCGGTTACGCATTTTTTTTAAATCCCCATCGCCTGAAGAATGATAGTAAAAAATGGGTTTTTGAATAGTGGCTAATCTGTCCGGAATTTGCTCTTCCATTCCTTTTGGAAGTTCCGGACTCATTGAAATATAGGCGTCAAAAACGGGAATGTCTTTGTAGAGATAACAATTTAAAAAACCTGCGGTTGTGTCTAATCCGGCAATCATTTTAAACGGCGCTGTTCTGTATTTTTTTTCTATGTATGGTAACAACTCCATGCCAATAAATTCAAAGAAATCTGCCCCTTTTTCGGTTGGTAAACCAGTACTTTCGTCAACAGCACAATCGGTCTCGCGTTCGTTATTTTTATTTTGGGTAATTCCAACAATAATAACTTCGGGCAAATCATCCCAATAGTTACCATAACTTAACGCACCCTGAAAAGCATCAAACAAAAAATCGCCATCCAATAATACTAAAACAGGATATTTTTGGTTCGGATGTTTTTCGTATGATGGCGGTAAACCAATAGTGATTTCCCGGTCTTCATTTAGCCTTTTAGATGCTATGGTATCGGTTATTTTTTGGGAAAAAACAGCATTGGAACAAATGAAAAGTAATAACAGAATGGTCTTTTTCATGACAGTAGGATTAGTTTTAAACAGCAGTTTTATATTGACTAGCAATATAACAAAATTATTTGTTTCTATTTAAAACCGGAAGCAAAACATAGGAAATCAATCCGAGAAGAATTGCCAAAATTGTTTGTGATGTCCAAACTAGCCATCCAAAAGCGGCACCGATATCTTTTGTTATTCCGTAAAGGGAAAAGATTAACGCGATGGAAAAGGGATAGGCGCCCAATCCACCATTAGAAAAACCTACAGCCAGGCTGCCAAAAATGAATCCCATAATTACGATGTCAAAACTGATTTTTGAAGTTTCCGGCAGTGCAAAAACGGCGACATAAAACATCATTAAATAAGAAAACCAGATAAAAAACGAATGAAAAAGGTATTTCCATTTGTCTTTCATTTTATAAACGGTAGTAATCCCTTCTACCAATCCGGATAATTTCTGTTTTAATTTTAAGATTATTTCCCATTCGGCATAAATCCAAATCAGGATAAAAACCAAGAGCAAAACTACGCCAACGCAGCCGGTAATAATTATTGATTGTAACGATACGTGCTGGCTCAAAAGGAATTGATAAATTTGGTCAAACTGAGAAACAAAACCAATAAAAACAAAGAGGAAGAATATAAGTAAATCCACAATCCTTTCGGCAACTATAGTTCCAAATGCCTTATCAAAAGGAACATCTTCATATTTTTTTAATAAAGCAGCACGCGAAATTTCGCCCGAACGCGGAACCGTCAGATTGACTAAATATGCGACACAAACCGTAAAAAAATTATTAAAAAACTTAGTTTGATAACCCAAATGGTTTAATGCAAACTTCCAGCGATAAGCCCTTGACCAATAGCCAACGCAGGCAATCATTAAGGACAATAAAATATAATAGTAATTTGCCTTTTCAAAACTGATTTTTATCTTCCGAATTTCATCGGAAGTCAGAGTGGTGAATTGATAGTATATGATTCCGATTCCTATTAAAAGAGGGATGAGAATGGTTAGCAATTTACCGATTTGTTTTTTCAAGAGATACTAGGTCAGGGAATTATTTGTTTCGTTTGGGAAAATCAACCAGGGTTTGAAGTTTTTTGCTACTTCAAAATCCATTAGGGCATAAGACATAATGATGACAATATCGTCTTTGAGGACTTTTCTGGCGGCAGGGCCATTTAGGTTAATTACACCTGAATTTTTGATGCCTTTGATAACATAGGTGTCGAAACGTTCACCATTATTAACATTAACAACGGAGACTTTTTCACCTTCAATAAGGTTTGCCGCGTCCATTAAGGTTTCGTCAATGGTGATGCTGCCAATATAATTTAAATCGGCGCCGGTAATTTTTACTCGGTGAATCTTCGATTTTATTACTTCTATCTGCATGGCGCAAAAGTAAATTAATTTAATGAAACCGTATCAATCAATCTGATTTTGTTAACAAAAACGGCGATGAAGGCGCGATATTTTTTTGCTCTATTTTTTCTTATGCAAGGCAGCAAGGTTGCTTCGTCGGCAATCTGAAAATATTCAAGTTCAAAGTTGGGATGTTTTTGGAATTCCTTGATTACAAATTCGGTGATTTCCTTAACTGATTTTGAAGCGAACAGATTTTTAGTCTGGAAAATCGTTTGATAGATGATTGCCGCCTCTTTCCGCTCGGCATCTGACAATCTTTCGTTACGCGAACTCATAGCCAGGCCATTTTTTTCTCTGTAAATTGGGCAACCGACAACAGTAACAGGCATTTTTGTTTTTTCAACCATTTTTTTTACAATTTGTAATTGCTGAAAATCTTTTTCGCCAAAGTAGGCATTGCTTGGTTTTATTATCTCGAAGAGTCGTTTTACGATAGTCCCAACTCCGTCAAAATGCCCGGGACGAAATTTGCCTTCCATTTGATTTTCCAAACCGTCAAAATTGAAAGGTGTAGAAACCGTTTTGCCTTCATAAATATCATCAACGCTAGGTGCAAACACGAGAATCTCATTAGAAATGCTCTTTATTTTTTCGATATCTTTTTCTAACGTTTTTGGATATTTAGTTAAATCTTCAACATTGTTGAATTGCGTTGGATTGACAAAAATACTGATGACGGTGACGCTATTATTTTTTAAAGATTCTTTGAGTAAAGAAAGATGCCCTTCGTGAAGTGCACCCATCGTTGGCACAAAACCAATAGAAGTTTCTTTGTTTGAAACAGAATTGAGATGGGAAACTAACTCGTTTTGAGTGTTAAAAAGAAGCATTGGCTTTCAGTAAATGAGTTGCAAACTTACCATTTTCATAAATAACTGCATAAAATTTTGTACTTTTGCCTGTTTTTTATTGCCAATAAATAAAGTAGATTAGATTATGGAAGATAAGAGGATATTGTATGTATCATCTGAAGTGGTGCCGTATTTGGCTGAAAATGAGGTTTCTTTACTGTCGTATGATGTCCCCAAAATGATAAATGACCAAGGCGGACAGATTAGAATTTTTATGCCAAGATATGGTAATATTAATGAAAGAAGACATCAATTACATGAAGTAATCCGTTTGTCGGGAATGAATTTAGTGGTTAATGATTTGGATATGCCTCTGATTATTAAGGTAGCCTCAATTCCAAAAGAAAGAATTCAGGTATATTTTATAGATAACGATGAATATTTCAAAAGAAAAGCCACTTTCACCGATGAAGATGGTGTGTTATATCCTGATAACGATGAAAGAGCTATTTTCTTCGCGAAAGGTGTTGTTGAAACTGTTAAGAAATTAAACTGGGTTCCGGATATTATCCATGTTCATGGCTGGCTGGCAAGTTTATTGCCTATTTATATGAAGCATTATTATAAAGATGAAGCTTTGTTTTCTGAAACAAAAATTGTTACGTCCGTCTATAGCCAATCTTTTGATGGTACTTTGGACACCGAAATGATTAACAAAATAATATTTGACGGCATTCCTCACGATGCCATTCAGGAATTAGAATTGCCTAATTATGAAAACCTTATCAAGGCAGCTGTAAATCATTCGGATGCTGTTGTTATTGCCTCTGAAAATGTATCGGCAAGTTTAACAAAATTTATAGAATCTTCAGGAAAACCTTTTTTACCTTTCGCCGCGAAAGACAAGATTACCGAGGCATATACGACCTTTTACAAAGCTATGCTTTCTTAAAAAACAGATAATTTTATGTACAAAAAATCATTTTTACGCCCAATTTTAATTGTTGGATTTATAACTTTAATTTTCGCATCCTGCGATAAAGATTTTAATGAATTAGGAACAGATATTGTAGGCGATGACCATTACGATTTTAAGCTTGATTCACTATCAACAGTAAAAGTATACAATCAAAAAATAGGACCAATAGCTTCAAATAATTTGCCTATAAATCCGCTTGGTTTTTATTCAAACCCTGCTTTTGGAGATACACATGCTAACTTTGTAACACAGTTAGAACTTTCGAGCCTTCATCCGGTTTTTAATAACACCGTTCCTGCTGATTACGTTGACCTACCGGTTATAGACAGCGTAATTTTGGATATTCCTTATTTTAAGAAGTTTTTGAATAAAAACGCGACCACGGAAGTGAGTACTTTCAGGTTGGATTCTATTTATGGAGAAACTCCATATGATCAAACTCCTCTCACAATTAATTCAAAGTTTAAGTTGAGCGTTTATCAATCTAATTATTATTTAAGGGATTTGGACCCTAACCAATCTTTAGTTGAACAACAATTGTTTTATACGGATGAAAATAATCTTATAGATATTAATAAGTCAGTTTTGTTAAATAATGCCCCTCTTACAGATCCTCTTTCAGGTATAGAAGGAACACACAATGCTGATGGACGTGAAAATGAGCAATTTTATTTCGATAAAAGAGAACATAAATTAACAACCTACAAATCGGATGGTGTTACTAAGCAATATCCAAGATCCGCGCCTTCAATGCGATTGCATTTAAGAACCGATGTTTTTTATGATAAAATTTTAAATGCCCCAAGCGGCCAATTGGATAATGATGGGCTATTTAAAAATTATTTCCGTGGAATTTATTTTAAAACTGAAAATGGAAATCCCGGCAATATGGCGATGATTAATTTTAAAGCGGGAAAAATAACAATATATTACAAAGAAGATAAAATCACCCCTGACAATCCGACTACAACTACAGTAAATGAATACAAAAAAGAAAGACCCAGCAAAACATTCGCGTTAAATCTTAGGGGAAACACTATAAGTTTGCTGCAAAATTCTAATGAAAATATTGATTATTTGAATGCTGCCAATAGTTCACAGGAAGCATCCCGAATTTATTTAAAAGGAGGCGAAGGCGCAATGGCCATTATAGATTTGTTTGGCTCAGTTGATACAAATGGATATACACTGAATCCTGCTTTTAATGAAAATCGTCCCGTTAGTGCAACCAATCTTAAATACATTGTCAATACCACTCCAAACGGAATCTCAGATGAGATTGATAATATTAAAATCAATGGATGGTTAATCAATGAGGCCAACCTTACATTTCATATTGACAACAGTAAAATGAGGAATTCAAATCCGGATTTAGATAAAAAAATCTTTGAACCTGGCCGTATTTATCTTTATGATTTAACCAATAAAAAACCAATTATTGATTATTTGTATGACTTTAATTCTAACGGTCTTTATCCAAAATTTAACAAAGCTATTTTTGGAGGATCTCTTGCGGACTCCAAAGGAATTTTTGTAAAACAGATAAGAGGGTCCGATGGCTTTATATCAAATAAAGGAAGTAAATACAAAATCAGAATTACAAACTACGTTAGGAATTTAGTTAAAAATGATTCTATTAATGTTCGTCTTGGATTATCAGTTACCGAAAGTATAAATGACATTGGTCTTTCTAAACTAAGAACGCCAAACAGCAACTTTAGTAGCGCACCAGCTATGTCTGTATTAAGTCAGCTGGGAACTATTTTGTATGGAACCAATATTCCTGTGGCTCAAACTCCGGAATATAAGAAAAGATTAAAACTTGAAATTTATTATACCAAACCTAATTAATATCTAAATGTTATGTGTGGAATTGTTGGCTATATCGGATTTAGAGAAGCATACCCAATTATAATAAAAGGGTTAAAAAGATTAGAATATAGAGGTTATGATAGTGCCGGAATCATGTTGTGTGATGACAAAGACCTTAAAATTTCAAAAACTAAGGGAAAAGTTTCCGATCTTGAAGAAAAAGCGGAGACTATAGCTTCTTCTAAAGCCACTATTGGAATGGGGCATACCCGTTGGGCAACCCACGGCGTCCCAAATGACATCAATTCACATCCCCATGTTTCTAATTCAGGGAACATCGTAATTATCCACAACGGAATCATAGAAAATTATGAGCCTCTAAAAAAGGAATTACTAAAAAGGGGATACACTTTTACATCAGATACAGATACAGAGGTTTTGGTAAACTTGATTGAAGATGTAAAAAAGAAAGAAAACATCAAACTGGGAAAAGCAGTTCAGATTGCCTTAAACCAAGTTGTCGGAGCCTATGCCATTTGTGTTTTTGACAAAGAAAATCCAGATGAAATCGTCGTTGCAAGGTTAGGAAGTCCAATAGCAATTGGAGTAGGAGAAGATGAATTTTTTATTGCATCCGATGCTTCTCCTTTTATTGAATATACATCAAATGCCATTTATTTAGAAGATGAGGAAATGGCTATCGTTAGATTACACAAACCATTAAAAATCAGAAAAATAAAAGATGATTCTTTAGTCGATCCATACATTCAGGAACTGCAAATGAATTTGGAGCAAATCGAAAAAGGCGGTTATGATCATTTTATGTTAAAAGAAATCTATGAGCAACCTAATGTGATTAAGGACACTTATAGAGGAAGGCTTTTGGCCAATCAAGGCATTATTCAAATGGCCGGTGTAGAAGATAATTTAGAAAAATTTCTCCATGCCGAAAGAATACTGATTGTAGCTTGCGGAACATCTTGGCACGCCGGATTAGTGGCTGAATATGTAATTGAAGAGTTTGCAAGAATACCAGTTGAGGTTGAGTATGCTTCAGAGTTTAGGTATAGAAATCCGATCATCAATAAAAATGATGTTGTAATTGCAATATCACAATCGGGAGAAACCGCCGATACTTTAGCCGCAATTAAGTTAGCCAAAGAAAAAGGCGCCTTTGTGTTTGGAGTTTGCAACGTTGTAGGTTCGTCAATTTCAAGAGAAACCAATGCTGGTGCCTACACTCATGCCGGTCCGGAAATTGGTGTAGCATCAACCAAAGCTTTTACAACACAAATCACAGTGTTAACGATGATAGCGTTGCGTCTAGCAAAAGCAAAAGGCACTTTATTAAACTCGGATTTGCAGCGTTATTTACAGGAATTAGAAGTTATTCCGGAAAAAGTAGCTGAAGCTTTGGCATCAACTAATGAAATGGCAAAAGAAATTGCCGCTAAATTTAAAGATGCAACAAACTGTTTATACCTTGGAAGAGGTTATAACTTCCCGGTTGCATTAGAAGGCGCTTTAAAACTTAAAGAGATATCATACATTCACGCCGAAGGTTATCCTGCAGCCGAAATGAAACATGGACCAATTGCCTTAATTGATGAACAAATGCCGGTAATTGTCATTGCTCCGAAACAAGGTCATTATGACAAAGTGGTAAGTAATATTCAGGAAATTAAATCAAGAAGCGGAAAAATTATTGCGATTGTCACCAAAGGCGATACACAAGTAAAAGGTTTAGCGGATCATGTTATTGAAATCCCTGAAACTTCGGATGCGTTATCACCTTTAATAACTACAATTCCATTACAATTATTATCTTATCATATTGCTGTGATGAGGAATTGCAATGTGGATCAGCCAAGAAACTTGGCAAAATCTGTTACGGTAGAATAGTTTTCAACATAAAACACTAAAAAAAGCGAGACATTGTCCCGCTTTTTTTTGCTTAAAACTTGTGATTTCTTTAATTAAAGTTTCATTTTGTATGTGTGCATAATATTTTTTTTATTAATAATGGCAAATCGTTAATAAAATCTTAAAAGACACTAATAAATAGTTATGTGGATGCTATAGTTAAAAAATTAATTATTGATAAAAACACCCGTTGTTTTTGATAATATAAAAAAAATATTTGTACTTTGGCTTCATAACCAACAAAATTATAACCAAATGAAGATTTATTTATTTATCGTTTCATTGTTTTTTTGCGGCATTACCTTTGCGCAAACTACAATATCGGGTTCGGTAAAAGACAGTAAGAACCAACCAGTTTCCGGAGCAAATGTTAAAATAACTGGCGAAAATTCGGGGACAGTAACGGGCAGTGACGGAAATTTTAGTTTAACAACCACAAAAAAGCCTCCCTTTAACATTGAAGTTTCCAGTGTAGGCTACGGCACGAAAACGGTTAGCGTTACCACAAACAATCAAAATCTGGGCATAAGCTTAAACGATGAAGAAAATCAACTTGATGAAATTGTCGTTTCGGCATCGAGAACACCTGAAAGAATTAGAGAATCCCCAGTTACCATTGAAAGATTTGGTATAAAAGATGTTAAAAAAACAGCGGCGCCATCTTTTTATGACGGATTGGAAAATTTAAAGGAAGTTCAAATGAATACTAGTAGTTTATCTTTTAAATCGATTAATACCCGTGGATTTGCAACTGTGGCAAACACACGATTCTTGCAATTGGTTGATGGAATGGACAACGCTTCTCCTTTATTGAATTTTGTTTTAGGAAACCTCATAGGAATTTCAGAAATTGATATTCAAAGTGTCGAGTTACTTCCGGGCGCATCTTCAGCTCTTTATGGAGCAAATGCATTTAACGGAATTTTATTGATGAATAGTCAAGATCCTTGGACACATCAGGGAATTACTGCTTATGTCAAATATGGTCAAACAAGCCAAAAAGCAGCAGGAACAAATAATTTTTACGATTATGGAATTAGGGTAGCCCATGCATTTGACAAGCATTTTGCCGGGAAAGCTAACTTCACTTTTATGAAAGGAACCGATTGGCATGCAACTAATTATAATGGCATTGATACAAATGGCAATGAAGTCGAAGGAGTAAATAGAAATGACCCTAGTTATAATGGTGTAAATGTATATGGTGATGAAGTTGCAATTAACCTAAAAAGCCGAAATGCTTTTGGCTCTGCAGGTTATAATCTTTTGCCAAACATAAACATTTCTAGAACAGGATATAGCGAAACAGAATTAACAGAAAGTAAGGTTAAAAATGCAAAAATCGATTTCTCACTTCACTTTAAACCATGGGCAAATGATTTTGAAATTATTTGGCAATCTAAATTTGGTTTTGGTAATTCAGTTTATCAAGGAGCCAGTAGATATAACCTCAATGGTTTTTTCATGCAGCAGCATAAAATTGAGTTAAAAGGTAAAAACTTTTTCCTTAGAGGTTATACAACCTCAGAAGATGGCGGGAAGTCTTACGATATGACATTTACTGCAATTAATATTAATAGATTATGGAAATCAGACCAACAATGGTTTGCTGATTACGGTGGAGCTTATGGAGCTGCGACTTTAGGTTTGGTTCCTGGTGTAGGAACAACTCCCGCTGAAGCACACGCTTACGCTAGAAGCAGGGCAGATACCGGAAGATTAATTCCTGGAACACAAGCATTTAAAGACGCATTCAATCAGGTAATTGCTGACCCAAGTGTACTAACAGGATCAAAATTAGTCGACAACTCAAGAATCTATCACTCAGATGTTAATTACAACTTTAAGGATTTATTTAAACCCGCAGAAATTCAGGTTGGAGGTTCTTACAGAACTTATCAATTGAATTCACACGGCAGAATTTATACCGATGCCAATAGCACTATAAATTATAATGAATATGGAGTTTACACTCAAGTTCAAAAAAAGCTTATGGATGACAGATTGAAATTAACAGGGTCGGTTCGATATGATAAAGCTAAAAATTTTGATGGTAATTTTTCCCCTCGACTTTCATTCGTTTATGCTTTAGATAAAGAGAAAAATCATAACATTCGAGGTTCATTCCAAACAGGTTTCAGAAATCCAACAACTCAGGATCAATATATTGGATTTGATATCGGAAGCAGAGTGTTGATTGGTTCCGCACCTGATAATTTAACCAGGTTTACGGAAGATTTACCGATTTCGGCCGCTGGTGGTGGTGGTACAGCAACTTTAGATGGTGACCAAGCTTATCACAATTCATTTACAAAGGATTCTTATAATGCATTCGATAATTACTACAGATCTCATTCTGTTTCTACAATCAATACAGCAGCTGCAGCTGCCTTGCTGGTAAAAGCAGATGTAAATTTAGTAAAACCAGAACAAGTGAAAGCATTTGATTTAGGATATAGAGCAAATGTTAAAGGATTCTCTTTAGACCTTAATGGATACTATAATATTTACAATGACTTTATTGGAAATGTTAATGTAATAACGCCATATTATGGAACCGCCGAAACCAGTCCAACCGATGTTACACCTACATCTGCTTCAGCTGCACTAGCCAATAGAGATTCAAGAGAATATCAACTTTATACCAATACCGACGTTGAAGTAAAATCATATGGCTTTGGTGTAGGTCTAACCAAAAAAATCTACAAGGATTTTGAATTTAGCGGAAACTATAATTATTCAGCATTTGATTTTGATAAAGCTAAGGATCCAAATTTTGAAGCAAGTTTCAACACTCCAAAACATAGGGTAAAAGGTAGCTTAAGTAACGATAAATTGTTTGGAAATTTAGGACTCTCTGTTAGTGCAAGATGGAATTCAGAATATTTATGGGAATCTTCTTTTGCCGATGGTATGATTGACGAAGCAACAGTGATTGATGTACAAGCGAACTATAATATTAAGTCATTGAAATCAATACTTAAAGTTGGTGCAACAAATATCGGCGGAAAAGAATACGGACAAGTAATAGGAGCAGGGCTAATTGGACAACAATATTTCCTTTCCTTAACTATCACGCCTTAAAATTCAACAATTAATAAATTAAAATATTATGATAAAAAATTTCAAATGGCTATTATTGGTTTCGTTAACCTTTGTAGCATGCTCAAGTGATGAAGAAGTTGTTGATCAAAATTCATCAGATGGATTGCCATTGACAGCCGGCAGCGCCGATTTTACTAAATATGTTTCAGTAGGAAATTCTTTAACGGCGGGTTATTCTGATAGCGCACTTTTTATGGAAGGGCAAAAAGGGTCCTATCCTAATTTATTATCCCAACAATTTGCTTTAGTTGGTGGTGGGGAATTCAAAATCCCTTACACAAATGATAATGTGGGAGGATTGTTATTAGGAGGATTCCAAATACAAGGGCCAAGACTTTATTTTAATGGAAGTGGACCAGCGCCCGTTACCGGAACAATTACTACCGAAATCACGAATGTTTTAACCGGACCATTCAACAATATGGGAGTTCCTGGAGCAAAAAGTTTTCACTTATTAGCAGCAGGATATGGTAATGTTGCAGGTGTTCTATCCGGACAAGCAAATCCTTATTTCGTTCGATTTGCATCTTCTCCAACTGCATCTGTCTTAGGTGATGCGGTAGCACAAAATCCAACTTTCTTCTCTTTATGGATTGGAAACAATGACGTTTTATCTTATGCAACTTCTGGTGGAACAGGTGTTAATCAATTAGGAAATCTTAATCCAGCAACTTATGGTGGGAATGATATTACCGATCCCAACGTATTTGCAAGTGTTTATAGCACATTGTTAGACGGCTTAACCGCTAACGGCGCCGGAGGTGTTGTGGCTAATATTCCCGATGTAACATCAGTTCCTTTCTTTACTACAGTTCCTACTAATCCAATACCAGGATTACCACCGGCAAGTGCTGCTCAATTAAATCAATTATTTGGCGCAATAAACCAAATAACTACTGCGTTAGGACAGCCTAGTAGATTTTCAGTTTTGGTGTCAGACGATGGAAATCCTGCTACAACTGAAAAAAATCCGTTATTAATAATAGATGAATCATTACCTAATTTAGCAACATATATTACAGGTGCACTTACCCCGGTTTTGGGAGCTCCAACGGCTGGATATTTAGGAAATTTATACGGAAGAGCAAGACATGCAAGAAATACCGTTGGTGATAGAGATTATATTTTATTAACGGCTAGAAGCGTAATTGGAACCACACAAACAGGAGCACCTTCTCCATTTAATGTTATCGGTGTTTCTAACCCTATGCAAGACGGAACGACACTAACAGCAGATGAAACGTTACAGGTAAAAACCGCAACTGATGCTTATAATACCACAATTCGGGCATTAGCAACAGCTAAAAACGTAGCTTTTGTAGACGCAAATGCAGTATTAAATCAAGTGGCAACTGTCGGAGTATTTAATGGCGGTTACACAGTAAATTCAACCTATGTAACGGGTGGCGCTTTTTCTCTAGATGGAGTTCATCCAAGTCCAAGAGGTTATTCTTTAATTGCAAATGAATTTCTAAAAGCAATAAACCTCCGATATGGTTCTAATTTTAAAGGTATGATTTTTCAGATTTCAGAATTATGTTTCCTCCGGTTTTATAGAAATTAAACAAATAGATTTATAAAAACCATCCCGCATTTTGCCGGATGGTTTTTTGTTATTACAATGATTCAAAAAATCTTCTTTTTTTCTAAAAAATTTATTGATTTTTCGATTTATAAAAATTATCTTTGCGCTCTGATAAAAAGAGGTATTTTAATAAACCTAAATAGCTATTTAATAAATACATAAAGAATGTCACAAGCAATAGGAAAAGTTTCGCAAATCATTGGCCCAGTAGTAGACGTAGTATTTGATACTAAAGATGTTGAATTACCAAAAATTTATGATTCACTAGAAATCATCAACAAAAATGGTTCAATATTAGTACTTGAAGTGCAATCCCATATTGGTGAAAACACGGTTCGTACTATCTCAATGGACTCAACAGATGGTTTGAGTAGAGGAACCGCTGTAAATGCTACGGGTGCTCCAATACAAATGCCAATCGGAGCTGATATTTACGGACGCTTGTTCAACGTAATTGGTGATGCCATTGATGGTTTAGGGAATTTGCCAAAAGATGGAGCTAATGGAATGTCAATCCATAAACAAGCACCAAAATTCGAAGATTTATCAACTTCTACAGAAGTTTTATTCACCGGAATTAAAGTAATCGATTTGATTGAGCCTTACTCAAAAGGTGGTAAAATTGGTTTGTTCGGTGGAGCCGGAGTTGGTAAAACAGTTTTGATTCAGGAATTGATTAACAATATCGCTAAAGGTCACGGTGGACTTTCTGTATTCGCAGGAGTTGGTGAAAGAACGCGTGAAGGAAATGATTTACTTCGTGAGATGTTGGAATCAGGAATTATAAAATATGGTGATGATTTCATGCACTCCATGGAAAATGGAGGATGGGATTTATCCAAAGTTGATAAACCGGGAATGAGAGAGTCTAAAGCTACTTTTGTTTTCGGACAAATGAATGAGCCACCTGGAGCGAGAGCTCGTGTCGCTTTGTCAGGACTTTCTATCGCTGAGTATTTCCGTGATGGAGCTGGTACAGATCAAGGTAAGGACGTACTTTTCTTCGTTGATAACATATTCCGTTTTACACAAGCAGGTTCTGAGGTTTCGGCTCTTTTAGGTCGTATGCCATCTGCGGTAGGTTACCAACCAACATTGGCTACAGAAATGGGCGCGATGCAGGAAAGAATTACATCTACAAACAAAGGTTCAATTACATCAGTGCAAGCGGTTTACGTTCCTGCGGATGACTTAACGGATCCGGCGCCGGCAACTACGTTTGCCCACTTAGATGCAACAACAGTATTGTCTCGTAAAATTGCGGAGCTTGGTATTTATCCTGCGGTAGATCCATTGGATTCAACGTCAAGAATCCTTACCGCTCAAATCTTAGGTGACGATCACTACAACTGCGCTCAAAGAGTAAAAGAGATACTTCAAAAATACAAGCAACTTCAGGATATCATTGCAATCCTTGGTTTGGAAGAATTATCAGAAGATGATAAGTTAGCCGTATCAAGAGCACGTAGAGTACAACGTTTCTTATCACAACCTTTCCACGTAGCGGAACAATTTACAGGTATTCCCGGAGTATTGGTTGACATTAAGGAAACTATAAAAGGATTCAACATGATTATTGATGGTGAATTAGATCACTTGCCGGAAGCTGCCTTCAACCTTAAAGGAACAATCGAAGAAGCCATCGAAGCAGGACAAAAAATGTTAGCGGAAGCATAATAGAATTACAAATTACAAATTACGAATTATCAATTTTTCGTAATTCGTAATTTCAAATTCGTAATTAATTAAATTATGATTTTAGAAATAGTATCGCCGGAAGCTACATTATTCAAAGGAGAAGTTACTTCGGTTTCTTTACCGGGTGTAACAGGTTCGTTCCAAATTCTGAACAACCACGCCCCAATAGTTTCTATTTTAAAGCACGGGGTTATCAAGATTGAAGCACCAAGTTTTGCAATCCATAAAGAAGTAGCAGCCAGGTTTACCAAAGTAAACGAGCAAAACTACCTTTTGGAAATCAATTCAGGAACTATTGAAATGAAAGACAATAAAGTAATTGTATTAGCTGACTAATACCATTCAAAATAAAAGAAAAAGCCCGACAGTAATGTTGGGCTTTTTTATTAGGAGCTAATCCAGCTTTCCACTTTATCTTTTTCTTAAAAAAGAAAAAGGATGCCGTTCCAATCTGGGCTAAAAATCATTTCACTTTTTTAAGAGATTTAATTACTAACGAAGCTAATACATAAGCTTCAATCATCAACCCTGAAATCAGCACATATTTTGAAAATTCAAAATGATAAATTTTTAACAAAGTTCCTATAATTAACAGCACCATTCCCACTACCAATAAGATAAGCTCTTTCTTCATAAGTGTTTTTATTTTTTTATTTCGTTTACATATTCCATAATATCACCAGGCTGACAGTCCAATATTTCGCAAATCAATTCCAAAGTAGAAAGCCGAATCGCCTTAACTTTTCCAGTTTTTAGAATTGATAAATTTGCTGTTGTAATTCCAATTCTCTCTGCTAATTCATTAGAACGCATCTTTCTTTTGGCCAGCATTACATCAAGATTAATTACTATTGGCATAGCTAAACTGTTAAATCGCTTTCGTCTTTCATTGTTTTAGAGATTTTAAAAACTTCACTCAAAACCATGAAAAACAGACCCAAACTAGCGGTAAATAGAAACGAGCTAAATCCGCCCCCAAATTCTATAGATACAACTGACGTGCGAGAGAAATTATAAACCAAAAGAATACAAGCTGTTAATGTTGAGGAGAGTAAAAAACTTTTCCCTACTTTGTCCAATAAAACGACCACTTCATCACTAAAAATAGTTCTTTTTTGAAATGACATCAATACCTTTCTAAATAAAAAGATACCATATGCAAACAGGAAATAAGCAATAACAGCAACTAACAAAAGAAATTTTGTAGATAAATCAGTAACTAAAATTTTTTGTCCATTTATCTCTATTGGAATATCAATTACCTCTTTTGAAAAAAACATATAAGGAACGAACAAAGTCATCGCTATAATTGCAATGATAGAAAAGAACCAAAATAAATCAACTAAAGATTTTAAGAATTGTAATTTTTTCATGATAAATGGTTTTAAAGTTGTTACAAATATATATAAATTATCGAATAACAATAATAAATGTAAAAAAAACAATAATTAATTTGAATTTATATAAAAAAGCGTTCCTTATATTTGTGCCGATGAAACTTCCAAAATCACTCCAACAAAAACTCCAACAACGAAAAGTCAACAGTGCTTTACGCCAGTTGCCAATTGTTAATGATTTAATCGATTTTGTCTCAAATGACTATATCGGCTTTGCCCAAAACGAAACAATTTTTGAAGCAACACACCAATTTCTTTTGGATAAAAATATAAAAACAAATGGCGCCACAGGATCGCGTTTGCTTTCCGGAAATCATGCTTTATATAATGAAACCGAAAACTCTATCGCCAAATTCCATAACGTTGAAGCCGCACTAATTTTCAATTCGGGTTATGATGCCAATGTTGGTTTTTTTAGTTCAGTGCCACAGCGAAATGATGTGATTTTATACGACGAATTATGCCACGCTTCGATTCGCGACGGAATCCGGATGAGCAATGCCAGGAGTTACAAATTTCCGCATAACGACTTAGAAGATTTAGAAAAGCTATTGACAAAACTTCAACCGATAAACGACAACCGTCAACCTACAACAACTTACATTGCAACCGAAAGTGTTTTCTCTATGGATGGCGATTGCCCAAACATGGAAGAACTAACTGCTCTATGTGAAAAATACAATGCCTACTTAGTCGTTGACGAAGCACACGCACTTGGAGTTTTTGGCGATTCCGGAGAAGGATTGGTGCAAAGCTTGGGTTTACAGGACAAAGTATTTGCCCGTATTATGACTTTCGGAAAAGGATTAGGCTGTCATGGCGCGGCAGTTTTAGGCAGTCAGGAATTGAAAAATTATTTAGTCAACTTTGCCCGAAGTTTTGTTTATACAACTGCACTTCCGCCTCATTCTGTTGTGACAATTTTGCAATCTTACAAACAGCTGACAAAGGAAAAAACCACAATACAAAAACTGAAGTTTAACATCATTTTCTTCAATCAGGAGAAAATGCGATTGGGTTTAAAACCAATGTTTGTCTATAGCAAATCAGCCATTCAATGTGCTATCCTTCCCGGAAATGAGAAAGTAAAAAAAATAGCTGTACAACTCCAGCAAAAAGGTTTTGATGTCAGGCCAATCTTATCGCCAACAGTTCCCGAAGGACAGGAGCGTTTGCGTTTTTGCCTGCACAGCTTCAATTCGGAAAATGAAATCTCCAATGTGTTGCAATTGTTAGCTACCTTTGTTTTTTAAGTTATGGAAGAAGAAAAATTTACACTACTGCGCCGATTTCAATATTCAAGTGAAGCTATTATTTACCAAGGTAAATTAGAAAGCCAGGGAATTGAAGTTTACCTTAGAGACAATAACATTGTTGATTCGAATCCGTTGTACAGCAATGCGGTTGGTGGGGTGAAAATGTTTGTCAAAACAGAAGATTTTGATAAAGCAAATGAAGTCCTGGGTGAAGTAAGCCTTTATTCTGTTGATGACGATCACCAACCTTTAAAATGTCCGGAATGTGGCGCAGAACAAGTCGAAATGGAGACTTCGATTGATGGCGTGAAATCCTTTTTTCAGGTTGCAATTCTCGGTGCGTTCGCTCAGTTCTTTTCAAAGTACAAATACAAATGTCAAAACTGTAAATTCGAATTCAATTAATGAAGATATTCATAACAGGAATCGGTACTGATGTGGGTAAAACCATTGCTTCCGCTATCGTGGTCGAAGCGTTGGAAGCCGATTATTGGAAACCTATTCAGGCCGGAGATTTAGATAATTCGGATAGTCATAAAATTGAACGTTATATTTCTAATGACAAAACTGTAATCCACGAAAGCAGTTATCAACTCAACACGCCGGCAAGTCCACATTTGGCTGCACAGCTTGACGGAATTAAAATCGATTTAAAAAACATCATAGAACCACTTACTAAAAATCATTTGGTAATTGAAGGAGCAGGCGGAATTCTAGTTCCACTTAATGATACTGAATGTGTTGTCGATTTAATCCGAAATGACTATAAGGTTATCGTGGTGTCGCGCCATTATCTGGGAAGCATTAATCATACTTTACTAACGATTGAAGTACTCAAAAGTAGGAAGATAACCATTGCCGGAATTATCTTTTCGGGAGATGAAAATGAAGCAACAGAAACCATTATCCTTAAGAAAACCGGCGTAAAATTTATCGGCAGAATTGACAATGAACCTTATTTTGATGCGAATGTGATTAGTTATTATGCTGATAAATTCCGTGATGAATTTTTAACTCTATAGAAACAAGGGCAAAGAAACAAGAAGCAAGAATGTTTCTTAGTTATCTTTGCATTTCTAATTAGAAAGGGCAAGTCTTTTCTCTTGCTTCTTTCTTCTTTCTTCTTAAAAATGAACCTTTCCGAAAGAGACAAACTATACAACTGGCATCCCTATACGCAGCACAAAACAGCGGCTGATTTTCCGGCTATTGTCAAAGGAGAAGGCGCGTTGCTTTGGGATGAGAATGGCAAGGAATATATTGACGCCATTGCTTCCTGGTGGGTGAATCCTTATGGTCATTCCAATAAAATTATTGCAGATGCGATCTATGAACAGCTGACAACTTTGGAGCACGTGCTGTTTGGTGGTTTTACACATGATAAAGCCGTTTTATTGGCCGAAAAGCTGATGACCATTCTGCCGAGAAACCAAAAGAAACTCTTTTATTCCGATAACGGTTCTACGGCGGTAGAAGTCGCTTTAAAATGTGCATTGCAATACAATTATAACAAAGGGATAAAGAAAACAAAAATCATTGCTTTTGAAGATGCCTTTCATGGCGATACTTTTGGGGCCATGGCCAGTAGCGGTATTTCATTTTTTACTGAAGCATTCAAAGGTTCGTTATTGGAAGTTGTTCGAATTCCGGTTCCGACAATTGGCAATGAAGAACAGAGTTTACAGGCATTACATAATTTAGTGTCTACAAATGAATATGCTGCCTTTATTTTTGAGCCTTTGGTTCAGGGCGCCGCGGGAATGGTGATGTACCGTCCGGAAGTTTTAGATACAATGATTCTTATCTGCAGCAAAAATCAGGTGTTTACCATTGCCGATGAAGTAATGACGGGTTTTGGGAAAACCGGAAAGATATTCGCTACAGATTATTTGGTTAACAAACCAGATATGATGTGTTTGTCAAAAGCGTTAACCGGTGGAACAATCCCAATGGCTATAACTAGTTTCACACAGGAAATCTTTGATGGGTTTTATGATGATGACACCAATAAAGCGTTGTTTCATGGCCATACCTTCACCGCAAATCCAACAGGTTGTTCCGCTGCTTTGGCGAGTATTAATCTGCTGCAAACAGAGGAAATGCAAGGTAATATTACGCGGGTAAATAAGCAGCACTTGGCCTTTGAACAAAGAATTAAATCACATTCAAAAGTAAAAACCACTCGGGTTCTTGGCGTCATCTTCGCTTTAGAAATCCATTCCGAAAAACAGGAAAGTTATTACGGCACAATGCGCAACACGCTCTATAATTTCTTTATGGAGAATGGTGTAATCCTGCGACCGGTTGGAAATATAGTTTATATTTTGCCGCCTTATATTATTACCAATTCCCAACTGGAAAAAGTATATGCGACGGTGGAAAAAGCGCTAGGAATAGTGTAGCTTTGCACTACTAATTTCCATTAAAACATTCTTTTGAAAAGATCTATTGCCATAACTTCAATTGCTTCCTTTTCTCCATTGGGAAAAACTTCTTCTGAGGTTTGGAATGAATATTTAACTCCGCAAACATTGATTGTTGAGAGGATGATTGGCGACAACACTCATTTGGTGGCACCATTATCAAACAGCTTAGCACAAGACGCTCAGGCATTACGGGATTCAGACGTGAAATACAAGGCACTTGACAATTCGGTGCTTTATGCTATTTTGGCTTCAAGGGAAGCTGTGAAAAAGGCAGGTTGGAATAACGCTCAGTTTGGTGTCAACATTGGTTCTTCCCGCGGTGCTACACAATTATTTGAAAAGCATCATAAGGAGTTTTTGGAAACGGGAAAAACACCGACGCTAACTTCGCCAAGTACAACTTTGGGAAACATTTCTACCTGGGTTGCCCATGATTTGAAATCAAAAGGTCCGGAGTTATCACACTCTATAACCTGTTCTACCGCTTTGCACGCTTTGCTTAACGGAATTGCCTGGCTGCAAGCAGGTATGGCTGATAAGTTTCTGGTAGGCGGAAGCGAAGCGCCCTTAACCCCATTTACGATTGCCCAAATGCAGGCGTTGAAGATTTATGCTAAAACGAATGAAGACTTTCCCTGCAGAGCTTTAGATTTGGATAAAACCAAAAACTCGATGGTGTTAGGCGAAGGCGCTGCAATGGCGTGTTTGGAAATTGGAGAACAAAAAAATGCCTTAGGATACGTTACCGGGTTTGGTTATGCTACAGACGATTTGCAACACAGTATTTCCATCACAGATGAAGCAGAATGTTTCCAGAAATCGATGAAAATGGCATTGCAAAATCTTTCCCCGGAAGAGGTTGATGTGGTTGTGATGCATGCGCCGGGAACCATAAAAGGCGATAAGTCGGAATACAAAGCAATACAAAAAGTCTTTACTTCGTCAGTTCGACCTTTGGCTTCGGGTGGCAAAAAGCTTCCGATGTTGACGACCAACAAATGGAAAGTGGGCCACACCTTTGGTGCTTCCGGAATGTTGAATATTGAAATGGCGCTCCTCATGATGCAACACCAACAGTTTATAGGCGTTCCATACAGCAACCTTTTCAGGGTTTCAAACCCCGAAAGGATTATTAAAAACGTACTGGTAAACGCCGTTGGTTTTGGCGGTAATGCGGTGAGTATTTTGCTTTCATTATAATGAAAGCATTCATTTATCCTGTCCAATATATTTATTCCTCCTGATGATAAATAAAAACAACCACGGTAGTTTCAAAAAACGTCCCCGGTAACTTTATAAAACAACCACGGTAACTTTACTAAACAACCGCGGTTGTTTTTTAAGATGAGCCTGAAGCTTGTAACGGTGTGTCCTGAGGAAATTGAATTTTCCAGCGGATTAGGGCAACAATTCTTTGAGTT
This sequence comes from Flavobacterium sp., assembly GCF_025352425.1. Taxonomy (GTDB): domain Bacteria; phylum Bacteroidota; class Bacteroidia; order Flavobacteriales; family Flavobacteriaceae; genus Flavobacterium. The sequence goes on from NZ_JANXTI010000007.1 coordinate 24,916, forward strand.
TCTCATACACCAAATTGCTTTCCCAGCCTTTGCGTAAGAGGTAATCGCAGAACTTTTTTTTCTTCTTCTGGGTATTTCTTTCTGTGATGGTTTCCCAATGCCGATCTGCCAGTTTATTAAACGCCGCTTCGTATTCTGAATCGGAGATTTCGGATAGTGCACATTTTATATTGGGTGCTGAAATATGCCGTTGCCTAAGTTCGTTGACGATACGAATTTTGCCCCAAATTTTGATACGGTGTTTTCCCCGGGCAAAGCTTCGGGCAAAACGCTCTTCGTTTAAGAAATTATGTTGGATTAAATGAACAACAATGGCATCTATTTCTTGGTTTTTCATGCCTAAATCCCTGGTTTTCTGCACCACTTCCTGATGACAACGTTCCTGATAGGAACAATAATATTCCAGTTTGAGTTGTGCTTCTTTTAGTGTTAGTGCGTCGTTCATTTATGTGCAAATACCAATTCTGGCAAAGTTAGAAAATTGAAAATAAGCAGCAATGCTGTTTTATTTAAGATTATACTGATGTAATAACAAAGCTATAAAACCCAATTGCGTTAAAAAACGTAACTAAAAACATCGTTTTCAATGAATTTAGACGTAATGTTCATAAACATACTGTTTATTAATATTTTCTTAAGCATGTACTGCTTTTAATTTTGTTAATTTTATTATCCCCTTGTTGCTAATAAAATCCTGACCTTGTTCTGCAAGGTAGCGTCTATTACTTTGAAAACGAATAAGATAACATAATTCATTTTACAATGAAACAAAAAATATTTTTTATAACGCTTATAATTTGTGTGTTTGGTTCTATGGGAGCAAATGCCCAGTTATTACAGTGGAATACTTTTGGCAATACAGGCTTAGAAACTACGGAAGCTAGTATTTTTAATAATGTTAATATTAATGCTTCTACTTTGACGACAGGTTCTATAACCGCAGCGGGCAATGCTAACAGGTTGGGAGGAACCAATTGGTTTGATGCCGGTAATACGGCGGCAGGGAGTACTTTAAGCGAGGCTATAGCGGGAAATAATTATATACAATTTGTGGTCACACCTCTTTCCGGCGCTACTTTTACACCAACATCTTTTGTATTTAATTGGGATTCATCAGGAACAGGGCCAAAAAATGTGGCCTTGCGGTCGTCAGTTGATGGCTATGCTGCTAATCTTGGTGCCATCGCTCCGGTTGCAGCTATTGGAACGGCTAATACTATTGCCATATCGGGAATTACAAATAGTGCATCAGCTATTACTTTTAGGATTTATGGCTATGGAGCTACCAGCACTGCTGGTTCCGGTGGTTTAGATATTAGTACAAATGTGGTCAATGTTACCTTAAACGGAACAACTACGGCGGCATGCACGCCTCCAACTATTTCTTCTCTTTCGCCGGCAGCGGGAATTGTAGGCAGTCAGGTCACTATTACTGCAAGTTCAGGCAGCCTTAGTGGAGCCACAGCCGTTTTTAACGGGATAACTGCAACCACTGTTTCAAGTTCTGCTACGCAATTGGTCGTAACGGTTCCTACGGGAGCGACTACCGGGAATTTAGTCATTACTGATACGCAGCCTTGTTCGGCTACTACAACTTTTACTGTTTTAACAGCTGCATCAGCGTGTGCCGTTCTTTCGGATTTAATCATAAGTGAGGTTACTGATACCAATTATGGTGGACTCAGTTATATAGAAATTTATAACGGAACAGGTGTTTCTGTTGATCTTTCTGCCTATAATTTACAATTTTACGCTAATGGAGCCGCTTCACCATATGCAACAACAGGGGTTAGTGGAGTACCCGCTTTTTCCGGTATGCTTGGTAATGATCAAACCTATACGGTAAGCACCTCTCCAAGCGCTTCTCAGTGCGGAATAACCGGAGGGAATGGTTCTTTGGCTAACTTAATTACGACGGTGAATGGTGTCAATTTTGGCGTCGCTGCTGATGACCAGATAGTTCTTTATAAAGGCATTACAAAAATAGACAGTTGGGGAGATGCTACCGGTAACTGGTCTTCCTCTTTAGGCATTGGTACATCAGGCGCTGATTTTAGAAGAAATCCCACAGCTGCAACTTTACCAAGTACCACTTATATTAATGCTGACTGGACAGTAATAGACTGGGCAGGTACGGGTTCAGGAGCTTGTCCGACAAATGATTACACAGATATCGGCACTTACAATTATACCCCGACTTTGTCAACGACTTGGAATGGCACCTCTTGGTCTAATGGAGCACCAACGTTGTCTCTGTTAACTATCATTAACGGCACTTATAATACAGCTTTGAACGGAAGTTTTGAAGCGTGTAGCCTTATTGTTAAGGGCTCGAAAACGCTCACCATTGCTGCTAATCAATATGTTGCTATTCAATATAATTTAACGGTAAAACCAACAGGGAATATTATTGTTAATGACAACGGCTCATTAATTCAAATAGATGACACCGGTGTTAATTCAGGAAGTATTGATGTGAAGAGAGTGGCAACAATTAAGAAAACAGATTATGTGTATTGGTCTTCACCGGTTTCCGGTTTTGGAGTGCAAAGTATATCACCAGGTTCTCCTACTTCCCTTATTTGGAAATGGAACACTACACTGGCCAATGCTAATGGTGGTGAAGGAACTTGGCAAAACACCAGTGAAATAATGCAGGAATCTAAAGGCTACATTGTGAGAGGACCTGATAGTTACAACAATGCTGCAGCGGCTGATTTTACCGCTACATTTACCGGAACTCCTTTTACCGGCGTATGCCAACCTAGTATTTTCAGAGGGAATGATACTAATGCCGGTTCGACCGGACCCAATGGAATTATGAGAAGTATAAAAGACGATAATTGGAATTTATTAGGAAATCCATACCCTTGTTCTATTAGCGCCATTAAGTTTTTAACACTTAATGCCAATATTGATGGTAACATCCGATTATGGACACATGGTACTTTACCTAATGCAGCCGTTTTAGATCCTTTTTATGGAAACTTCGTTTACAATTACGATCCAAGTGATTACATTACTTATAATGTTACGGGCTCGAGTAGCGGACCTAGTGCCTTCAACGGGTATATTGCTTCCGGTCAGGGATTTTTTGTAATTATGAATGATGGCCCCGCCGATGCTACTCAAAAAGTAACTTTCAATAATTCATTGAGAGAAACCGTAGGAAGTCCAAACACTTATTATGACAACTCCTATTTTTATAAAGCAAATTCTCCTACAAACAATTCATCAGGTGGTCAAAAAGGAAGAATCTGGCTAGACCTTATCAATAATAGTTCAAGTAAATCAAGTCGTGCTTTGATAGGATATTTATCGGGAGCAACTTTAGCTAAAGATAGATTGTATGACGCTTTTTTTGTGGTGGGAAACAGCATGAGTATTTATTCATTGATAGATGATGAGGCGATGAATATTCAAGGAAGACCCGCTCCATTTATAAATTCTGATGTGGTGCCAATAGGAGTTAAAATCAGCACTGCCGGAAGTCACACTATTGCCTTGGGGGCTATTGATGGATTATTTGAAAATGCCAATAGGGAAATTTACATAGAAGATACCATGACAGGTGTCATACACAACCTGAGAACAACGGCTTACACTTTTACTTCCGAAGCCGGGAAGTTCACCAATCGATTCAAATTGCGTTACCAAAACCGAACCGGAGCAGAAAGCCATAATCCTCATTATACCGCTACTGCTGAAAAAGTATTGGTTTACTGCAATCAAAATACAATTACGGCTTATTCATTTTCTGAAAAAATAGTCAGTATCAAGGTATACGATTTGTTAGGAAGATCAATTGAGGAAATACCAGGTTTAAATAGCCAGGAAGTTATTATGAATCTGCCTGATATGAACCATCAACCGGTAATCCTGAAAATTACTCTGGAGAATGACGAAATTATTTCAAAGAAGCTACTATTTTAAGATTTAGTTTATAAATTTATCTATTGGTTTGAACATAAAACCCGAACTATAACGTTTTCGTTGCAGAAATTGCCATCAATTGTTATAAAATAGTGTAAATCATAATGTTTTAATAACTTAAAACCATTGTAATTTAGTAATTTAGATGTAGATTTGTTTCCCCTTTTCTACTAATTACGTCTTGACCTTTTTTTGTGCGCCAAAAAAGGCCTTTTGCTATGGCTTAAAAAGATATTTAATTATATGAAAAATAGAAAATTACTAGTTATTCTTGTGCTGCTTTTTTCTGCTGGTTTATTTGCTCAAACCCCTACTAATGGTGGTTTTGAGGCGGCTCTCAATGCTGGAACGGACTGGACATTGGGATCAGGTGGTACAGTTAATACTAATTCAAGAACAGGAGTTAAAGCATTAGATTACACAACTAGCTCAACTACTCCTGGACAAGCAAATGATAATGTTTCAACAACAACGGTCGCGAATGGCGAATATGCTCATTTAATTGGATGGGCAAAAGCAGCAACAACAACTACAATAAAAATTCAATTTAGTCTTTTTAATGGTGTTTCATATAGTAACAGTGCGAGTTTACCAGTTTTAACCACTACATATACCCGATATACCTATTCTCTTATAAATGCAAGTGGGTCTGCAGGATTCAAAGCTAGAATCCTTTTCAGGGCTAGTACGAATGGCACACCAGGGACAGCATCGTCGGATGATTTCATAATGTATAATTTTAATTCAGCAACAATAGATTTAACACAACCTACTGCGGCAACGTCGTTTACAGCGGGTGCTACATTGACAAGTTCGGCTACTTTTTCCTGGACTAATGGTTCGGATGGAGCTGCCGCAGGAGCTACAGGAATACAAAATACTATTATTTTACGGACTACAAATTTGGCAGCGGCTTCACCGGTCATGAATGACCAAGGGGTTTATTCGGTTGGCGGCGGAGCATCGGGACCAAATACAGTATCCACTTGGAATGTTATTTCCACGTCAGTAAGTTCAGCAGCTACTTCTTATACTGATACCACCGTTGCGGCAGGTACCACCTATAAATATGCTGTTATTCATAGGGATTTGGCTTATAATTATTCGGCTGCTTTAATGGGTTCACTAACTTGTCCATCCTTAATAACTTCAGCACAAACCGGAAATTGGTCTGCCACCACAACTTGGCTAGGTGGCGTGGTGCCTGCATCCAATGCCGATGTTATTATAGCATCGGGACATGTGGTAACAATGGATAGTGCTTCTTATAACACTAGAAATGCAGGGACAAGTACTACTGTAAATTCAGGCGGTACGTTAGTCTCAGGCGCTTTTGCTTATAATAATAACGGCACTACAACCGTTAACGGGACATTCCAATTAGATACCGGAGGTTCAGTCACGGGTAACGACTTTGTTTATGGTGGTTCACCTAGTACTTTGGCGTTAAACACTGCGGTAACGGTTGTAAACACAGATCAATATTGGCCAACTAGTGGTCCGTATAATGTCACCGTTTTATCGGGTGGTTTAACAATGAATTCCGCTAACAGGACGGTAAATGGCGTTTTTCAAACATCCGCTTCGGTAACATTGACTACTACTACTTTGACATTGAATGGTACTTGTCAGATTAATTCAGGAGGTTCTTTTGCTACATCTGCGCCTACTTATGGAAGTAGTTCGACTTTGGTATACAACCAAGGAGGTTCGGGTAGCGTGACTAATGAGTGGACTGGAAATAGTCCAACGCCCGCGGCAGGGCTTGGGACACCTCAAAACGTTACAATACAAAATACAACTGCGCTTACCACTCCGGCAACTGCCCGAAGCATGGCAGGTGATTTAAATATTAATAGCGGTAATTTTACTATAAACGCCAGTAACAATTTGTATATAGCAGGCAATTGGAACAGAGTTTCAACAGCAGTCTTTACACCAAGTACAGGTAAAGTTTTTTTTAGTTCCGGTATTGCTAATACAATACACATTGTTACTGTTTCAGGAGGAGGAACAGAAACATTTAATACAATAGAAATTCAATTTACCGGTACTTTAAAAATTGCTACAGGAACTAATATCACCGTTTCCGGGTCAGCCGGTTTGACTTTAAACTCTACAAATGCTACCTCTGTTATAGACTTGAACGGACAAACGCTAACAGTTTCAGGAGGAGGTACTTTAGGATGCGGCGGCAGTGGTGTAAAAAACATTACGAGTTTGGTGGCAGGTGGAGTTCTAAAAACTACAACAAGTGCCATTACCATTTCAGCAGCAGGTTCGGGAACTTTGGTTACAGATGCTAACACGACTATAAGATTACAGCAAGGTGCCATTATACCGGGAGCTTCTTTATTAACGGTTTTTGGTACACTACAAATTGAAGCTAACGGTTTTGTATTAACTAACGCACCTATTTATGGAAGTGCTTCTACCTTATCGTATGCTACAGGGGGTTCCTACACCAGGGCGATTGAATTTAGTGCAACAAGCGGACCTATAGGAACACCAGGGTTACCTAATAATGTTTTGATTACTAATAGTCCGACAACATTAATTGCGACAACATTGAATTATTATAATCTTACTTATACAGGGGCAAAAGCCATAAATGGTAAATTGGATATCAACGCCGGTTCAGCTTTGAATTTTGGAGCTACAACAACAGGCGGCGCGTTGACGGTACCGGGGAATGTTACGAATGCCGGAACCATAACTTTGGGAGCTGTAATAGGAGATGATTTAAAAGTAGGAGGAAATTATACCAATACAGGCGCCGGAGTTTTTAATGGTAACAGCAGGGCTATCTGGTTTACAGGTACAAGCCAAACTGTTAATTCTGTAACGGCTTTAACCATTCCTTTTGTGGTAACTTCAGCAGGTACGGTTGTTCAGTTATTGTGTGATGTTGTAATATCGTCCTCGTCAACAGGAGGAGTGAATGTTATTACGTTTGGTGCAGGCAGTGTGATTGATATTAACGGGAAAAACTTAACGATAGGATCGACCGGTAATGGCGGAACTATAACGGGAACGGGAACTTTTAAAGGAAGTATCATTCCAACTACGATAACAGATTCAACCCTGACGCTATTGGGTACAGGAAGTATAGGTACTGTAACTTTCGCCTCCGATTTTAATCTCGGAACGTTTACGATGAACCGTCAGGCGGCAACTATAGGTTGCGTGATGGGATCAGCTTTAACGGTTAATAATAGTTTAGTATTAACAAATGGTCTGATAGATTTAGGCTTAAGTCCAAACAATTATAATTTAACATTAGGGGCAAGTGCCGGTATTAGTGGTGGTGGTTCAAATAGTTATGTTTTAGCTTATTCAACTACCGGAGGACAATTAATTAAAACATTTAGTGCTGCCGGAGCGTTCACTTATCCGATTGGAGACAATACTTCCGGCATAGACTATTCGCCAGCTACCTTAACTTTTTCGGGAGGAACTTATGCAGGAACGGTAGGCGTTAGAGTGGTTGATGCTATTCATCCTAGCAACACTGGAGCAACAAGTTATTTATCAAGATTTTGGCAAGTTTCCGCATCGGGCGTTGCACCTGCCAGTTATACTTTTGCTGGCACTTATATCTCGGGAGTAAGTGATGTTACAGGAACTGAAGCAAGTTGTTTTCCTGCGCGTCATGATGGTACAAATTGGGTTGATGTAGGAGGATCCGCTATTGGCTCAACTACTTGTACAGTAACAGGAACAACTTTTCCTTCTGCAACTAATGATTTCTCAGCAGGTTCCGCTTATCCGGAAATAAATATAAAAGGAGTTATAGGGACTAATCCAAGTATTGCATCGGGAACTATTACACCTTCAGGTTTAGACAATACATTGTTTGCTGCTACTAATGTGGGGAATATACAAACCAAAACATTTAGAATTGAAAATTTAGGAGTATTATCTCTTAGTATTTCAAGCATAACATTATCTAATAGCACAGATTTTACAGTTACAGCAAGTACTCCTTACACTATAAGCGGTGCTAGTTTTGTTGATTTTACAATTTCATTTAACCCAACTATGCTTGGGACATTAACGTCTACGGTTTCTATTGTTAGCAATGATTATACTGGCGGAGAAAATCCATATACATTTTCAATTCAAGGTAATGGGACTTGTGCACCTACCTCAAATACAATAACTCCAACCTCGGGACCGGTTGGCACCGTAGTAACAATTAAGGCCGTTTCCCCTTATAATCTAACTGGGGCTACAGCAGCTTTTAATGGAGTCGCTGCGACTGTTACTTCAATATCTTCGTCTCAAATAAGCGCTGTTGTTCCTACTGGTGCTGTATCAGGAACTTTAGTTACAACTAATGCGTCAGGTTGTCAGGCATCAAATGCATTTACAGTTATTAATAACGTTGCTACTTCATGTCAAGGAACACTAACAGTTTCGGATTTATTTATAAGCGAGGTTACGGATGCTACCTATGGAGGGTTAAGCTACATTGAAATTTATAATGGAACAGGCGCACCAGTTAATTTATCCAATTATAGCTTACAGTTTTTTGCAAATGGAAGCGCTACATCATATAGCACACAGACACTTTCAGGGACTGTGGCAAATTTATCAACTTATACTGTTAGCACTTCTTTAAGCGGTTCTTCTTGCTCAGTTTCTGGTGGCGATGGTACATTTGCTAATTTGCAGACAAGTATTTCGGGTATAAATTTCACTTCTGGAGGACATGATTATATAGGATTATATAAGATCAGTATTTCTTCCATGATTGACTCTTTTGGTGTTTACAATAATGCAACATGGGCAAGTAGTCTAGGAATAGGTGATAGAGGAGCCGATTTTAAAAGAAAAAATACGGCTACTGTGCCTAAGTATGCCTACACAAACGCGGATTGGAATGTAACGGACTGGCTGGGAACGGGTTCATCCTCTTGTTCAACAAATGACTATTCTGATATAGGGGTTTATAGTTTCTTATCAGGAACCCCACCAACTGTAACTGTTAATCCAAGTTATACACCAACTTGCATAGCTACTTCAATGTCTGTTGCGGGTACTGAAGGTTATGCAGGCGGTAACGCACTTACCTATCAGTGGTATGTTGTTGCGCCAAACACAACTTCTTGGACGGCATTAACAGATACAGGCGTTTATACCGGATCAACAAGTGCTACATTAAACATTTCAGATGTTTCTAGTTTAATCGGCTATCAATATTATTGTCAAATAAGAGAAAATACCGCCACATGTTATTCGGGCTCAAATGCGGTAATGATTACCGCGGTGTCAAGTACAACATGGCAAGCTGGAAACACATGGTCTAATGGCTTGCCAACTACTAGTAAAGTAGCTATCATAAATAATAATTATGACACTTCAGTTAGTGGAAGTTTTGAAGTATGTAGTGTTACCGTTAACAATGGCTTTACGTTAGATATTAAGAGTAATACTTATGTTTCAATAATTAATGATTTGACTGTTAATGCCGGAGGGAATTTATTGGTTCAAAATAATGGTTCATTGGTCATGGTTAATGATAGTGGAGTTGTTACAAATAATGGAAATACTCAAGTCTATAGGACAGCTTCAGGAGTACGAGGGTTCGATTATGTTTATTGGTCTTCACCAGTTATCGGGCAGTCAATAGACAATTTGTACTCAAGTCCGTCGCCAGGATTTAAATACAAATGGAATCCTTTAGCAACCAATATTAATAGTCCTACGAGTACCGGAAATTGGCAACTCACATCTGGCATTATGCTTCCCGCTAGTGGCTATATTGTGAGAGGTTCCAGCTCTTATGGAATGGCAGCGTCAAGTATTCCAAGTATTTTTACCGGGGCTGTTAGCAGCGGGGTTGTCCCATCTTCAATTACCCGAGGTTCTTATCAAGGAGTAAATTATTCTGGCGCAAATTCTGTAACCGTTACTAAATTTGATGATAATTGGAATTTAATAGGAAACCCGTATCCATCTGCTATTAAGGCATTAGACTTTTTAACTTATAACAACAATATTTTAGGTTTTGTTTATTTGTGGACACACGGAACAGCACCAGTATCTACAACTAATTCATTCTATAACTCTTTTGCTTACAATTACACATCTAACGATTATATCACATATAATGGTACAGCAACAACAAGCGGCCCATCTGGATTTAATGGATATATAGCCAGCGGGCAAGGGTTTTTTGTGTTAATGAATGATGGTGCAACAGGAACGCAAGTTGTCAATTTTAAAAATAGCATGAGAAGTAAAACTTATGATAATAGTCAGTTTTACAAAACAACACAAATTGGAAATGAAGATAAACATAGGATTTGGCTAGATTTAATTGACTCCAATAACGAGCCAGTTAGAACAGTAATTGGCTATGTTCCCGAAGCCACGACTGGTCTAGACAGATTATACGATGCGTATAAAAATACTGCCAATGGTAGAAATATTTATTCCCTTGCAGAAAATGAAACACTGATAATCCAGGGAAGACCAACGCCTTTTGATCAGAATGATCAAGTTCCAATCGGAGTTCATATTACGGCAGCCGGGAACTATAAAATTGCGATTGCTGCTGTTGATGGATTGTTTGAACATGACCAACCAATTTTTTTAGAAGATAAGGAATTGCATATAATTTATGATTTAAGACAAAACCCATACAATTTTTCGGCTGTTGCCGGGACATTTAATGATAGATTTGTATTGCGATACACCAATTCTGCGTTAGGTAATCCTGATTTCGAAACTTTAGGAAATGTAGTGTTGACCACCAATCATAGTGAACTAACTATTAAATCGTTTGTTGAGAATATAGAGGAAGTAACTGTATATGATGTACTAGGCCGACAATTGTTCTTTGCAAAAGGAATAAGTAGTACTAACTTTGTGACTTCTAATATTTCAGCCAGCCAACAAACATTGATTGTGAAAATCAAATTGGAAAATGGCGTAATGGTTTCAAGAAAAATTATTTTATAGATTCGGTTTAAAAAATATAAAAGCAGGAGTTTTTAAAAAGTTAAAATGAATGATAGTTAACTTAATAAGCTCTTAAGATAACGGTGTTAAATTTCCGATAAATAAGGTGTAGATTTGTTATCCCCTTTTCTACGAATTTCTGCTTGACATTCTTTGTGCGCCAAGAATTGGCTGTTGGTTGTGGAATCAATGAGATATATAACTCATTTTTAATGAAAATTAAGATACTTTTTATTGCGCTTTTAATAAGTGCATTTTCCTGGGGGCAGACTACGGTAACGGTAAGTGGATTAAGTACTGGAACTTGTCCATTCACACCAACATCAACATGGACAACGCCTCCGACTGGATTAACACTTTCTAACATAACAAGAGGATTTGGTGTTACTTGTGCTTCCGTGGCAGGAGCAATTACAGGTACTGGTTTCAATGGAAATTTAGCAACAAATATTGGTGCAAGTAAATGGTATACATATAGTGTAACAAGTGATGCAACAGTAACGTTTTCTGTATCAAGTCTCGTTATAATTTCTCGTATAAGTACCGCTACAGGTAGCCCAAATGTATCGGTTCAATATAGTATTGGTGCAGGGCCAATGACAGTTATCGGCTCTTTTACACCAACTACGTCAGCAACGACTTATACATTTACTCCGGCAACTGCCATTTCAGTTGGAGCTAGTCAAGTTTTAAATATTTTTATAATACCTAATACGTTAAGTGCTTCAACAACGACTAGTCGAGTTGAAAATAACTCTTCGATAACATTAGCAACCGCTCCAACAGGTTGCACGCCACCCGCAGATCCGCCCACTGGCGCTATTATATCAGGAACAACACCAGCTTGCACTAACACCACTTTGAGTAGCTCGGCAACCGTTTCATCTCCACTTTTTTACTACTGGCAAACGAGCGCCACAGGAACTAACACGGCTAATGATGCCGCCACTCCTTTACTGGTGGCATCTACTAACACCTATTGGATTAGAACTTATAACTCTTCTACCTCTTGTTGGTCTACAAATTCAAATACAACTTCTTATCCGGTTACTATAAACGCACCGGTAACCATTACAACGCAACCCAGTAATCAATCCGCTACAATAGGTGGTTCGGTTACCTTTACAGTTGCCGCTACAGGAACAGCGCTGTCCTATCAATGGCAATTTTCTACTAACGGAGGTAGCAGTTGGATTTCTGTAGGAGCCAATTCGGCGAGTTATACTACGCCAGCCACAGTTATAAGTGATAACGGTAATCTATATCGTGTTGTTGTAAGCGGTACTTCTCCTTGTAATCCTGTAACCTCTGCTTCTGCTACACTTTATGTGTGTGCCTTAACTGGCATTTTAGCAGCAGGTACTTACGCTATACCCTCTTCATGCTTCCTTACTGTGGCAAGCGCCGCATCCTATCTTAACACAAATGGTATTGCCGGTCCTGTAGTTTTTAACATAGCTGCGGGGCATAGTGAGACGGCACCTAGTAAAGGAATTGGTCTTGGCAGCGCGACGCTAAACCCTACGTTAAGTTCATCAAACACAATTACTTTTCAAAAAGTCGGTGGGACAGTAACCCTAAACGCAGGTGTTGGAACGGGTACGCCCGCCAGTGCTTCGCCAGACGGAATCTTATATTTAAACGGCGCTGATAATGTTACACTAGATGGATTGACTTTTACAGACGGGAATACGACAAATCCTGCCACTATGGAATTTGGCGTTGCCTTTTTTAAATTAAATGCAGGAGACGGCTGTAATAACAATACCGTTAAAAACTGCACGTTTAATATGCAACGGGTTAATGGTGTATCTGGCTCCGGACCAATGTTTGCTGGATCTTGGGCGATTGAGGTTTTGAATTCAACACCTGCGGCTGCTACCACTAATCTAACTCCGACCAATGGTGGAACATTAGCAACTAATGGTACCAATTCGGGTAATAAGTTTTATAGTAATACCACCAATGGAGGGTATGGAGGCATCGGATTAAGTGGATTTTTAGCCACAGTAGGGGTTGGACCAGCTCCAACCGCAGCAACCTTTCTTGGGGATTTAAATAATGATATTGGAGGCACTCCGGCTGCAGGCGCTACCATGGGTAATTCGATTTTAAATTATGGAGGCAGCAGTACTAATTCTACCGCCGGTGTCCGCGTCAATAATCAATGGGGTGTTAATATATCCAACAATACAGTAAACAATAACAACGGCTCCGGAATAAATCATACAACTACTTTAAGGGGAATTTTTGCTCAAGCAGGTACTAGTGCCAATGCAACCATCAATTACAATATCATTACTGTTAGTTCAGGGGCAACCACAAGTCAATTAAGCGGAATAGAAAATAGTATCGGTGCAACACCACTTTCTAATACAGTTTCCATTAATTACAATACAATTGTTACCAACTATTCTACAGCTAGTAGTGGTCCTACGTATGCTTTATATAATAATGCTACATCAATGGCGAACTTAAATATAAACAATAATACTATTTCTCTAAACTCTGCAGCAACGTCTGGACTTAATTATATTATAGCCATTTCAGGAGCAGGAACAATAAGCAATACTTTAAACATAAATAATAATACTTTAACGGCTATTCTTTCGGCTAATAGCACGATTGCTACATTGAGAGGAATTCATTGTTTTGGTGGATTATCAACATGTGCAACAAGTATTTCAAATAATAATTTTAATGGTTTAACCTATACAGGAACTACTGGAGGAAGTGGTGATACTACTGTAATATTTCATGGTGGAACCCCTCTATCATGTACAATCAGCAACAACAATTTTAATAATTTAGCTATTAAAACTACTGGTAAAATACATTTGATTTATAATACTTATACAGCTCCGGCAAATGGAAGTAAGACTATTTCGGGTAATGCAATAGTTGGCAGTTTTGCTAGAACATCAGGTGGAACAAATGGTTTTTATGGATATTATGATCGTGGAAGTTCACCAAGTTCTGTTACGCATACAATAACTAATAACAATTTTTCAAATATAACAATAGATCCATTAAGTAGTGGAGTATTAGAAGGAATTGACACTGAAGATTTTTTGTCAAGTAATCCCGTTTTAAATATTACAGGTAACACGATGAGCAATTGGACTAATGGGAGTGGTGGTGTTTACGCAATTATTGGTGACGGATTCGCAGGAACTGCTGGAACGCCCAATATAGTTTCAAATAATATTTTGAATAATATATCTACACAAGGACCGGCTTTTGTTTATGGTGTTTACATAGGTTCAGCAGCAAATTATGTAGATGTTTTTAATAATTCGATTAGTCAACTCAAAGGATTAACTTCTACAACTGGTAACTATATTATAGGGGTTTTTTCTGCAGGCGCAGACAATGTTAGGATATATAAAAACAACATTAATGGTTTATCGGGAATAGGATCTGCTACTATCATCGCTGGTATATATGCAGATGGAGCCGGTTCAAAAGAAACAATTTATAATAACATTATAGGAGATTTATCAGCTAGTGCTTCAAGCGCTATTTATCCGGGACCTCCTGCAGTAGCGGGCATTTTTGTGTTTAAAGGAATAACATGTAATATATATAATAATACAGTCTATTTATCAGGAACTAGTTCAGGGACTGATTTTGGAACGACTGCTTTATATGCTGAAAATACCAATACGGTATTTGATGTAAGAAATAATATTTTAATTAACACATCTACTCCAAAAGGTTTAGGTCGTGCTGCTGCTTTCCAAACTTCGCTAGTATACGATCCAACCTATTATTCAAGTACTTCAAATAATAATTTGTTTTATGCGGGAACTCCAGGAGCGACTAAATTAATTTTCTATGATGGAACAAACTCAGACCAAACACTAACTGATTTTCAAACAAGAGTTGGAGCAACAAGAGATGCGGACTCGTTAACAGAGTCTTTTTTTGATGCTACCACTTATTTCGAGTCCATCATCGGTTCGAATTCTCTTTATCTAAAACCAAAATCCCTGTGTAATGTTTCATCGGCAAATAATGCCGGAGCTTCTATAGGAAGTATTACAGATGATTATAATAGCGCAATCCGTGATGCCACCACACCAGATATAGGGGCATGGGAGTTTGACAGTCACGGTAAGCGATGGAACGGAACAATTGACGCGAACTGGAATACAATTAAAAACTGGACACCAAAAGGAGTGCCATCCGCTACGGATTGTGTTTTCATTTCAGCAGGAACACTTAATGCGGCTGTGATTTCAGGAGATAATTACAGTGCATTAGCACTAAACCTTACTGTTGAAAATGGAGCTTCTTTAACTGTAAATTCTGGTAATACTGTTGGTTTAGGTAATACACTCACTGTTACAGATTCAGTAATAGTTGCTAATACTCTACCAGCAGGCTCTTTATTAATTAATAATAACTCTGGTCTTGTTCAAGTCACAGATGTGGATAATGCAACTACAAATTCCAACTCTGGCGACATAACATACATACGTACTACGAGGGCTATGAGAACTTATGATTATGTTTATTGGGGCTCTCCCATAACTAAAACAGGATCGTTTTATCAAATTCCAAGTGCCTTTGACCGTTATTATAAGTTTGTTACAACGGGCGGTATGAATGGAACTTATACACCTTTGACTACAGATAATATAGCTGGTCAGGGTTATATTACACGTGTAAAAAACGACCCGCTTTATACACCGACGCCTTCGGCTATAAATTATTCGTTTGTTGGTACGCCCAACAATGGTGTAGTAAATATAACCGCAACAAATTATGACACTTCTTCCTTAGTTAGCGGAAATACGATTTTACTTGGCAATCCGTATCCATCGGCTATTGATGCCGATGCTTTTATTGCCGCTAACATAAAACCGGGTTCTCCCGGTCCCGCGACCATAACTGGAACAATCAACCAAACGATAGGCGGAGCATTGTATTTTTGGACCTCCGGTACTGCATATTCAGGCACAGGAAGCTACAACTTTGCCGATTACTGTACGTATACAAAACTTGGAACTGCCAATGGTGTTCCAGGTACCGCAGTGGGTGGTTTGAATGCAAGTGGTAAAATTGCTGCAGGTCAAGGTTTCTTTGCACAGATTTTTGCAAGCGGACAAATAACTTTTAACAACAGTATGCGTGTAGCGGGCAACAATACAAATTTCTTCAGAAACGCAAATTCGACAACCGATGCAATAGCCACTGTAGAAAAACATCGTATTTGGTTAAATTACTCTAGCGCAATAAGCAACATTAGTCCGGCTTTTAGACAGATGCTAATTGGTTATGCTGATGGCGCTACAAATAGCTTTGACAATGTTTATGACGGATATAGCTTTACAAACAATCAAATTGATTTATATTCAATCGTAGACAACCAAAATTTTTCTGTACAAGCTCGTGCATTGCCATTTTTAAATACTGATATGGTGCCGTTGGGTTTTAGAACGACGACAACTGGCGATTACATCATAAATATTGACCATGTTGATGGATTATTTGCAGAAGGTCAACCTATATTTTTAGAAGACAAAGAATTAAATATCATTCACGATTTGAGAACGGCACCATATAGCTTTAACGCTAGTGCTGGACGTTTTGACGATAGATTGGTATTGCGATATACTAACGCCGCCCTAGGGAACCCAGATTTTAGTATTGAGAATAGTGTTTTTGTTGCCACCAATCATAGCGAATTAGCTATAAAATCTTCTATTGAAAACATTCAAGAAGTTACCGTTTATGATATGCTTGGTAGAGAGTTGTTCAAAACTAAGAACATAAATAATAACAACTTTTTGGGTTCTAATATTTCGTTGAGCCAACAAACATTAATTGTTAAGATTAAGTTGGAAAACGGCGTAACGATTTCTAAAAAAGTTATTCTTTAAGTAAGAAGAGAAAAGAAAATAGAAAAAGCGGTCTTGTTATTAATAACAAGACCGCTTTTTTTAGTGTATTTTATTTTCTGAACGACTTATTACTTCCCTTTTGTTGAGGCTTCTAAATTTCTTTCAATAGAATGACCAGGTCGCGACCACTTTGGCTTTTCTCCCATAGTTTTATATTGAGAATCTTCAGCTTCCACTGTTGTACGCTGCATTACTTTAATGAAAGGCTTTTGAGCTGTCAAACCCAACGTTTCAAACATTTTCATGTCTTCGTTCACATCAGGATTTGGTGTAGTTAATAATTTATCACCTGCAAAAATAGAGTTTGCGCCGGCAAAGAAACACATAGCTTGTCCTTCGCGGGACATTTCCATTCTTCCGGCCGAAAGGCGAACCTGGGTTTCGGGCATTACAATGCGGGTAGTAGCTACCATTCGGATCATTTCCCAAATGGCTACTGGTTTCTCATTTTCCATCGGAGTTCCCTCAACAGCCACTAACGCATTAATTGGCACCGATTCAGGTTGGGGATTTAAAGTAGAAAGTGCGACCAGCATTCCGGCTCTGTCTTGTATACTTTCTCCCATTCCGATAATTCCACCGCTACACACAGTTACATTGGTTTTACGGACATTTTCGATGGTTTCCAACCGGTCTTCAAAGCCTCGGGTAGAAATTATTTCTTTATAATAATCTTCTGATGTGTCTAAGTTGTGATTGTAAGCGTATAAACCCGCTTCTGCCAGACGTTGTGCCTGATTTTCGGTAATCATGCCCAAAGTACAGCACACTTCCATATCAAGTTTATTGATAGTTCGCACCATTTCCAAAACCTGGTCAAATTCTGCACCGTCTTTTACATTTCGCCATGCCGCACCCATACAAACTCTCGAGGAACCATTTGATTTAGCACGCAAAGCTTGGGCTTTTACCTGACTTACTGTCATTAAATCATTACCTTTAATATCGGTATGATATCGGGCAGCTTGTGGACAATAACCGCAATCTTCGGGGCAACCTCCTGTTTTTATAGATAATAATGTGGAAACCTGAACAACGTTTGGGTCGTGTTGTTCTCTGTGGATTGTCGCTGCTTCGTAAAGCAAATCCATCATGGGTTTGTTATAAATAGCAATGATCTCTTCCTTAGTCCAATTGTGTTTGGTAACGCTCATAAATGAATTTTTCGTGCACCAAAAGTAGTTAAATTGTATGGAAGTTACAATTTTGTGAAATATAAATAAGAAGTTGGTCTTTTAGTCTTGGGCTGCCATTTTGCTTCTCCAATATTGCACCGAAACAAAAACCACGATTAGTGCTGAAGCTACACCTTCGAACAAAATACCGATACAATACTGATTGGCGGTTGGTTTTCCACCAAATAACAAATCTTGTGAAAGATTATTAACATATTCATCGCCGCCTCTTAAATGAATATAGGATACCAAACCAATTATGGACAGAAAAACACCGAGAAAAGCGGTTGTTCCTGCTGAAAATAAATTATAGGCATAGTCTTTTTTTCCATGCTCTACGTTGTAGCTAAGGGTTCGCGTAACTCCATACCAAACAAAAAGAACATTAAACATTCTTAGCCATAAGATATCTGATAAATTAAAAAGATCGATGATTAAAAAGTAGGCTGAGATGCCGACAAATATTATGATGGCATTAATAATTTCTTTTGGCAGTTTCATATCGATAAGGTTTAAGTGAATAATATGCACATTATCAAATTTAAGAAAATATCTTGGAAAAGTCAATTATTTAACTAAAAGGATGAAAACAATTCTTCAATCATTAATGTCCGATAAAAAATAAAAAAGACTATTTTTATTTTTTATCTAATTGTTATTCAGTTATTTAATTTTTAAAATCTCTCGTTTCTCAAAACAAGGCATCAAAAAAATGACAGTTGTTTTATTTCAGACTTATC
>NZ_JANXTI010000051.1 GCF_025352425.1 Flavobacterium sp.
GATGCTTATGCTGTTCAGTCCTATGAGCGTTCAGCTAAAGCGTGGGCTGCCGGAAAATTCAATAATGAAATTGTTCCCGTGGAAATTCCGCAACGACGTGGCGAACCGATTATCTTTTCTCAAGATGAAGAATATACCAATGTGAAATTGGATAAAATACCAACACTAAATGCTGTTTTTACCAAAGACGGAACAGTCACTGCTGCCAATGCTTCAACTATCAACGACGGCGCAGCGGCATTAGTGTTGATGAGCGAAGAAAAAGCAATTGCTTTAGGATTAAAACCTTTAGCTTTCATCAAGTCTTACGCAGATGCGGAACAAGAACCAAAATGGTTTACAACTTCTCCTGCAAAAGCATTGCCTAAAGCGTTAGAAAAAGCAGGGATTTCTATTTCCGATGTTGACTTTTTTGAATTCAATGAAGCTTTTGCTGTAGTGGGTTTAGCAAATGCTAAAATACTAGGACTTGATAATGACAAAGTAAATGTAAATGGCGGCGCAGTTTCTTTGGGGCATCCGCTTGGGTGTTCCGGAGCCAGAATCATTGTAACCTTAATTAATGTTTTAGAACAAAATAATGCCAAAGTTGGAGCTGCAGCCATTTGTAATGGCGGCGGTGGTGCTTCGGCAATTGTTATTGAAAGAGCTTAAAATAATTACGAATTAGAATTCCAAATTGAATCTATGTTTGCTATTTGTAATCTTGCTATAATTCCTTTACGAGCAGAACCAAGCGACAGAAGCGAAATCGTTTCCCAGGTCTTGTTTGGTGAGCATTTTGAAATTTTGGAAACTCAAAATCAGTGGTCCCGAATCAAATTACAATATGACAATTATGAAGGCTGGGTCGATTCAAAACAATATCAAATTATCTCTGAAAAGAGTTTCGAAAGTTTATCCAAAGATGCTATAATATTAAACTCAGATTTGGTTGAATATGTCACAAATCCATCAAACATATTGCTGCCTATTCCATTAGGCTCTTCTTTATCATTTTTACATCATAGCGAAATCAATATTGAAAATTTTGCGTTTGAAGGCATGAAAATAAGCGGTGTCAAACTAAAATCAGATTTGATTACTACTGCTTTTATGTATCTTAATGCGCCCTATTTGTGGGGCGGCAAAACACCCTTTGGTATAGATTGTTCGGGGTTTACACAAATGGTTTACAAGTTGAATGGTTACCGGCTCCTTAGAGATGCTTCCCAACAATCTACGCAAGGCGAGGCGTTGAGTTTTATTGAAGAAAGTGAACCCGGTGATTTAGCTTTCTTTGACAATGAAGAAGGGAAGATAATACACGTTGGGATCATCATGGATAATAATTATATCATTCACGTCAGTGGTAAAGTAAGGATTGACCGCTTAGATCATCTCGGAATTTATAACGCACAAGTAAATCGGCATACGCATCGTTTGCGTGTTATTAAGAAAATTATTTAACCGTCTCGTTTTTCTTTACAAGACGGTTTTTTTATTTAAATTAGATTGCTAAAACCTTCCAAATGAAAACTATCTCTAAAATAGTTTTGCTTTCGGTGATTACTATTACATCAAGTTATTTATTAAAGGCGATTATATTTTGAAATGAAATCAGAGCAATATTTAGTTTGGGTAAATATGCCTATATGTCTTTCAGTGTTTCTACAAAATAATCAATTTCTTCTTTTGTGTTATAATGGGAAAACGAAATGCGCAGACTTGGTTTTTTCAACTCATCCTCATTCAGCATTTCTGCCAACACATGCGACGGTTTAATGCTTCCACTTTGACACGCACTTCCACGGGAAACAGCGATGCCTTTCATATCAAGATTAAATAAAATCATGGCAGTTTTTTCAGGAGAAAATGGTAACAATACATTTAAAATATTGTAAAAAGTAGTGCCTCCATTTACAGGAACCTCCGAAAAGGCAACTTGCAATTGTTTAAAACAATAGTCCTTCAATTGGGTTATATAATTTCTTTCTTGTTCTAAATTTTTAAAAGATAATTCTAAAGCTCTTGCCATTCCGGCAATTTGATGCACCGATTCGGTTCCGGCACGCCAGCCTTTTTCCTGTTCGCCACCAAACAGCATTGGCTGCAACACCAAATTTTTACGAACAAATGCAAAACCTACACCT
>NZ_JANXTI010000005.1 GCF_025352425.1 Flavobacterium sp.
ACAGGTGTTTGAGACCAGCGCGTCTACCAATTCCGCCATCCGGGCTCAGCAGGTTGCACATGTAAATAATATTATTAAAAACTCTAAACAAAATACTCTTATTTTTCCTTTCAGAGTTGGATTTTATTTCTAAATTTGCACCTCGGTAACGCGACACACACTAACTAACTACAAAACAACTTACTAAAATGCCACATCAAGAACCAGAAGCAAAGATATTTGCCTGTTCCCAAAGTGTATATTTAGCTGAACAAATAGCCAAAAACTATGGTATTCCGCTAGGTAAAGTGACCCTTTCAAAATTTAGCGACGGAGAATTTCAGCCGTCCTACGAAGAATCAATAAGGGGTTTACGCGTTTTCATCATTTGTTCGACCTTTCCAAGCGCCGACAATCTGATGGAATTGTTGCTAATGATTGATGCTGCAAAAAGAGCATCGGCAAGACATATAACCGCCGTGATACCATATTTTGGTTGGGCAAGACAAGACAGAAAAGACAAACCAAGAGTTCCGATTGGTGCAAAATTGGTAGCCAATTTATTGGACGCCGCAGGGGCAACCCGCGTGATGACAATGGATTTGCACGCAGACCAGATACAGGGTTTCTTTGAGAAACCGGTAGACCATTTATTTGCCTCTACCATCTTTTTACCATACGTAAAAGGCCTGAATCTAGAAAACATGATAATTGCCTCTCCAGATATGGGAGGTTCAAAAAGGGCATACGCCTATTCTAAGTTCTTAGAATCCGATGTAGTGATTTGTTACAAACAAAGAAAAGCAGCCGGAATCATTGACAAAATGGAACTGATTGGTGATGTAAAAGGCCGAAACGTTGTTTTGGTTGATGACATGATTGACAGTGGAGGCACTTTGGCGAAAGCCGCAGATTTGATGATAGAAAAAGGCGCGTTAAGCGTAAGAGCAATATGTACACACGCCATTTTATCAGGTGATGCCTACGAAAAGATCGAAAAATCGCAATTAAGCGAATTGATAATTACCGATTCTATTCCGTTAAAGAAAGAATCAAGAAAAATAAGAGTAGTGAGTTGTGCACCTCTTTTTGCAGAAGTAATGCAAATGGTCAATCACAACAATTCCATTAGTGGGAAATTCTTGATGTAATACCGTTTGGCATTCAACAGAAAGAGTTTTATTAAAATTTAATTTATTATTTATTAACTATATATTTTTACAATGAAATCGATTACAATTAAAGGATCAGAAAGAGAAAGCGTGGGCAAAGTTGCGACTAAAGCCCTACGTAATGCTGGATTGGTTCCTTGCGTTTTATACGGAGGAAGTCAAGCAGTTCATTTCTCAGCGGAAGAAATGGCTTTCAAAAACTTGGTTTACACTCCAAACGCGCACACAGTTGTGATAGATTTGGATGGAAAAACGACCAATGCAGTTTTGCAGGACATTCAATTTCACCCAGTTTCAGACAGAATCAATCACATTGATTTTTTCCAATTGAGTGATGACAAAGAAATCATTATGGAAGTGCCTGTAAAAGTAACCGGAACTTCTCCTGGCGTACTTTTAGGAGGTGTTTTAAACTTAAACCAACGTAGATTAAAAGTGAAAGCTTTACCAAAAAATCTACCTGATTTTGTTGAAGCCAATATTTCTGAAATGCAAATGGGCAACAAGTTATATGTTACAAAATTAGAAGCTAAAAACTTCAAATTAATGCACCCGGACAACACTGTTGTAGCGCAAGTTAAGATTTCTCGTGCGGCTATGAAAGCGGCTCAGGAAGCTGCAAAAGCAGAGAAAGGTGGAGCAAAAAAGAAAAAATAAGTAATTATTTTTCAGATATTGAAAAGCATCAGTTTGTACTGGTGCTTTTTTTATGAAATCAAATTAGTTTACTTTTACTGAATGAATTGGATTAAGAATTTATTTAAAACAAAGACAACCTCTGAAAATTCAGAAATGAAAAAATACCTTATCGTCGGTCTGGGAAACATCGGTGCCGAATACATAAATACCCGCCATAACATTGGTTTCAAAATTGTAGATTATGTTGCTTCAAAACAAGGCGTTTCGTTTGAAACCGCAAAATTAGGAGCAGTTACTGAATACACTATAAAAGGAAGGAAACTGATATTGCTAAAACCCAACACCTACATGAATCTAAGCGGCAAAGCGGTTCAATACTGGATGCAAAAAGAAAACATTGCCATGGAAAATGTATTGGTCATTACGGATGATTTGAATTTGGCTTTTGGCACTATTCGTATAAAATCGAAAGGAACAGATGGTGGCCACAATGGTTTGAAAAACATCCAGCTTATTTTGAACACTTCCGAATATCCTCGTTTCCGTTTTGGAATAAGTGATGAGTTTAAAAAAGGACAACAAGTTGATTATGTTCTTGGCGAATGGAGTGACATTGAAAAAGAAAAACTTCCGGAAAGATTTGAAGTGGCTAAACAAATAATAGATTCTTTTGCTTTAGGAGGTTTAAATGAAACTATGAATGGCTTTAATGGAAAATAAAAAGTTCCGTCTAGTTTTAAAATTAGACGGAACTTTTATTTAAAAGACTTTAAGAAGTTTATTCTATAACTAATTTTTTAGTCACAATTCCTTTATCGCTTTTAATATTTACAAAATAAACACCGCTGGTAGCATTGTCTAAATTTACAACCTGAGCCAAATTAGACGATTGGTCATAGTTATTTTCATAAATCGTTTTCCCTGTTACATCATATACTTCAACAGAATAACTATTCATCATATCTTTAAACTGAATGGTAAAACTGCCCTTACTTGGATTAGGATAAATGCTAAAATCATTTTGTAAAAAAGATTCATTACCTAAAACATTTGTTTTAAACTGATTTGCAATGGCATTATACCATGCCAACATTCTTGTTGCCTGATTAGCTGTAAACATATACATGCAAGCATCATTTACATAGTCCATATAGTTCATTGTCAAGGCATAATCTCCGGTACAACCAACCACATCACCCGCAGCAGGACAGTCATAATCTTCAACATCTTGAGCAGGTGTATCACAAATACCATCGCCATTAGGATTATTAGCATTATAAACAGCACAATTTGATTCTCCGCAACCAGCAAATGTATGGTCTAAGTTAAAATAATGGCCTAATTCGTGAGTCAATGTCCTCCCTAAATCATAAGGTGACCCAGGAACATAACCTGTACAACCGCTGCCTGAACCGAAAGCTGCTTTTGCTATTACAACACAATTTCCTGCAAGTGGAGAACCTCCTAGATTTGAATAGCCTAAAATCCCATTTCCGGCATTTCTACACACTAAGTTTAAATAACCCGACCATGTGGTATCGTCATCGTTTGTTCCTAAAAAATCTGTCCCGAATGTTACCGCCAAATCACCATTGACTAAACCAGTTCCCGCGGGATGATTTTGGGTAGCTAATACAAATTGTACTTGTAAATTTCCTGTGTTAGTGCCAGGGTAAAATGGAGCATCTGCTACATAGTTAGAAATATCAGCATTTGTCCCATTATAATCTGCATTTAATATATTAACCTGTGATTGTGCTAATGTTCTGAAACAAGCTTTTAAGGCAGATGTAGTTGCAACTGCGGGAAAGTGAACAGCCACAGGAATTCTTATTACTGTATTAACACTATTGCCATTTTTATTTGTTACAATTTTTTGTAATTCAGCCGTAAACTTACTCTGTTGCTCAAAGTATGCTTGTCTTTGAGCTGGGTTATTCATTATTTGCAACATTTTCTGCTGCATTCCACAAGTTCTATGTTGGGCAAAACTTACTTGAAAAACAAGTAATGCAAATAGTAATTTTAATTTCATTTTTGATTTATATTTAATTTTAAAGATTTCAAAAATAAACAATTGTTTTAGATAAAACGATTTTTATCTAAAAATTGAGGTGAATATATATTCTTTTCCTCTTTAACGTAATCATTTGCAATTTAGATAAGTATAGTGCTACGAGTATAATAAAAAGCGTTATAAAAAAAGAGGTGTTGTTTAACACCTCTTTAAAACTATTTATAATCATTGAGTTTATTCAACCACTATTTTTTTGGTTTGTTTCATTTCCCCATCAGTAACAGTCAATAAATAAACACCTGACTGAGCATTATTTAATTGAATGTTTTGATTGAATGTAGCACTATTTTCAAAATTATTTTCCAAAATCACTCTTCCTCTCATATCGTGAACTAAGACCTTAACACCGTTGCCGTTTGAAGAGTTGCTTGTAAATTGAATGTTGAAATTACCATTATTCGGATTAGGATAAACCGCAAAATCAGTAAACCCAACTGTTGGAGTAGACAAAGTAAATGTATCGGCACACACTTGAATAGACCAGGAGTTTAAAGTTCCTGTATCAACATTATAATAATCAGCTACTAATAAAGACCATGTCCCATTTGACTGTCTACCATTGAAAGCAGATAGTGGTGATGAAGGAGCGAATGTTCCTGTCATACTGGCAACACAAGTAAATGCTGGAGAACCGTCATTTAGAGTGACATTAAAATTATTATTACCCGCACAAGCTCTATTCCAAACTGGTACCTGAGTT
The DNA here is from genome assembly GCF_025352425.1 of Flavobacterium sp. Taxonomy (GTDB): domain Bacteria; phylum Bacteroidota; class Bacteroidia; order Flavobacteriales; family Flavobacteriaceae; genus Flavobacterium. The sequence goes on from NZ_JANXTI010000005.1 coordinate 4,568, forward strand.
ACATTTCCAGGATTGCTTATAGCGATTACTAAATCATTCGGGTAAGTATGTGTAACGTTCAATCCTATATTTATATCCGATACTGTTCCTGTTACAGGTACATTTATTGAGTTGGAAGCAACTGCGCCAGGCGAATTGGCACCAACTCCATCAGGTATTGGTAATGCTGTGGAATTTGTGTAAGTATTACATACCGAACTAACAGTATAGCCAAGTGCAATATTTTTCGATACGGCATAATATATATTTCCAACTGCTTCAATTAAAATTCTGGTTGTTGAAGACGCTGTGTTGGGAAGCGTTATAGCTTCTGACCCATCATTAGGAGTGCTAGCTGCTAGGATAGTTGGAAATGTAGCACCACCATCTGTAGACAATAAAATATTCACATTAGCAGTGTTAATCCCACTTCCTGTTGTTCCGGCAACACTCCAAGTTATGGTTTGTGTAGAACCTGTATCCCATGAAACATTGTCTGTGCTTGGATTGGTTATTGCAAAAGCGCCTCCAGCATCCACAACCGTAACTGTTGTTGCAGCACTATTAGTTTGACCTCCACCAAGTACATTATCCCTAACTGTAAAAGCAAAAGCTAATGATCTTGCAACAGTCGAAACGGTTTCCCATGTATTAACCAAATTTCCAGCTAAAACATCCGAAAACTGTGGCATATATCTAACGGGTGAAGAACTTGGAACACGAGATCTAAAATTAGGGCCGTCTGTTTTGGTCGGTGACGGAAAAGTAGCAGTTCCACCAACTATTGTTGCGTCATTATTTTGTTCCCAGCAATACGTTAATACTTCGCCAGCTGTTCCTGTACCAGTTCCTGTAAGTTTAAATGCTGTTCCTACTGGTATTGTATATGCTGCTCCGGATACAGTTACTACAGGTTTAGGATTAGTAACCGCTAAACTTGTACTAACCGGACAAGTTTTACTCCCCATATTAGTTTGTATTTGAGCAATACTTTTATAACTATAATAATCATCTGAATGCATTTGAATATCTGTTCCGCCACCGCCAATTCCTGCATAAGCCATAATAGTAGTTCCAGAACCCGGTTCTACGTTTACGGAATTATTTTCAGCAGTATGTGTAAAAGTATGATTTCCTCCCATTTGATGACCCATTTCGTGGGCAACATAATCAATATCAAAAGTATCTCCTGTTGGAATATTATCGGCTGGAGAAGTAATTCCACTCCCTTTTGAACCGTTTACACAAACACAACCCACGCAACCTGCATTTCCGCCACCACCAGATGCTCCAAAAAGATGCCCAATATCATAATTAGCATCGGTTATAACACTTGTTAATGTCGCTTGCAATTCTGCGTTCCAGTTAGCCATATTTGCTGCATCAGAATACGGATCACTAGTGGGGTCAGTATAAATCACCAAATTATCATTTGCAATAATTAATAATTTTATCGCTAAATCTTTTTCAAACACACCATTACATCTTGTCATCGTAGCGTTCATAGCAGCTAATGCATCATTAACAGTTCCTCCAAAATATTGCGCATATTCACCTGTACATGACAATGCAAGTCGCATTGTTTTGTATGACTGTGCACTTGATAGCGTGCTGTTTACTAATTTATTAGATAAACTTTGATTAACAACAAGGTCTTCTGTACTGCAATTAAAAGGTAATTTCCCTTTGATTCTGGTTGCTGAATCAAAAACTACATAAACAGAACTATCTTTAGTATAAGGTTCAATAAATTCAGTTCCTGTGTTGGCTCTGAAAACCATAGTTTGAATTCCTTTAGGAGAAAAACTAAAGTTTAAAACTGCCGAAGGGTCCGTTATTCCTTTTCCAACGTAAGCTCTAATGTTTGGAAACTGTGTCTGCAACGTTGGTTCAAAATTTGAAGATTCCCAAACTTGGAATTTTTCCAATTCTCCATTAATATTGGGTAATTGAATAACCACTCCTGCATGTCCGGAAGATTTTTGCGGAACAGCAACAAGCGATTGCTTAAACTGAACAACGTCGAATTCTAATAATTTCTGATTAACAGAATAGGGTATTTGTCTTATTTTTTCTGAGGTAATTGCTTTATTGTTTTCAAAAAGTTTCCACGAATTATTCCTTTGAGAAAAAGAATAAGTAACAGATAGAATAAAGACAACTAAGAGTAAAATTTTTTTCATGATTTAGTTTATTATTTAAAAGAGAGTAAATATAGTTATCTTTCAAATATCTGCAAATAAGAACGCTTATTTTTAATCATTTAGACTTAAATTTAACACATTTCATTTACATCATGTTTTTTTGATGAAAATTATTATATTAAATCATTGTTGTCCGATAAAAGTAAATAAAAAAGAAGCCATAAAAATGGCTTCTCAATTAAAATCGTAATTTAGAGTTGCAAAAATTCAAATAACGATGAGTAAAAGTAATTATTTTTCTAGTAAATCTGTTTTCGGACAG
>NZ_JANXTI010000014.1 GCF_025352425.1 Flavobacterium sp.
ACTTTCAAACAAAGAAATAACACCTACTAAATTGTCATCATCATAGAGACCAAAATGTTTGGTTGAAGTCAAATCATCTCCGTCAAACAGACAACTTTCAATCGGTTTTCCCGCTCTTAAAACCGGATGACGTACTGTAAATGTCTCCGCTGAGTTGATTTCTTTAATGATAAACATATTAATTTTAATTTTTTTGATATGAATAAATAGATAACAATTTGTCTATAATACAATTATACCTAAAATATGATTTCCCAAAACTCCAATCGAAAAAAGATGTGTTTTTTATAAAAAAACTTGCAATCAAGTAAACTTATTCTTTATATTTGCACCGTTGTTAATGCGAAAGTAGCTCAGTTGGTAGAGCTCCAGCCTTCCAAGCTGGTTGTCGCGAGTTCGAGCCTCGTCTTTCGCTCTTCTTTAAAACCTCATACGAAAGTTTGAGGTTTTTTTATTTTAAATGCTCTTGGTTTTGATGTCTGAAGTGTTATATTCTAATAGTGAAAAGATTTCTTTGATAGAAAAATGGGCGCCACATATAAATTCATCAGAAGCGCCATAATAAATTGTTATTAAATCACCGTCATTATCTGCAAGGTGTCCGTTAGTAAACACGACGTTGCCAAAAAAACCAATCAATTCATAAGTTGCAGACGGAATCATAATAGGTACTTTTGTCCGGGCAATTATTTGTGAAGGGTCATACAAATCCATCAAAAAAGCACCCAGACAATATTGATGCTCCTCATTTGCTCCATGATAAATTTCTAACCAGCCGTTTTTTGTTTTTATTGGCGAAGCTCCTGCACCAACCCTTGCGCTATCCCAAAATCCTTTCCTTGTTTTAATAATGCACTGATGATTGCCCCAATGAATGCCATCAGGTGATGAAGCCAGCCAAATATAATTACCGCCAATATCTACACTACTCGGACGGTGCAAGGCATAGAATAAACCATTTATTTTTTCTTCAAAAATGGCACAATCCTTATTATGTGGTGGTAATATCATTCCGTAAGACTGAAATTTTTTCCAATCGGTGGTAGTGCGTAAACCAACGCCGACACCATTATCAGAAACAGCCGTGTAAGTGAGATAGTATTTGTTTTCGATGAGCGCAACCCTGCAATCTTCTATGCCAAAAGTTTCAAGCAAACCTTCGCCGGTCAAAGGAGGGAAATCTTCCGATTCATAAAATCGAATGCCATCGTCGCTGTATAGCAATCTAAGGTGAGATAATGTAGTAAGGTAATTGATACCTTTATAATTAATAACTCTTGCATCAATTACTTTTAATTCAGGATCGTCTTTTGCTATTTCAATGATTTTTATCATTCGGGTGTCGGTAGGGACGGGAAAAGAAATGAAGTTTTCTTTTTGCTCGGGTCTCTCTGCGACCCTTACTAATAGCCATATTTTTTCTTGAAATCGAAATACGCCCGGATTGAGAAGACAGGTAACTTGTAATCCTTCCACACTGGCGCAGATATCTGATGGTGATAATAAGGGGTTTTCCAGAAAGCGTTTTGTTATGTCTTTCATTTTTTCCTCATTTGTAAATTTGTACAACAAACTTATTTACACTGCAACAATGCCTTTAATATGAGCATGAGGCTCGTATCCTTGCAAAGTAAAATCTTCAAAAGTAAAATCAAAAATGTTCTTTACATTGGGATTTAAAATCATTTTTGGCAATGGTCTTGGCTCTCTTGACAACTGCAATTCCAATTGTTCAAAATGATTGTTGTAAATATGTGCATCGCCAAAAGTATGAATGAATTCACCCACGCGTAAGTTGCAGACTTGGGCAATCATCATAGTCAATAGTGCATAAGATGCGATATTAAAAGGAACACCAAGGAAGATATCGGCGCTTCTTTGATACAACTGACAAGATAATTTACCATCAGCTACATAAAACTGAAAAAAAGCATGACATGGTGGTAAAGCTACTTTTCCATCGGCAACATTCTCGGCAAAAGATTTAGAAGTATCAGGCAAAACCGATGGATTCCAGGCAGAAATCAACATTCTCCTGCTATTCGGGTTCTGTTTTAAAGTATCTATTAATTCGGTAATCTGGTCAATTTCTTCGCTGTTCCAGTTGCGCCATTGGTGTCCGTAAACAGGACCTAATTCACCGTTTTCATCTGCCCATTCATCCCAGATTTTGACGCCGTTTTCGTTCAAATAAGCAATATTACTGTCACCTTTCAAAAACCAAAGCAATTCGTAGATAATAGATTTTAAATGCAGCTTTTTAGTCGTAACCATTGGGAAATTCTCACTCAAATCGAAACGCATCTGATAACCAAAAACGCTTTTTGTCCCCGTTCCTGTTCTGTCGCCTTTTTGAGTTCCGTTATCAAAAACGTGCTGAACTAAATCTAAATATTGCTTCACTTTTAATTTGTTTCGGTGTTTTTTAGTAATTTTTTGACGCGTTATCTCAAAGAAACCAAAACTAAGAGTCTCTTTTTGAGATTTCGTCTCTAACCTTTGCGGCCTTTTCATAATCTTCATTCAAAACCGCTGCTTCTAAAAGTTCAAGCAATTCAGGTATACTATTTTTACTGTAAGTTTGTCCCGACTGATTGGTCTCTTCCATTCCAAATGTTTCCGGATTAGAAAGCACATCACTTGCGTCATCAGCATCTTTTTCTGTTTCAAACGAATTTGATTTTAAAAAAATGCCGGCTTTGTCCAGAATGTTTTTATATGTAAATATTGGTGCGCAAAAACGAAGTGCCAATGCAATTGCATCTGAAGTCCGCGCATCAATAATTTCTTCGATTTTGTCTCTTTCACAAATAAGACTTGAATAAAAAACACCGTCAACTAATTTATGAATGATGACTTGTTTTACTATTATTTCAAAGCGGTCGGCAAAGTTTTTGAACAAATCGTGGGTCATTGGTCTTGGAGGTTTGATTTCTTTTTCTAATGCGATTGCAATAGATTGCGCCTCAAAAGCACCGATTACGATTGGCAGTTTGCGGTCGCCATCCACTTCGTTTAATATCAAAGCGTAAGCGCCGTTTTGCGTCTGACTGTATGAAATCCCTTTTATAGTTAATTTGACTAAACTCATAGTTGCAAAAGTACAATGTATTAGATAAAGTTACAAAGAATTTATTGGTTATAAAATAAAAGGCTGTCTAAACAAATTAAATTTAGACAGCCTTGAAACTAGTACAATCTATAAATTCTTATGAATTTTGTTCCTTGAATTCCTTTAACTTCTTTATTAGTGCAGGAACGATTACAAAAGCATCTCCTACAACACCATAATCTGCTACCTTAAAAAAAGGTGCTTCCGGGTCTGCATTGATAACTACTTTTACTTTTGAAGAGTTGATTCCGGCGATGTGCTGAATTGCTCCGGAAATCCCGATGGCAATATATAAATTAGCCGCAACAGGTTTTCCTGTTTGTCCTACGTGTTCGCCATGAGGCCTCCAGTTTAAATCAGAAACAGGTTTTGAACAGGCAGTCGCAGCTCCTAGAACAGACGCCAACTCTTCAATCATCCCCCAGTTTTCAGGACCTTTTAATCCACGACCTGCAGAAACAACGATGTCTGCATCGGCAATTGTTACTTTTCCTGATGATTTCTCTACTAATTCTACTTTTACACCAAAATCATTTTCTCCAATAGTTGGATTAAAATCCTCTTCTGCTAAAGTAGACGCGTTTTCAAAAATCCCGTAAGAGTTTTTGGCTAAACTTAATACTCTTAAGTCTGTACTGATTTCAGTAATATTAAAAGCTTTGTTTGAAAAAGCGTGTCTTTTTACCTGAAATGGCGTAGTGCTTATCGGCAATCCAACAACGTTTGAAGCAAAACCTGCTTCAAGAACAACGGCTACTAATGGCGCCATATACAAACTGTCAGTAGTCGAAGAAAGCAAAACAAGTTTTACATTTTCTTTTTGAGCCGCCTGTTTGATAACATCTGCGTATGCT
>NZ_JANXTI010000022.1 GCF_025352425.1 Flavobacterium sp.
TTCTTTCAATAAGTCTTCCGGTCATATCATAAACCACGATACCTACTTTCGCCTCACTTGCAGTTGTTAAACTCAAATTGAAGGTTTCACTGTATGGATTCGGATACGCAACTACATTAAATGAAGCCGTAATTCCTGCATCTGAAGTTGCTGCTTTAGCTGAACAATCTTTATACCATAGCGTTACTGCTATACCATTTGCCACAGCTCCACAACTATTGGTAAATACTGCTCTGTAGTAGTTTACTCCTACTGAAGCTTCATTTATCGTATAGCTTTGTGAAGTTGCTCCTAAAATATTGGCAAAACCTGTGGTGCTAGTAGTAGTAGATCGTTGCCATTGGATAGCACCGTTATAACCAGCTCCTATAGTCAGTGTTTTAGCAACATTAAAGCTTCTGCATAATGCCAAAACTGAACTCGCTCCTGATGGTGTAGTTGCATTGCTTGTAACTGTTTTTGATAATGGAGCAGCAACAATTGAAACGGTTACCTCATTGCTTGTAACTGTTGAACATGATCCAATAGTTACCGAAGCTCTATACATTGTTGTTACTGTCAGGTTACCTGTAGAAATACTTGGAACATTTGAATTGGCTATGTTTGTCCATGTAGTAGCTATAGGGGTTTTCTTTTGCCATGTAATAACCCCTACAGTAGTACCTGCCAAACTTAGTGTAGTACCTGTTGCTGTACATATTGGCCCCGTAGCTGCAGCGGATGCTGTACCAACAAAGGCGGATGTGCCAATAGTAAATTGAACCGGACTTGCATAAAGGGCTGAACATGCGCCACTCATTACTCGTGCTCTGAAATATACATTCTGAGTAATATTGGTAACTACATAACTTGCTCCTGTAGTACTGGTTGAAGTCGTACTAAATGGATTATCAAGTGGAACTGATGCTGCTTTTGGAGCATTTACATAAGTAACACCATCAAATGAATACTCCCATTGTAAAGTACCAACATTACCTACAAGTTTTACAGTACCCGAACCTGAAGAACAAACTGTTCCTCCTCCTGTAATACTTCCTGCAACTGTTGTTGGACTAACTGTAATAGTTTTTATAGCAGTAGTAGCGGTAGTAGTCGTTCCACAATTACTGGTAACTACGGCGCGGTAAGATTTATTCATCCCTGCTGTAGCTCCCGTAAGAGTCAATACATCACTTGTAGCTCCGGCAATATTAGTAAATGTTGATGTACTGTTTAAAGCTGATTGCCACTGAAGTGACGTTCCTGCATAGCCACTTAAAGTAAAGGTAATACTACCTCCTAAACATACTGAAGTTGGAGAGGTAATTGTACCTGCTTTTACGCTTAAGATAACGGTAAGTGCTACTGCGTTTGAAGTTAAAACTCCGCATGCTCCTGTTACTAAAACTCTATACTGAGTACCTGCAACAAATGCACTGGCTCCTCTGGTAATTCCCAAAGTGGCAGTGTCTACTCCTGAATAGATCGTATTATTAACCACATTACCCCAAACAGGGTTTAGAGCAGCTGTAGTAACTACTCTCATTTGCCATTGATAACCACTAACAGCTGCATTGGTAGAAACACTTACACTGGTAGTTGAACCTACTGTATTACAAATAAATGGCGGCAATGGTTGCGAAGTTATTGACTCATTAACAATGGTCAAATTCAAGGTCTCTGTGTGTGTACAACCCGAAGCGTTAGTAGAAGTATTGGTAATACCAGTTTGACTTGTTGCATAGGTATTTCCATTTCCTAATGGTGCCGACCACGTATAACTGCCACAAGCTGACACTGTGGTAGTATGTGAGCTACTGTTGTTAATTGTTAACACCAAATACTCTGTGTTACATCCTGTAGTTACTGAAAAATTACCGGAAGCTGTGTAGGTCTGACCATTTGCACTCCAGGTATAACTATCACACGCCGTGGCTGTTGTAGTGTTGTTAACTATTGGGTTAATTGTCAATACCAAGGTTTTGGTATCTGGACAACCAGCAGCATTGGTACTTGTTGAAGTATAAGTACCACTTGTTGTATAAGTAGTTGCGTTTACTGACCATGTATAAGTATCACAAGCGGTAACTGATTGTGAGCTTGATGTACTGTTGTTGATAGTCAATACTAATGTTTGGGTATGACTACAACCTGAGGCATTGGTACTTCCGTGAGTGTATGTTCCACTTGTTGTATAAGTAGTGCCGTTTACTGACCAGGTATAACTATCACAAGCCGTAACTGATTCCGAGCTTGAAGTACTGTTGTTGATTGTTAAGTTCAACGTTTTAGTATCCGTACAACCTGCAGCATTGGTACCTGTTGCCGTATACGTTCCACTTGTTGTATACGTTTGTCCGGTTACTGACCAGGTATAACTATTACAAGCGGTGGCTGATTGTGAACTTGAAGTACTGTTGTTGATAGTTAATACCAAAGTTTTTGTATCTGTACAACCTGCAGCATTAGTGCTTGTTGCCGTATACGTTCCACTTGCTGTATAAGTAGTCCCGTTTACTGACCAGGTGTAACTATCACAAGCGATGGCTGATTGTGAACTTGAAGTACTGTTGTTGATTGTTAAGTTCAACGTTTTAGTATCCGTACAACCTGCAGCATTGGTACCTGTTGCCGTATACATTCCACTTGTTGTATACGTTTGTCCGGTTACTGACCAGGTATATGTATCACAAGCCGTAGCTGATTGTGAACTTGAAGTACTGTTATTGATTGTTAAGTTCAAAGTTTTAGTATCCGTACAACCTGCAGCATTGGTACCTGTTACCGTATACGTTCCACTTGTTGTATAAGTAGTCCCGTTTACTGACCATGTATAAGTATCACAAGCTGTTACTGATTGTGAACTTGAAGTACTGTTGTTGATAGTCAATAATAGCGTTTCTGTAACACATCCATTAGTTGCTGAATACTCATCAGAATCAGTATAAGTTAGACCTGTAACTGACCAAGTATAACTATCACAAGCCGTTACTTCGACTGTATGTGTTGAACTAGGTGTAACAGTTAAATGCAATACATCAGTATGACATCCACTTACAAGGGAATAATCACCACTTGTAGTATAAGTTTGCCCGTTTATTGACCATGTATATGTATCACAAGCTGATTGTGTGTATTCTGTTGTAGTACTTGGCGTAATAGTCAGGTTTAATTTTTCAGTTACACAATTTGTTGTAGTTCCTGTGTATAATCCTGATGTTGTATAAGTAGCACCATTAACTGACCAGGTATAAGTATCACAAACCGAAACTGTAGTGGTATGTATTGAACTTGGTGTAATTGTTAAATGCAATATATCTGTATGGCATCCGGTTACAAAGTTATAATTACCACTAGCTGAATATGTTTGTCCGTTTAATGACCATGTATATGAATCACAAGCTGATTGTGTGTATTCTGTTGTAGAACTTGGCGTAATAGTCAAGTCTAATTTTTCAGTTACACAATTAGCTGTAGGACCTGTATATATTCCTGATTCTGTATAGGTAACACTATTCCAAGTATAACTGTCACAAGCTGTATGTGTAGTAGTATGAATTGAGCTTGGTGTAATTGTTAACACTAGAGTTTTAGTATCTGTACATCCTGCTGCGTTAGTACCGGTTACAGTATGAGTTCCACTTTCTGTATAAGTAGTTCCATTAACTGACCAGGTATAGGTGTCACAAGCCGAAATGGTAGTTGTGTTTGTAGTGCTTGAATTAATTGTTAAATCCAATACTTCTGTATGACATCCTGTTACTACCGAACGTATTCCAGTTGTTGTATACGCTTGTCCGTTGACAGACCAAGTATAAGTATCACATGCTGTTGCAGTAGTGGTATTTGATGTTGCAGCATTATAAACCACAGTTACATCTGCAGTATTAGTCGTAGCACAACCATTAGTGATTGACCAACGGTAAACATAAGTTCCGACTACAGTGGCTGTTACTGTAGAAGTACCGCTATTTACTGCACTATAAGTAGACGTTCCAGGACCTGATACTTGCGACCAAGTACCTGTTCCTACTCCTGGAGTATTTCCGCCCAATGCATTACTTGTTAAGCCACAAACACTTTGATTACCCCCAACTGTCGAAGCAGAAGGAGCATTTGAAGTTGATATTGATAACGCTAAATCATCAATTCTCCAGTTAACAGTATTTAAACCAGCCGTTGTGGTTCCACCATATCCATAAATACGGAATGTAACAGGATTAGCATTTCCATTTCCTGTAACTGATACCGTATTAGTTTTTAAAGCATAAACCGAATTATTTACCAAAGTACCTGTAGCAATATCAGTAGCATAATTATCTAAACTACTTCTTACAGCGTAAGCTTGCGGAGCTGAACTAGTACTTCTTGAACCAAAACTAATTCCGGTCAAAGTAAAATTATATCCGGATGCCGGTGTTACGGTAAAAGCGAAATAAGCAGAGGCAGTAAGAGAAAATGCTCCATTAACCGCAGCAATTCCAGCATTACCTGTACCGGAAGCACCTGTATATCCCGTGGATGGAGAAGTAGCCGACAAGAGCGTGGATGCGCCATTACTATTCCCTTGTGTTACCGCACTGGCAGTAACGTTTGATTGAGTAGACGTTGGTGATGCAGTAAATGGTGTTGAAGCGCCAAAGTTATATGAAGTAGTACCTGCAACAGATGCGCAAGCAGGTAGTGTTACCGTTAATATTTGTTGCACTTGTGCTGCATTATAATTTGAATTACCTGCTTGATCAGCTGTAATTGTAGTTTGTCCTACACCAACAATAGTTACAGTAGAACCACTAATAGTAGCCACAGCAGTATTTGAACTAGTATAAACAATTGTTCCTCCAGGAGCAGTGGCAGTTAAATTATACGGTGCAATACCTGTTGTTTTACTATCCGTTGTTGCTAATCCTGTAATGGTTTGCTCTGCTTTACCTATTGTAAAGTTAAAATCTGCTGAGCTAGCTGATGCATAGTTTGCATCGCTGACTACAGTAGCATTTACTTTATAACTTCCAGCATTTGTTGGTCTGGTAGTGCTAGGTCCATAAACCGTTGGTGAAACACCATTATAGCTATAACTTATTGCTCCTGTAGAACCAGTAACACTTGAGGTATTTGGTCCTTGAGCCGTTCCGTTATAAATAAATGAAGAAGAACCCGTAACTGAGATTGAAGAAGCTGCTTTAGTAATATTAGCTGTAATACCAGTTGGCTGTGCCACGGTATAATTACCAGCTGCTGTACCATTTAATGAGAAACCTAAAGCCGTAATTGGTTTATTAGTTCCAGTTGTAGCAGTAGCAAAATTATAAGTAACTGTACTACTATTTACAGTAACATCATCAGTACCTACAATACCGTTTAAAGTAGCCGTTCCGCTTACTGTAGCCGTTGTAGTTGTATCATACGTTTTATCCACTCCGGTAAGACCGGAAATTGTTAATCCTTTTGGAGCAACTATACTACTTGCGGTAGCTATAGTAACTTCGGTAGCACCAGTACTGTTTAAAGTAATATTCCCTGAATACGTTCCGGCTCCTGTAGTAGCGGCTAAACGAACATATATAGGAGTACTTGATACATTACCGGCACCTCCTAAAGTAATACTTGTAGCATAACCACTTCCACTTGATAAAGAAACCTCAAATCCTGAAGGAGCTGCAACTGTAATGACATCAGTTAAAGATTGAGCACTTACATTGAAAGAAGTTGGTGTAGTACTTGCCGAGCCATAAGTAGTGTTTACTGCTGCTAAAGTTCCACTGGTAAATAGTGTTGGCGTATTGGCAATAATATCTGCACTTAGGGTTGGTTGTGTTAAAGTATAATTCCCAGCGGATGTACCATTAAGGGAATATCCTGTTACAGTTACAGCTATACCCGTTCCTACTGCCGAAGAAGCAAAAGTACCTACTGCTGTTCCCAATAAAGAAACATCATCACTACCGACAACTCCAACTAAGGAAGGGATTCCGGTTACTGTAGCATCCGTATTACCATCATAGTTTTTACTGCTTGCCGATAGTCCGGAGATAGTTAATCCTTTTGCCGAAACTGTTAATGTCTGAGTGGCTGAAGTAGCTGCATTATAATTAGCATCGCCAGCCTGAGCCGCGGTTACAACTGCTATACCTACTCCAACGATATGGATGTTTCCTGAAACAATAGTAGCTACTGTAGTTCCGTTGGTAGAATAAGTTAAGGCATTTGTACCCGATGTTGCTGATGTAGCTCCGGGAGCATAATCTGCTGCACCGTAAACTTTTGAATCGGTTCCAGCAAATGTAATCGACTGATTCGCTTTGTTTACTGTAATATCACCACTTATATAAGAAGGTGCATTATAATTGTTTGAGTTATAAGTAGCCCCTGAACCTGCTGTTAAGGAAGAAGGAACCGCAGTACCTGAATAAACCGCAGGAGAAACTGTACTTAAGGTAGCCGAATCAGTAGCTGCACCACCTGTTCCGTAAGTCACAGTAACGGTTGGACTAGTACCTAAACTATCGGTATATTGTAAACCGGAAACACCAAAAGCAGTAGAAGAACCATTGCTTAAAGTAGCACCATACGTTTTAGAAACACCGTTAGCCGTAATGGTTAAACCTGTAGCCTTATTTACCGTTAGCGTAGCTGTTATGCTTCCCGAAGTAAATGTTGAAGTTGCAGTTTGGTTAGCCGTAATTACAGTAGAACCAAAACCTTTAATGGTTACATTTCCACTATTGTCAATAGTAGCAACAGTTGTAGTCCCGCTAGTATAAGTAATAGCACCACTACTATCAGAAGAAGCAATCATTGTGAAACCTACATCTCCATATGTTTTTGTTGCATTTGCCAATGTTATTGTTGGCGTTGCTAATTGATTAACAAAACCACTGATTGCCAAACCATTTGTTCCTGATGCTGTTGATGTGAATCCCCATCCACCTGTAGTAGTTTGTCCTGATGCATAATAACGTAATGTAATTGTTGTTCCTGCAGCTACATTTTGCAATGCAGAAATGCCGGAAACATCAATTGATAAGGAAGCTGGCGTTCCTATTGTAACAGTTGGTGAACCAATTAAAGTAAATGTTGTTCCATCAGTACTATAAGCAAATTGAGAGCTAACTCCTGGAGAAACTGTATAAGTTGCAGTACCGGAAAAATTAGCATTAATTGCAGACAAACTAATAGATTTACTAGTAGTAGCCGTTAAAGTAGTTTGGAAATAATCTGTATTTGTAGTGGCAATTCCATTGTTTTGGAATCCTGCAGTTCTAAAAGAATTATTAGCTCCACTATAAGCAGCTGTTGCTCCGCGGGTAATATTATTGGCACCGCTAGTTGACACTAAACCTGCATTGAAAGTTGTAGCTGTATAAGTAGTAAGTGTAGTTCCACTTAATACACCAAATAAATCCCAACCTGCTAAAACAATAGGTGCTTGTATAACTGTCAACGTTTGTGTAGCTGTTGTAGCTGCATTAAAATTCCCATCACCCGCTTGTGTAGCGGTAATCGTTGTTGTACCAGCACCAACAATAGTTACGGTATTACCACTGATAGTAACAACGCCACTATTTGAACTAGTATAAGTTATTGCTAAACCAGCACTTGAATTAAGTGTTAATGTATATGTTGTTGTAGCTGTAGTTCTGGAATCTGTTGAAGCTAGAGTAATCGTTTGGTTTGCTTTTGCAATAGTAAAACTAAAATTAGCCGAAGTGGCTGTTTCATAGTTCGTATCTGCGGCCACAGTAGACGCTGCAGTATAACTTCCTGCATTAGTTGGTCTGGTAGCACTAGGTCCATAAACCGTTGGTGAAACACCGTTATAGCTATAACTTATTGCTCCTGTAGAACCAGTAACACTTGAGGTATTTGGTCCTTGAGCTGCTGCGTTATAGGTAAATGAAGAAGAACCTGTAACTGAAATAGTTGAAGCTGCTTTGCCGATTGTTGCGATTAAACCTGTTGGTTGTGAAACCGAATAATTACCGGCAGCCGTACCGTTTAAAGTATATCCTAAAACAGTTATTGGTTTATTTACACCTGCATCAGCATTAGCAAAAGCAAAAGAAGGTGTTCCTGATAAGGAAACATTATCTGAACCTACAACTCCCACTAAAGAAGCTGTTCCTGTAACTGAAGCCACAGCGGAACCATCGTATGTCTTACCAACACCGGTAAGTCCCGTGATTGTTAATGGTTTTTGCGAAACGGCACTACTAACAGTAGCAACGGTTAAACTTGTAGCACCAGAACTTGCCAAAGTCACATTCCCTGAATAGGTTCCAACAGCAGTTGCTGCCGCTAAACGAACATAAATTGGTGTACTTGCTAAGTTTCCGGTTGTTCCAACCGTTACTGCAGTAGCAAAAGTACTATTATCTGATGACACTTCAAATCCGGCAGGAGGTGTGATTAGCACTCCTTCAGTAAGTGACTGAGCACTTACATTAAAAGTAGTTGCTGAACTGGCAGTTCCATAAGTTGTATTAACTGCTGACAAAGTACCACTGGTAAAAATAGTTGGCGTTGTAGCAATAATATCCGCAGCTAATGTTGGTTGAGTCAAAGTATAGTATGAAGAAGCTGTTCCATTTAAGGAATAGCCAATTACATTTACTTGGATACCTGTCCCAACAGCTGAACTAACAAAAGTAGCTGTAGACGTACCTAATAATGAAACATTCGCTTCATCTCCTGAAACAACTCCTACTAAAGAAGCTGTGCCGATTACTGTAGCATCAGTATTACCATCATATACTTTATTATTTGCCGTAAGTCCGGTAATCGTTAAATTTTTAGGATTTACTGTAAGAGCTTGTGTAACATTGGTAGCTGCAGTATAATTTGTATCCCCTCCTTGTGCGGCTGATAAGGTAGCCGTACCTGGTAGGTGTATAGTTACTGTTCCTTCCGATGCAACAGATGCAACAGTAGAATTTGAACTTGAATAGGTTACCACAAGTCCTGAAGAAGCTGTAGTAGCTATACTGTATGTAGCACCTCCGTATGTTTTTGTAACAGGTGTGGTTAATGCAGTTATAGTCTGGCTTGCTTGTGTTATAGTTAATACACCATCAACATAACTAATAGTATAATTACTTGCTGTAAAAGTACCTCCGGTAGCAGCAGTTGCAGTTATAGGATAAGTACCTACAGGTGTTGTAGCTGTCGAAGCAGCTCCACTGGCGCTTAATGTAACAGCACCTACTGTTTCACTGTTTGCCAAACCATTTGTACTAAATGCTAAAGTTCCTAAGACTAATGAAGTATTGTATGCTTTAGTTCTGTTATCAGCTGTAATGGTTAACGCTTTCGCTGTAACTGTATTACCTGAAGCCGCTGTCGTAATATTTACTGAAGTGGCCCCGGTAGAACTTAAAACTATATTTAATGAATTATAAGAACCTGTTACGGCTGCAGTAGCTTTCAAACGAATGCTTAATGTACCACTTGCACTTCCAGTGGTTTGTGTGAAAGTAGCTGTTGCACCATAAGTGATTCCGTCCGAAGAAACCTCAAAACCGGTTGGCGCTGTTGCCACAAGATTTGCTGTCAGACCAGAGCCGGAAACCGAAAATGATTGCGAAGCCGAAGCCGTTCCATAAGTTGTTGTAAATGCTGCCGCTGTAGCAGTGCCTGTGATAGATGCCGCAGCCGGACCTGTAATACCTATAGTAAATGCATCTCCGTTAGCCGAACCAAAATCAATGGCTCGAATATAATAAGTAGTACCAAATGTAAATGTATTGGATACCGTTTCTGTTGTACCTGTTCCATGTGCTGTAAAGTTTGCCACACCAGTAGTTGGACAGCTTGCACTAGTAAATACATCAAAATCAATATCTCTATTGGTTGCTGCCGTAAACGTAAGTGTAATGACATGGCTACCCGTGTTAAGCGGAGTAAACTTATACCAAACATCATTGGATGTCGAAGAATAAGTTAAGGAGTTTGCTGTATTTGTAGAAAGCACCATAGTTCCTGCACTAGTTACTGCATTAACAGTAAGAGTAGTAGCATTGGCGCACAAATCATTTGCCGGTGGTGTAGTAGTTGTAAAAGTAGTTACCGCACCATAAGTATAAGTAGTACCATTATAAACATAAGATTTAAAACTATAACCGGTGCCCTGAGTTAATCCTGTTAAGGCAAGTGTAAAGGCTCCTGTTGATAAACCAGAAACTGCAGTTTTGGTAACCCCTGTTCCTGCTACTAACGGATCGCTATTTGCACTCGTAAGAGAATAAACAAACCCTTTTTCAGTAGTTGAAGGACAAACACCCAAAGCAGTTACGTTTCCATTAATGGATGCTGTAGTTCCTGCCACTAAAGTTGCCGCCGTAGATGTTACTGTTTGTGTTACCGCTGTAGTACCTGTACCAGTTAAAGAACTCGTTGGAGAATTACTGCCTGAGGTTGTACTGGCAACGGTTATGGTAGCTGTTTTTGCACCAGCACTGGTAGGCGTAAAAGTAACAACATAAGTTGCTGTACCTCCTGAACCCGCAATACTAGTGGAAGATAAACCACTAACCACAAACTGAGCATCGCTTGAAGTAACGGTAACACCTGATGCGGCAGTACCCGAATTGGTTATTGTATAAGTAATAGGAGTAGCTGATGTACTAGGACAAACCGATCCATGACCTGTGGTACCAGTAATAGCTAAAGATGGTGTAGTTGGTGCGGTTCCTATCGTAGCCGGCACCGCATTATACACAGTCACATCATCTAAAAATATATTTGCAACATTAGATGTACTGCTAACTCCTGTTAAAGTTGTTGCATTGATTGAGGTATTTGCTGCCAAAGTTCCTTTAGTTAAATCATTTCCAACTAAAGTTCCATTAATATACAAATCAAATTTTTGAACAGCCACTGTTTGTGCTCCCCCATTATAGGTATAACTAATTGTTCCACTAGTTTTATTATTACCCACAATTTCAATTGTATAAACCGTACCCTGTGTAAAAGCCGAAGTAGTTAAACTTGTAGAATTATAGGTTCCGTTATTATTGTAAGTTAAGCTTAATGCACCTGAAGCACCATATGTAAATCTTAATCCTGTAAACACTTGTGTGGTCCCTGCATCACTATTATCAGAATAATTAACACCTGCACCTTGATAAAAAGTCCAAACACCACTTGTTGCAGTAGTACCTGCAGAAACATCCCCAAACAATACTTTCATTGAAGTATAGAACTCTAAACCAGTTGTATAACTAACAATAGGTGAAACTTTAGTAACAGATGCTGTTGAAGAAGCTACTGCTCTAACAAAGGAACCAGTTGTTCCTAACGGATTAGAAGTGTTAGCAAGATTTACCGGCGCATTTGGAGCTGTTGCTCCAGCCCTTGCATAGGTTGTCCCTGATGTTGGATTAGGAAGCAAAGCGGTTGAGCCCGTTTGACTGGTATTAGACCCCGTGCCTGTTCCAAAATTTTGAACAGATGTCTGCCCAAAACTACGCTGCTGCCCTCCTATTAAAAACAAAAAAGCTATGACAAAAAATGCCAAAGCCGGTTTTTTAAAATAGGTGTTTTCAGGTTTAGCAAAAAAAGAAACTAAATCCCTTTTTTTGTTTGATACCTTCTTTTGTCCAAGGTTTTTACCCGAGATAAAAGAAACTAACAAATTTAAACTGCAAAACAAAAGCGAAAATGATTTTCTGGTAAGTAAAAATTTTTTCATAAATTATACGATTAATTAGGAGGTAAAAATAAAAATAAAAATCTTTTTTACAAGAAAAAGATATTAACTAATTGTTATACAATCGTTAATAAACATTTAGTCGGATTTATCAACACTTAAACGTTATAGTTGGCTTTATAAAAAAATAATATTAAGGTAATTACTTACAAAATAAGAAAAACTATCACAAATCTATGAAAAAGCAGTTGCATAGTAAGTTTAGGTTTAAGAATTATATTTGTATAGCTATAGCAGGATTTATTTATTAACCTGTATAGTTATTTTAGGACGAGTCAACTCCATAGATAAAGCATAGATAATGCATGGTAGAGCGTTAGTCAGCACAAGCTAGCTCAGATTGACATTTATGTTCTAATTGAGTTTAATTTTAGCTTGAAAAATTAATTTTTTTACACAATTTATTAATTGCACCCAACAGGTATTAATATATTATTTTACTTACTTTAGCAAAATTAAACAAATGTTATGGCTGAGTATATAATCCAAACAGAAGGACTGAATTTTCAATATTCCAAGAATAAAAAAGTATTAAACAACATTTCCATCCATGTTCCCAAAGGTTCTATTTATGGCTTTTTAGGTCCAAATGGCGCGGGGAAATCCACCACAATGCGTTTACTTACCGGAATTATCACTGAACAAGGCGACGCAATAAAACTCTTTGGAAATCCGTTGCAAGAGCAACTCCCGTTAGTTTTTAATAGAATTGGTTCCTTAGTAGAATCGCCTGCTCTGTATTTGCATTTAAGTGGTGTCGACAATTTGAAATACATTGCCAAACTCCGCAACATTCCCGAAGAAAAAATACATGAAACACTGGAGTTAGTTGATTTGTCTCGTGACGGCAAGCGAACAGCCAAACAATATTCACTGGGAATGAAACAACGTCTTGCTATAGCCATGGCGCTATTGAGTGATCCCGAATTGTTATTACTTGATGAACCCGTTAATGGCTTGGATCCTAACGGAATTATTGATATTCGAAAGCTGCTGATCAAACTCAACCAGGAAAAAGGAGTGACGATTTTTGTCTCCAGCCATTTGCTTAGCGAAATTGAAAAAATGTGTACGCATGTGGGTATCATCAGCAAAGGAAAATTGCGCTTTGAAGGTACCATGCAGGAATTGTCAAAAGCTGCCGGGCTTTGTAAAATTCAGGTTACTTTGGATGACGCTTCTAAATGGCAACACGAATTGGAAAACCACTATGAGAATGTCAATTTGGTGGCACAAAACCAACTCACTTTAGACATTGGCAACAAAGACAGCATTCCTGATTTTATCAAAAAACTGATTGCCAAAAACGCTGCTGTCTATGAGGTGAAAATCCTTGACGGCCTTGAAGAATGGTTCATGACAATAACTAATGAAAATCGTACCGATGAAAAATAATATCACCAATTTTATCACCTCACTAAAAGCCGAAAATATCAAAAAAAGAGGCACCGGTTTTTATTGGACCAGTGCCATATTGGGAACCATTTCACCAATCTTGTTTTTTATTGTTTTAATAGTGACGAGTACCGATGAAATTAAAACAGAAATTCCAGCCAACTATTTTCAAACCTTTATCAATCAAACGGTCAATCCGTTTGCTTATTTCTTCTTTCCGTTGTTGATTATCATAATCGTAAGTCGCATTACACAATTAGATCATAAAAACGGAGGCTGGCAATTGATGGAAACCCAACCATCAAATAAATTCTCTATCTATTTCTCCAAATTCTGCACCGTTCTTATTGCCAATTTGATTTCGATTGTTTCTTTCATAGTGGTGTCCTTGTTTTTAGCCTGGATATTATCTTTTATCATTTCCATTCCTAAAACGGCCATTATGACACTGCCTTTGGGCTTTATTTTTCATCTGATACTCAGATTGTTCTTAGCATCCATATTGATAACCACGCTTCAATATATCATTTCTGTTTTGATTCCGAGTTTTATTTGGTCTATTGTGATTGGCTTTTTCGGTTTATTGCTAACCGTTTTCCTTGAACCTTTTAATTTGACGCCAGTTTGGTACCCTTATAAAATCTTGTCCAAAATTGCAGCAAATCCTGATGGCAGTGATGTGGGACATTGGTTTACCTTTACCGAATATGTTGGCATTACATTAAGCATCATTTTATTGTACATTGGTTTCAATTGGTACCGAAATAAAACCCTGAAGCTGACTTTCAATACCACCTCAAAGCTCATAAGTTTATTGGTCGTACTGGTTGTTTTCGGAGGATTGACCTACTGGTTATTGCGTCCAAATCAAATGCCAGATTATGGTAAAACTGTTTTTTGCGGAAAGATAGATAGTAAGGATAAGTTCAAAACACTTTATATTAAAGACAATACCGTTCAGGACACTATAGCCATAATCCCTATCAAAGACAATGAATTTCATTTTTCTTTTGACAAAAAAGTAATTCCTGATAACTACACTTTTGTAATTGATGGAAAATATGTGGGGAATTTCTTTTTTGGTGAACATGACAGCATTTATTTAGACGGCCAAATCTTTAACCAAAAATCTAAATTCAAAATAAAAGGTACTCGCTTGGCAGAGAATCAAATAAATACTGTATCCAACGAAGAATGGAGCACGGTATCCTTCTACTTAGAAGAAAATAAAAATCTGGAAAAACCTGATATAATAATCAATGCCTTATACAAAGAATGGAAAGAAGCTATGGAAGCTTCCGTCAAGTTTAAAACGGTGGACAATTATATTCCTAAAAATGATTTTACAGAGCGCAATCGTAAATTGATTACCACCAAATACCTAAATATGTGGAATGACTTAGTAAAAAAACGAGCAGCTTTGTATCCGAATCAAAAAACCAAAGGCGGAACTCAAATTGCTGAAATTCAAAAAAACTTATCGCTTACTGATGAAAGTTTGTTAAGTAGCAAGGAATATTTTGCTTTTCTGACCAACGAATTAATCGCCAAAAATCATAACGATATTGATGATGATGCCAAATCCATTTTAGCCATATCCCAAATGAAAAGCGGTTCGTTTAAAGACAAGATGCTGTATTGGCAAATAAGTAAAAGTATTGAAGAAGCTTCTACCGCTAAAGAAAGAAACGACTTTGTTGCCAAATACATTACCGAGTTCAGTAACCCAAATTACCAACGAAAAATAACTTACGTTAATAAATTGGCTGAAAGTTTAGGCAAAGGCAATCCAGCTCCTGCTATGGAGGCAGTTACCATCGCAGGGAAACCAACAACTTTGTCTACTTTAAAAGGTAAATTTATAGTGCTTGATGTTTGGGCCACTTGGTGTGGTCCCTGCAAACAAGAATCTCCTTATTTTGAAAAATTTGCTATCAAATACAAAAAACAAAAAGTTCAGTTTGCTGCAGTTAGCACTGATGAGAACATTCAAAAATGGTATATCGCAGCCAAAACCAAATCAAAATCTGTATTGCAGTTGCATGCTTTTGATTTAACAAAATTTAGCAAAGATTACGATGTGGTTTCCATACCAAGATTTATTCTGATTGATCCCAACGGGAATTTTGTAAATGCTAAAATGCCAAGTCCAAGCGACCCGGCGTTTGAAATGATCTTGCGAAAAGCCATGCAGTTACCCGATGAAGAATAGCTGCATCCTTTTATAGATTTAGTATCTTTGCCAACAAATGCTGAAAAAATGATTTCGCAAGAAACTATTGTTGCCTTAGCGTCGCCTTCTGGTGCCGGTGCCATTGCTGTTATCCGACTTTCGGGTAAGGAAGCATTGACTATCGCGGAACAAGTTTTCCAATCGGTTTCAGGGAAATCTTTATCTAAACAAAAAACACACACCATTCATCTTGGACATATTGTAGATGAGGGGAAAGTCTTTGACCAGGTATTGGTTTCCATATTCAAAAATCCACATTCCTATACCGGCGAAGATGTCATTGAAATTTCCTGTCACGGCTCGACCTATATTCAGCAGCAAATTATTCAATTGCTATTGCGAAAAGGATGCCGAATGGCACAAGCAGGTGAATTTACTTTAAGGGCTTTTTTAAACGGAAAACTAGACTTATCTCAAGCTGAAGCGGTTGCCGATTTGATTTCCTCTGACAATGAAGCGAGTCATCAGATTGCGATGCAGCAGATGCGTGGCGGCTTCTCTAACGAAATAGCAAAATTAAGGGAAGAACTGCTGAATTTCGCCTCACTTATCGAACTCGAGCTCGACTTTGCGGAAGAAGATGTGGAGTTTGCAGACAGAACACAGTTTAATGAGTTACTGACAAGAATTGAATTTGTCTTAAAACGATTAATCGATTCATTTGCTGTTGGCAATGTTATTAAAAATGGAATTCCCGTAGCGATTGTGGGCGAACCTAATGTGGGGAAATCAACACTTTTGAATGCTTTATTAAATGAAGAACGCGCCATTGTTTCTGAAATTGCGGGAACTACGCGTGATACGATTGAAGACGAATTGGTTATTGATGGTATCGGATTCCGATTTATTGATACGGCAGGAATTAGGGAAACAAAGGATGTCGTTGAAAGCATTGGTATCAAAAAAACATTTGAAAAAATAGAGCAGGCTCAGGTTGTCATTTTTTTGGTTGACAGTTATCGGTTGTCAGTTGTCGGTTTAGAGCAATTAAAAATTGAAATCGAAAAAATCAAAAATCAGTTTCCACAAAAACCACTAATTATCGTTTTAAATAAAATTGATACTCTGTCAAAGGACGAATTAAATTCGATTATAAAACAACTGAAAACCGAAAACAGAGAACAAACACCCGATAACCGACAACTGATAACCATTTCCGCCAAAAATAAAGAAGGTATCGAAGACCTGAAGAATCAATTAATGTCGTTTGTAAATACCGGAGCGTTACGCAATAATGAAACCATTGTGACTAATACACGCCATTATGATTCGCTTTTAAAAGCGTTGGAAGAAATCCAAAAAGTGACCTTTGGCCTGCAATCGAATTTGCCTTCTGATTTAATGGCAATTGACATCAAACAAGCATTGTATTATTTTGGTGAAATTACCGGCGAAGTCACGAATGATGAACTTTTAGGAAATATTTTTGCTAACTTCTGTATCGGAAAGTAACTGCGTATTTCAAACATCCATACTTCTACATTCCAAGCGCCATAAACAAAGGGATTGAAACAGTTCAATGCTTACTTTTGTTTACCCTTATTTACTATATTTTTGTTGTTAATTTTGTTACTCCGTTGCTTCATCGGACTCTTTTTTGTGAATTTTAGGTTACTCTTATGAGTTTTTAACTGCTATTTAATGGTAAATACTGCTAAATACAGCCAAATACAGGGAGAGATTATTAGTAGTAACAAAAAAAGTAATTAAAAATGAGCAGTAACATTAGGATTCAGAGAGTTTGTCAGTTTTGTAAACAAACTTTTGTTGCAAAAACTTTTAGCACAAAATATTGTTCCCACAATTGTAATTCAAAGGATTATAAACGAAAATTAAAAGAGGAAAGAATTAGTGCAGTTAATAAAGAAGTAAAAATCGAAAAGACTATTAAAAAATCTTCAAAAGCAGAATTCAGTGTTGAATTGTTAAACCAAAAACCTTATCTAAATATTGCGGAAGTCTGCATCTTACTGAATATTTCTGATTCCACTATTAGAAAATATTTAAAAAATGGACTAATCCCAAGTTTACGAATTGGTAAAAAGCATATAGTTAAAAAGGTAGATTTAGAAAGTATTTTAAAGCTAACAATTTAGATTGGTCCCAATATATCAGATTTGTAATCATCAACACTCTTTGATTTTTTGGAATTGCTAATAACATCATTATCAAAAACATTGTCTAATTCATCAACAGGCTTTTCTCTTTTAAATTTAATAGTTCGTACAAATTTTTGTTTTCCGTAGTATTCCGATTTTACTTCGTATTCTTCCAAAAATCCGTATGTAAATAATTGTTTTGTCCAATTGGTAATACTCCCAATACTTATATTCATTTTTTCTGAAGTAGTTGTTCTTTTTTTAAAATATCCCTTTTGGGAATTACTCATTGTATTGTATTCTCCCCATAGTAATTTAGAACCTGTTGTTAAATTAGTATGGTTATAGATTTCAAAGGGAATAATGCATAAGCTAATAACTGCTTCTTCATCAATTTTTGGGATTTCAAATTTTTTTAATTTATCTGTTAAATAATATATTCGTTTATCCTTATTATCTTTAATTAAATATCCTTTTGCAATTAAACTTTTTCTGCAAAGCCCCACAATATTGGGGTGTAATGAGAATAACTCTCCAACATCTATATGAGTCATTACATTAAATTTTTTTTTCGAATTAAAAGTATAATCTAACGACAAAATTAATTTTTCGTTTTCAGACAACTCTTTATTGGATAATATTTCAAACGGAACTTTTATGTTAAATCCTTTATTTAACTTTTTTTGTTCTTTCATAAACTATTTTTAATACTTATTGAGCAAATTTATAACAACATAACCAATTTTGTACTTTAACATCACTAATTTTAATTTTCAATAACACCAATTTTAAACTTCAATACCACCAATTTTAATTTTCTATATCACTAAATTTGGATTTGTATATATAATAATTCATTCAAAGAGCTTAGATAATCATTCTATAATAATAGATAAATAGCAAACAACTAACGTTGTTGCGCCTTTCTTTTAGAATTACTCTTGGTTCTATGAATGATTATCTAAGCTCTTTGAATGAATTACTATGTTGTACATTAGAAAAATATATTTTGGTATAAAGTATCAAACGGTAAATTAAAATTGTTGTAACTTATTAAAAAGCATATTGTGGATTGAATTAGAAATAAATTTAAAACGAATTTTAAAATCGTAAACTAAAGCAATAAAAATTTGTGGTTGTAATTATAGAATAAAAACACTTAAAAAGTCGGTTACTTTCGTAGAGAGAAAGTAACTAAACCTATTGAAAAATATAAATTAGGTAGATTTTACACGCTTTCTGTTGTCTCCTATATAATTTTAGGCTGAATGTCGCATAAAATTAGTAACACTAAAGCGACAAACTATGAAGATTTACCTAATGGTTCGTGAAGGACAACTTTCTAAAAAATCTATTGAAAAAGGAAAAACAAAAATGAATAGTCTTTACTTAATGTATCATGATTCAGATACACAAAAGAGGAACTATGACTTTTTAAAATTGTATTTGTATGATAAACCCAAAAACTTCCTTGAAAAGGAGCATAATAAAGAAACTAAACTACTTGCTGAATCGATTAAAGCACAGAAGACTTTGGATTTACAAAGTAGAAAACATGGTTTTGTTAGTAGTGTAAGTGGAAAAATTGGTTTTTTAGAATACTTTAAGCAAATGACCGATAAAAAGTATGAAGTTAATGGTACTTATGGAACTTGGTCGAGTACATTAAAACATTTAACTGCCTTTTGTAAAGGTAAAGATATTCCAATAGCGAAAGTCGATGATTTCTTCATTGAAAACTTTAAAGCATATTTACTGACTGCTAAAATATCTACAAATGGTAGTCGCCTTTCTCAGAACTCAGCCCTCTCCTATTTTAATAAAATTAGGACTGCATTAAAAGAGGCGTTCCAAACAAAAATGATAGTTGAAAATCCAATGATGAGAGTAAAAGGAATTAAGGAAAAAGAAACTAACAGACAGTATTTGACTTTAGAGGAACTCCAACTATTAGCAAAAACAGATTGCGAATATCCAACAATGAAAGATGCCTTTATTTTTAGCGCTTTAACAGGATTGAGATTTTCAGATATAAAAGCATTAAAATGGAAAAACTTATTTTATAGCAACCAAAATGGTTGGATGATAAAGTTTACCCAACAAAAAACTAAAGGAGCTGAACATCTTCCTATAAGCGATCACTCTATTAAAATTATTGGAAATAGAAAAGAAGACGACAATTTAGTTTTTGATAATTTAATTTATAGCGCATATCATAATTTAAAACTAAGAAAATGGATTGAGGATGCGGGGATTGATAAACATATAACATTCCATTGCGCTCGACATAGCTTTGCTACTTTACAACTAACAATGAATACTGATATTTATACAGTAAGTAAGCTATTAGGACATCGTCATTTGAAAACAACTGAAATCTATGCAAAAGTCATAGATAAAAAGAAAATAGATGCTGTTTCTAATATGCCTGATTTGTATCGATAAACCAAAATTAAAAACAATTGCCATATAATTCCAATTAAAAATGCATTAGCAGAACTATTGAATTATAAGATTAATCGAAGAATAGAAATTGAATTGATTAAAATTAAAAATTTGATAGTTATGACTGCAAATAGTATTTCATTGACTGATATGATTCATATCATTAAGGCACGAGGTTTTGCAAACACGGAAGAAGCCGCAAAATATTTAGGACTAAGTATTCATTACATTAGGAGATTATCCAGAAATAACATTCTGAACTCATATAAACCAAGTGGTAAGTGTATTTACTTTAAAGTAGAAGATTTAGACAATTACTTATTGAATAATCAACGATTAGGAAAAGATATATTATCCTTAAAATCTGCTAAATATTTATTTAATAAAAAATGATTGATTAAGTATAATTCCGCTCTGTTCTAATAAAAATTCGAAAAAAGTAATTGAATAGTGCTTTACGGTGCTTTTTTAAATATAGAAGTTCTCCTTCCTATTCATCGGCTAATGAACTATTGGGAAGGAAATCTTTGGGAGAGCATCCAAAGTATTCAGCTAATTTATTGATATGTGAAAGATTATATTTTGCTCTTAACTTGGAACTTTCAACACTACCAATAAAACCTATTGAAAGATTTAGAGAATAAGCTAATTCCTTTTGTGAAATTTTCTTCTCTATTCTCATTCTTCTAACAGTATCTATAACATACTGCTCTATTGGATCTATAGTTGAATTGTCCATAAACTTACGTTTGGACAAAGTGAGTTAATGCTTAAAAAATATTCACTTATACAGGTATAAGTATTTGATAATTTATGATATTTGTTTAAAAAAAATTATGATAAAATTGAAAACAAATTTTTTGGGATTAATAACGATAATGATATTAAACTCATGCAGTAGTAGTAATGATAATCCTATTAACATTGAACAACCAACAATAATAAATAAATGGAAATTGAGTGATTGGAAACTAAACAATGTTGAACAAACACTTACCACTTGTGATAGGGAAAGTTATATACAATTTAATAGTAATGGAACATTTGATAGAATTGATTACTCATTACAAACTGGAAACTGTATTGAAGAAGGACATGATAATGGAAACTACAACTATAATACATCAACAAATAAAATTACTTTAAACTTTACTGATGTTGTAAGTGGAACACAAATTGAAGTTTTAAATAATGTTCAGTTAACTTCAACAAAAATAGTATACACTTGGGATGAAGATGGTGATGGAAATGATGAACACAAATTAGAATATCTAAAAAATTAAAAATTATGAAGATTAAAGTATTTAATATTTTCTGTATTGTTATTTTATTTTCAACAATTTGTTATGGACAGGAATTTAGTAATTTTAGTAATGTTGAGGATTTCTTCAATTTACAAAAAAATAAAGTAGAAGAAATATTAATTAAAGAAAACGGTTATAAATTAAAATCAAAAGATTTAAAATCTGGAATTCTAACTTATACTAAACAAAACTCGGTTTATACATTTGTTGTTAATCTTAAATTTAAAGGAGATCAACTTAGAATGATTGGTTGGAATGATATGATTAATAGAAGTCTATTTATCGTAAATGATATTGGTAATGATGTCAGTTATAGAATTGATGAAACAAAAACTAATGATTATTTGGGAGTTTTTACCTCTAAATCTATTGAAAAAGGATTTGTAGTATCTATTTTTAAAACACAACCGAATTTACAAAAAGGAATGATTTCATTTACTTTGAGTAATGTAGGGAGTAGTAAGACAAAAAGTGTAACTACTAAAGGACTGTCAATAACGAAAGAAACCAAAGAAAATGAACCAGCTTTGATAAAGGATATTTTTAGAAAAAATGGAAAAATCTATATTTCTTTGGATATTGTACAAATTGAATATACCAAAATAAACGATTATAAAGTAATTAACCAAAATTCTAAAATTAGAACTTTTGAAGTTTCGGAGAATGTAAAAATTAAGGATAATAATTGTAGAACAATAGTAGAGAACGATTATCTTATAAAAAATAGAGAAATACACATCTCAAAAAAGAACAATGAAATTTGTATGTTCTCCTCCGTAGATGGAATTATAACAGAAATTAATTTTGGGTGTTGGAATTAGTGAAATATTTACATTTTAAAATAGAGATTTTTACTAAATGGGGTACGGCTTCGTAAATTCTCCGTTATTTTAGTGTAAAGTTATTTATTGTATCGGAAAGTAACTATTGAATTATTACTTTCCTAGTCACAACTTTAGAATCAGAAGTTATTTTTGCCAAATAAATTCCCGAAACTAAATCGGTGTGTAACGTAATTTCTCCATTAAAATTTTGCTCAAAAACTTTTTGCCCTAGCGCAGAAAACACTTCAATTTTTGCATCAGTTGTGATTCCAAAAATGCTAATGTTATCTTTTGCCGGATTTGGATATAGAACAACTTTCGCAGCATCAAAATGAGTAGTTGATAAAGATGCAAACCAGGTCTGCCCAAAGTTCGCGCCAAAAACATAATCCGCTAAGTCAGGATAATCAATAAACGGATTTCTATTCATTTGCCACGTATAGATATAGTTGTTTCTGTTCAATTCAAAATCATCTTTTGGGTCAGAATGATTCCATGCTAACAACGTCATTAAATCCCCTATTTGCCCAATAA
This sequence comes from Flavobacterium sp., assembly GCF_025352425.1. Taxonomy (GTDB): domain Bacteria; phylum Bacteroidota; class Bacteroidia; order Flavobacteriales; family Flavobacteriaceae; genus Flavobacterium. The sequence goes on from NZ_JANXTI010000022.1 coordinate 22,521, forward strand.
TATTTTCATTCGGATTTCCATTTACAACGTTCAATCCGTTGTATCGAACTGCCATATAAAAACAGGCACGAGCTACATCACCCTTCCAACTGCTGGTTGGTGTAGCTGTTGGCCCATTATAATCAACACCATAATTTCTGTTATTTCGGGAAGAATTTTCCTGGCCGTCAACAGCTCTTAAATGATGCGCATCAGATAGTCCTGCACCAATATCATCGGGCCCGGTCGAAGACCAAACATTGATTCCGTCAGGAGGCGCATTATATAAATCGCCATAATTCCCTCTTGACTGACAATAGATGTGTTCCCTATTCCATTTCCCAATAATACTGCTGCCGGTTTGATAATCAATTTTAGAACGAGGCTGTTCTGTATAAATTAACCAAACTTGATTACTATTCAAAGGATTCTGATCTGCTGTTTTTAATATGTTTATAATGTCGCCATAAGTATGCGCACGAACTACAGCCGGATTGGCAATAATATCCTGAAGAGCCTGCTTTAAAGCATTACCTGATTTTCCTTCTAAAGAGGCATAGTAACCCGCAGGTGCAGTACTTGAAATATTTCCGTAGGTAGGATTTGCCGGAGTACCAAAAGGTAATGTGAAAAAGTTGACATCATTAACCCTGATTATACTATTATTATTGAGCACAATGTAATTAGATGGTACAGTTCCGATGCTCACTTTCATTTCTTCATCACCATCATTTGTGCCATCATTCAAAATTTGAATTACCGTTGAAGCTGTTGCTGCTCCGGATGGAATAGTAATGTTTAGATTTCCTGTAAAATCAGATGAATTAAACGAACCATTGCTTAGTGTTATCGAGAAATTTAAATTAGAAGTTACAGCAACATCGGTCGTAAAGGTAAGCGTTATACTTTGCCCTTCTGAAATAGGGCTAATAGGGTTAGAAGTCGTTGTGATGCCGTTGTAAATAATTCCGGAACCATCATTGTTGGCTCTTGGAGTTGGTGCTTTTACTTCATAGGTTCCATCCGTTTTTCTTTGAATGGATTGTGTGGATGCTAATCCGTTGGCATTTTCATTATAACTAGTAGTTTCGCCCAAGGCAGTCATTAAAGCCGTTGCCGAAGTTGTCCCACTATTGCTGTACACTAAAGCATCAATCAAATTTGAAGAAGTTCCGGCCGTATTGGTTGGAAAATCAGCCGCATCTCCCAAATAAATTGCTACGCCATCAGGACCATTTTGAATAGTAGCCTGCGGTATAGCATAGGATGCTGCCGGATTCACTAATGGATTTCCTAAAAGAATATTTCCATTACCATCAGTAACTAAACCATCTAAATCAACAGCATAATAACTAAGATTTGTCAATCCCGAAGCGCTTCCATTAAAGAAAACCAATACGTAACCATCTAATGCAAAAAAGGGTGATGCCGATTTTAATTCTATAAATTCTTTGGTATCCGTAGATGGCGTATCAGGATCGATTTCATTAATAACAATTTGGGCATTACTTACTGAAAAAACAGCAAGCGCCATAAGGAGCAGTAATTTTTTAAACATCATTCTTAAATTGTGGTTCGCAAATATATCTATTAGAAAAAGCAAAACATAATTCCACCTTTTAATTAACAATAAAAAGGCGCCAAACCTGTTTACTAAGAAAAAATCTTTAAATATTTGTAGCTATAAACTTGGTGTAAAAATTAAACCGTGCATTTTCAATTCAATTACACTATTTTTACAAAATCAATCTTTAGTAGTGTTAGAACTTTTAGGTTATATCGGGGCTTTATTTATTGGAATAGTATTAGGAATTACCGGCGGTGGCGGTTCGATACTAACGGTTCCCATATTGGTTTTTATTCTAAATTATAATCCGATAATCGCTACTGCTTATTCATTATTTATCGTTGGAACAACGTCTGGATTTGGTACCATCCAGAATTTAAAAAAAGGACTTGTCGTTCCAAAAACGGCGATACAATTTGCTATTCCTTCGGTGATTGGCGTTTACTTAACCCGTAAATTTATTGTGCCAAGAATACCGGAAACAATATTTTATTTTGGTTCTATCCAATTATCAAAAGCCACTTTTCTGATGTTGATTTTTGCCATCGTTATGTTTATGGCTGCCTATTCGATGCTGAAAACAAAACAAGAAAGTGACGTTGTCGATTTTAAAACCAAATCTTTGTCAGTTGTTATTATCCAGCTGTTCTTTGTGGGGATTTTAATTGGATTGATTGGTGCCGGCGGTGGTTTTTTAATTATTCCTGCTTTGTTGAAATTTGCCAAATTACCAATGAAAAAAGCCATTGGCACTTCGTTGTTGATTATTACTATTAACTCGCTGATTGGCTTTACAGGTGATGTTCAAAATATGGAAATCGATTGGGCATTCCTCATTTCGTTTACCACTTTTTCTGTGATTGGAATTTTTATTGGTCTTTATATTCAACATTATATTAATGACAAACACTTGAAAAAAATATTTGGCTTTTTTGTTTTAATAATGTCATTCTTGATTCTTTTCAAGGAGCTTCTATCATAAATATGCTAAATTCATCACTTATCTTTGTAGTTATTATTTAATTTTGCAACCCGAGACCTTTGGGTCGAAGTGTACGAAAAAAATTTTTGGTTATGAAAATCGAACAAATATATACCGGATGCATTGCTCAAGCCGCTTATTATCTTGAAAGCAATGGCGAAGCAGCAATCTTTGATCCACTGCGTGAAGTGCAACCTTATCTTGACAGAGCCAAAAAGGATAATGCCAAAATTAAATACATCTTTGAAACTCATTTTCATGCCGATTTTGTCTCCGGACATCTAGACTTGGCAGATAAAAGCGGTGGAGAAATTGTGTACGGTCCAACGGCTAATCCGGAATTTAAAGCCATAATCGCTACCGATAACCAAGAGTTTAAAGTTGGCAATTATACTGTTAAAGCATTGCACACACCGGGACATACTCTAGAAAGTACTTGTTATTTACTAATTGATGAAAACGGAAAGCAACACGGAATCATTTCTGGCGACACCTTGTTTATTGGTGACGTTGGCCGACCTGATTTGGCTCAGGCCATGACAGATGATTTAACTCAGGAAAAGTTGGCAGGCTATCTTTTTGATTCATTACGAAATAAAATCATGCCTTTATCTGATGATTTGATGGTTTATCCCAGTCATGGTGCAGGAAGCGCCTGCGGAAAAAACATGAGCAAAGAAACCACGGATACTTTGGGCAACCAGAAAAGAACAAATTATGCATTGCGGACTGATATGACCAAAGAAGAATTTACCAAAGAATTACTTGATGGTTTGGGGCTTCCGCCAGCGTACTTCCCTCAAAACGTTATGATGAATATCAAAGGATATGACAGTTTGGACAGTATTATTCTTAAGAGCAATATTGGACTTTCGCCAAGAGAATTTGAAGCGGTTGCCAATCAGGGCGATGTTATAGTTTTGGATGTAAGACATGAAGATGACTTTGTAAAAGCGCATATTCCGAATTCGATATTTATTGGTATTCAGGGAAATTTTGCGCCATGGGTTGGTTCAATGTTGCGTGATATTAACCAAAAACTATTGTTAGTTATTCCTCAAGGAAGAGAAGAAGAAACGATTACAAGATTATCGCGTGTTGGTTTTGACCATGTCCTGGGATTTCTGAAAGATGGCATCGATGCATGGAAAAAAGCCGATTTTGAAACGGATAGCATTCATTCTATTTCACCCGAAAAATTTGCCATCGAATTAAATTCAAAAAGTATAGTAGTTGACGCCAGAAAACCAAGCGAATATGAAGCCGAACATGTGGAGAAAGCCTTGAATATTCCTTTAGATACAATCAATGAAAACTTTCAAAGTGTTCCGAAGGGAAATGATTTCTTTTTGCATTGTGCAGGCGGCTACCGTTCTGTTGTTATGGCATCTATCCTAAAATCGAGAGGAATCCATAATCTTATCAATATTGAAAAAGGAATGAGTGGTATTAAACAAACAAGCGTGAGTTGTACAAAATTTGATTGCCCATCAACAAAAAAATAAATCAAAAAAAAGTTAATTAACTAATTATTCAAAAGGCAAATTAGATACATTTGCATTCGTTAAAAATTTAAAACAAAAAAATGAAAAAAATACTTCTTTTAGTAGCTGTTGCCGTAGTTCTGTTTTCATGCAAGAAATTAGGTGAAGGCGAATATGAAATTACTGGAACTGTGAAAGGAATGAAAACCGGATTAGTTTTCTTAGAAAAACAAGGTCAAATGGGTATGGGTCCACAAGCCATCGATACGGTAAAAATCGTTGATGGAAAATTTGAAATCAAAGGAAAAACGGCAGAACCGGAAATTCATTTTCTTCAAATTGATAAAGTAAACGGTAAAATTCCTTTTATTCTTGAAGGGGGTGAGATTGCAATTACCGTTGATAAAGACAGTGTATTCAAATCGAAATTAGCAGGTACTTACAGTAATGAAGAGTTTACGAAATTCAATGATGAATCTACTAAAATTCAAAAAAATCTGCAAAAAAGTGTGATGGCTTTTCAGATGAAAAACATGGCTGTGATGAATGAGGCGCAGAAAAACAATGATACGGTGACAATGAACAACCTGAGAAACGAATATGATTTAGTTCAAAAGCCAATAACAGATTACACTTTTGGTTATCCAAAAACGCATCCAAAATCATTTATCAGTGTTTTGATTATTCAAATGATGTCTAACAATCCTAAGTATACAAAAGATATCGATGGGCTTTATAATTCAATTGATGAATCATTGAAAAAGACAAAACCTGGAAAAGCAATTAAGCTAAACATAGACAGTTTAAAAAAAAAGCCAGCGGTAAAGTAATTAGTGTTGGTCAACCAGCACCTGACTTCAAAGCACCTACTCCGGAAGGAAAATTAGGTTCTTTAAAAGAAAGCTTGGGGAAAGCAACTTTAATTGATTTTTGGGCATCATGGTGTGCCCCTTGCAGACAAGAAAATCCAAATGTTGTAGCGCTTTACAATGATTTTCACGGTAAAGGATTGAATATTATTAGTGTTTCTCTGGATGAAGATGCTGCAAAATGGAAAGACGCTATTGCTAAAGACAAGCTAATCTGGACACAGGTTTCTAATTTGAAAGAGATGCAGGATCCCATTGCTTTGCAATATGGAGTCACTCAAATCCCTACAACTTTTTTGTTGGATGCCTCCGGAAAAGTTGTTGCTGTAGATTTAAGAGGTGATAATTTGAAAGTAAAAATAAAAGAACTCTTAAGGTAAAATAATACTGAAACAGTACCATATAGAAAAAATCTCCCGAAGGAGATTTTTTTATTTTACTTATAACCAAAACGTTGGGAAAAGCCAGTTAAATTCGCTGTTTTTTATTTGCGAAGCTGAAAAGTGTTTTTATATTTGCAACCGAAACAAGCAAATGGGGAGATACTCAAGCGGCCAACGAGGGCAGACTGTAAATCTGCTGTGAGAACTTCGCAGGTTCGAATCCTGCTCTCCCCACGAATAAATAGAACAAGAAAGGAAAACGCCAAGCTAACTTGAGCGTTTTTTTGTTTGAATAAAACCGTCTTGAGTCGTAACTGCTTGGTATGACTAGTTCGGTCGACGTCATATTAGCTTCGGTCAATGTCAAATTGGTTTCGGTCGATGTCATATTAGCTTCGGTCGATGTCATACTACCTTCGGTCGACGTCATATTAGCTTCGGTCGATGTCAAATTGGTTTCGGTCGACGTCAAATTAACTTCGGTCGACGTCAAATTAGCTTCGGTTGACGTGATATTGGTTTCGGTTGATTACTTTTTTTCTAATGTTTAATTCACTGGGTAATGTTAATTAACTGTATAAAGTCTCCCTCGCGGAAGGCAAAAGAAAATTGTTTTGAGTTTTAGCCGGAAAATATCGAACAAAAAAACTCTTCAAGAAAATTGAAGAGTTTTTTTGTTTAGTAGCATGCCGAACTTTTTATTCCAACGCAAAAGTTACGCTTACATTCGTATTTATTTCTAATTCGCCAACAGCTAACGTTTCTCTTGGCGCTCCGGCGTCTTCAGCCATCGCCATCATATTTCCTTTATACATTGGTTGTGGAGTATAACTTTGCGAGTTGTCAGTAATTAGCAATGCTTTTCCAACTTTCTGACCCAAAACGGAAACATAATCCTGTGCTTTTTGTTTGGCATTCAAAATGGCTTTTTTTCGGGCGTCTCTTTCGTACTCATCCATTTTAGACGATTTGAATTCAACTCCACTGATAGAGTTTACTCCTGCATCATTCAAGCCCATCATTACATGATCATATTTTGATAAATCCTTAAGTGTGATACTTAATGTCTGACTGGCCTGAAAATTATATTTCTTTTTTTCGTAATCATAGCTTTTATACAAGCTAACATTGTTTGTTTTATAATCGGTAGCAGGAATACCGCTTTTCTTTAAAAACTTAATCACTTTATCCACTACTTCATCATTCAGTGTTTTTACTTCCTTGGCGTCCTTACCCGAATTTTGAAAACCAACTGTTACCACTGCTTGATCCGGCACTATTTTTACTTTTCCTTCTCCGGTAACCGAAATTTGTGGCACTTGGTTTCTTTGTTCTTGTGCTTGTAATGCTATAGCGAAAAAGGTTGCTATAATTAAAAATGATTTCTTCATAATACTTATTTTTATTGGTTGTTGTTCCTGCTTTTCAAAAGTTGTGCCAATTATAATTTTCCCATTTTGGCCATTATAAAAAGGATGATAATTGGGATTGCTAAAAGAATAACCATGAAAGTGCTTTGTTCAAAAAGCATCGGGTCTTTTAACAAGGTGATAGCATAACCGCCAATGGCTCCACCAAAATGCGCTGTGTGTCCAATATTATCTCTTTTTGATTTCATTCCATAAATAGAATACAATAAATACCCAATTCCGAATATATATGCAGGCATTGGTATAACTCCAAAAATGCCAATCGTCATGTCGGGATATAATAAAATTGCGGAATATATAATTCCGGTCACCGCACCCGAAGCACCCACCGCCCGATAATTATATTCATTACCATGAAAAACCATTGTGAGCAAACTACCAAAAATCAAACTTCCCGCATAGATTAACAGAAAACTGAGATTCCCTAGGGTTTCCGTTACTACTGGGGCAAACGAATACAAAGCAATCATATTGAACAACAAGTGCACAGCATCCGCATGCAGAAAAGCAGAAGAAACCATTCTTATTTGTTCACCGGCACGAATGCTTCCCACATGAAATTGATACTTTCTAAAAAAAGATTCATCGTTGAATCCTTTCATGCTTATGAGCACATTAGTCGCTATTATGGATAATAAAAAAATGTTGACCATTTGAAATATTTTCAGTAAAAATAATACTTCTTTAGCAATTGATAAATAGAACACGTTAAAATCACTTTAAACTTTATATTTGCATAAAATTAGAGTGCATGCAATTACTTCTTTTCATTATTGTTTACCCAATTATTTGGCTGATTTCTATTCTTCCATTCCGATTGCTTTATATTTTTTCTGATTGTGTTTGCTTTTTGGTGTATACTATTTTTGGTTACCGAAAAAAAGTGGTTCGGGAAAACATTGCTATGGCTTTGCCTAATTTATCTCAAAAAGAACGGTTAAACATCGAGAAAAAATTTTATCATCACTTGTGTGATATGTTTCTCGAAATGATAAAAACAATGTCTATTTCCCAAAAGGAAATGGAAAAAAGATTTGTTTTCACCAATTTAGATCTCTATTTGGATTTAGAGAAAAAAGGGAAAAGCATTGCTTTGCTCTGCGCCCATTATGCTTCATACGAATGGGCAGTTTCAATGAATTACCATATAACGTTTACAGGTTATGGGGTGTATAAAAAAATAAGCAATAAGTATTTTGACAGATTGATAAAAAAGATTCGCGGCAGGTTTAAAGCACCTTTGATTACTACAAGAGAGACAATTCCAACAATAGACCGAAACAACAGGACAAATAATTTGGCTGTTTATGGTTTAGCAAGTGATCAATCGCCACAGGCAAGTAAGGCTTTTCATTGGGCACCTTTCATGGGAATAGAAACGCCCGTTCATACGGGAGCCGAAATGCTTGCCAAACGTTTTGACATGAACGTCATTTTTTTAAGAAACAAGAAAATAAAGCGTGGTTACTATGAAGCTACCTTCGAACTTATGGCTGATAATCCTAAAGAAGTTCCAAATTATGAAATCTCAGAAGATTTTTTGAGAAGAGTGGAAAAGCAAATTCATGAAGCTCCTGAATTTTATTTATGGACACACAAACGGTGGAAACACAAAAAACCGGCTAAAACTTAAACCATCCTTTTACCATTTCTTCTTCCTGATGCTTGGCATTTTTATGTGCAAATTCGTTTGTTTTGAAATTGTATTCGTAATCCGCAGCCCATTCCTTATGGTTTTCTGACAACGCTTTAATACTTTCACAAACCATTTGAATTTCCTCTGTAGTTGTTGTTGGATGAATAGACATTCGGATCCACCCTGGTTTTTTAATTAGATCTCCGGAAGCAATTTGGCAAACCAAATCATGCGACGTTTCCTGATCAACATGCAACAAATAATGCCCATAAGTTCCCGCACAACTGCATCCGCCCCGAGTTTGGATTCCGAATTTATCGTTCAATAATTTAACTCCAAGATTAAAATGCAAGTCATCGATATAGAAAGAAATTACGCCTAACCTTTCCTGATGCTGATTGGCCAAAATATGAATATTGTCAATGTTATTCAATTCCGAAAAAACATATCCAACGATTTCATGTTCTCTATCAAGGATATTTTTCACACCCATTTGCTCTTTTAATTGAATGGCCAAAGCCGTTTTTATTACCTGAAGAAATCCTGGAGTTCCGCCATCTTCCCTATCCTCAATATTGTCAATATATTTGTGATCGCCCCAAGGATTTGTCCAACTCACAGTGCCGCCACCGGGACAATCGGGTACATTATTATGATATAAATTTTTATTGAAAATCAAAACTCCCGAAGTACCTGGCCCGCCTAGAAACTTATGTGGTGAAAAGAAAATAGCATCTAAATAACTTTCGTCATCCGGATGCATATCAATGTCCACATAGGGTCCGGAACAGGCAAAATCTACAAAGCAAACGCCATTATTTTGATGCATAATTTTGGCTACTTCATGATACGGCGTTCTGATTCCGGTAACATTGGAACAAGAAGTAATTGAGGCAATTTTAAAACTCCGGTCTTTGTATTTTTGAAGTGATTCCTTAAATTCTTCAAGACAAAATAATCCTTCTTCGTTTGCTGGCAGAATAACTACATCGGCAATTGTTTCTAACCACGAAGTTTGATTAGAATGATGCTCCATGTGGGAAATAAACACAACCGGTTTTAATTCGTTTGGAATAGCTATAAATTCTTTAAGATTTTCTGGTATTTTTAGTCCAAGGATACGTTGAAATTTATTTACAACTCCCGTCATTCCTGTTCCCGTATTAATTAAAACATCATTCTCATTAGCGTTCACATGACGTTTTATGATGTGCTTTGCTTGGTGATATGCCAACGTCATGGTTGTTCCGGAAACGGTTGTTTCAGTATGTGTATTGGCCACAAAAGGGCCAAAATCATTCATTAGTTTTTCCTCAATCGGACGGTATAATCTTCCGCTGGCAGTCCAATCTGTATAAACAATTTTCTTTTTTCCGAAAGGTGTTTCAAACTCCTGATCAATTCCAATAATATTCTGGCGAAATTGCTGAAAATAGTGTTCTAATTTTGTGCTGTTTTCCGTGGTAATCATCTCTAACAATTTGATTTCAAAGATACATTATTTTTAATTTGGTGATAGTTATTGATCTTTATTACTAAATTCACAACTGTGTTACATTATTAGAAAATTACATCCAAAATTAAAATTGCATAAAAAATTACGAAAATCCCCTCTAGTGGGGATTTTTTTTATAAATTAAATTCCGAATTTTGATTGAACTAACCTTAAATAAAACATTATGAAAATCTATGATTCATTTGGAACGTTTGATTCCACAAAACTGGAGTTCGATTTAGCAGTTCAACTCACAAATATCGATACTGATATTTATGAAATAAAAGCATATTATGATATTTGTAATACGAGCCGTTATGCTCTTCTTGCAATTCTTCAAACAAAAGACGGAAATGATAAGGATTTAAGCAGTTCTCTGGCAAATTGTGCCTGCATGGTAACTGAAATGAAATTCTTAGATTTAAACCGAAGCTATGTAAATGAAAATGATAAAGACATTTTTAAAGTGAGCAAAGAGGATGTAATTAATGTTGTTGTCCATCACGGAATTGGGTTTAACCCTACCACAAATCCTGACGATGATTTGTACATCAAAAACTACAAGGCACAAACATATGTCTATTATCCGGATGGAGCTAAGCCAGGGAGAGGCGGAAGAGGTATACTAAGATAAGAAAATCAATGGAGAAATTTTTGAAGTTAAATACCATAATCAAGACAGTGATACTACTTTTTATCACTGTCTTTGCTTTGGCTCAGGATAAAAATTTAAAAAGCTTTGAAGCTAATTTCGAAAGTTTAGACTTTAAAGAAAGAATAACTCATTTACAAAAAATAAAACACAATCAATTGTCAAATAATGATAAAGCATTATTCTATTATTTATATGGTCAGACCTATTATGCAAACAGTAATGGCGCTCTAGGATTATCCTATTTTATGAAAGCCAATGACATTTATAAAGCGCAAAAAAATTACGACAAAGTCATCGATATAAATCTAATAATAGTCGAAATAAAGAGACTAATCAATTATAAGTATAATGATTATAAATATCTGATTGATGAAGCTGTTGACTATGCAATTAAAAGAAATAACATTCCTCTATTGTGTAAAACCTACAAAGAAATTGGTAATAATTTATTTGAATCAAATCCATCAAAAGCAATAGACTATTATCAAAAAGCAATCCTTGAAAATAAAAAAGTAAAGGATTCCTTCTTTGAGGCTGATGTTAGATCGAACATTGGTTTAGTATATATCGAAAAATTTCATAATTATAAATTAGCCCGAAAATATAATTCTTTAGCTTTGGATTATTATCAAAAGCATAAATTGAATTTCAGTATTGCCTGTACTTACGTAAATCAGGCGGATGTATTTTTAAATGAGAAGAAATATGATTCCGCTATGGCCTTGTATCAAAAAGCGGATGCTTTAAATATAAAAGATAACAATACGAATACCCGAATCATTTTATATGGTCTTATGGCTGACTTATATAAAGAGATGAAGAATTACAAAAAAGCCTTAGAATATACTGATAAACTAAAAGTGTATCAGAGCATAGTTGATGAAAATCAACAAGTAAAAGCGATAAGGGATATTGATGCTAAATACCAAAGCAAAGAACACAAAGACGAAATAGCCTGGCAAAAAAGTCTTATGAAAAAAGGCGGAGCCGTAATTGTTTTTTTGGTAGTACTTATAATTCTAATTTTTTTAGGTTACAAAAACCTCAACAAAAAGAAAAAAATTGTAGAGCAGGAAAAATTAATCGAAATCCAAAAACTTGAAAATGTTCTTCAGGAACACGAGCTTCACGAAATAGACAAATTACTCGAAGGTCAAGAAAAAGAGCGAATTAAAATTGCAAACGATTTGCATGATAATCTGGGAAGTATGTTAGCCACGCTCAAATTAAATTTTCAGAACCTGAAAAAACAAGAACTATACCTAGATGATCCTGATAATTTATTTAACAAAACAGACGAATTAATTGATGAAGCCTATCAAAAAGTACGCACCATTGCCCATACAAAAAACGCCGGCGTAATTGCTAATCAAGGGCTGCTGCCAGCCGTTAATAACATTGCGAAAAAAATGAGTATACCGGGGAAACTCATTGTTGATGTTATTCCGTTTGGACTTGATGAACGTTTAGAAAATACGCTCGAAGTAACTATTTTCAGAATGATTCAAGAAATACTTACCAATGCTATAAAACACGCAAACGCTACTGAAATTTCCATACATCTTACCCAACATGATGATAGCTTAAACATTATAGTAGAAGACAATGGCACTGGATTTAACCCGAAAAATATCGATAAAAAAGAAGGTATGGGATTAACTAATATTGAAAAGAAAACGGAACAAATGGGAGGCATTTTTACTATTGATAGTACTGAAAAAAGAGGCACTTCTATTTTAATTGACATACCCTTATGATAACACTAGCAATTGCCGAAGACCATCAGGCATTGATTGATGGGATGAAGTTATTTTTTAAAAACGAAGCTGACATCATGGTTGTAGGCGAATCCAATGATGGTGAAGAGCTGATTGAATTGGTAAAAAATAAAAGACCAAGTGTAGTCATTACTGATATACGGATGCCAAAATGCGACGGTATCATGGCCACCCGAATCATCAAAAGTCAATACCCAGAAACAAAAGTTATCGCTTTTAGTATGTTTGACCAAGATGAAGCGATGGAGCAGATGAAAGCGGCAGGAGCATCGGGTTATATTATGAAAAATTCCTCATTGCAAACCGTGCTTGAAGCAATTAGAACAGTTGCCCGAAACGAAACCTTTTTTGATGATGCAATTACGGCCAAAGATGGTCATACCAAAAAAACCATTATCTTAAGTTCACGGGAAAAAGAAATTCTCCGATTGGTTGGGGAAGGTAAATCTTCCCAAGATATAGCTGACACATTAAGCATAGGAAAATCAACTGTTGACACGCATCGTAAAAACATAATAAAGAAGTTTAACATTACAGGGAAAAACGACTTTTTGCGATTTGCCGTAGAAAGAAAATATGATTTTTAGTTAGAAAAAACTTACCTAAAATAATGAAAAAATCCCCTCTAGTGGGGATTTTTTTGTGCTTTCCATTTACGAACTTTGAACTGTTATTATATCATAATTATAATAAAGTGGGTTAAGTTAGAAAATCCTGCCCGAAATAATTTCATAGTGGTATTTGATATTTAAATAGGGCAGGTTTTTTAAATTATTAAGTTAAAAGAATGGTAAATTATTAGTATAAAACTTCCAAAAATAAACCTCACCATTGATGAACAAAACGTGATAATCAGATCGCGAAAAACAGCATTAATTATTATTAAAGTTCTTTTAGTATGGTGTGTAATTATTATTGGATGGGAACTTTATATACTGATAAAATTATAAAACACAAGACCATTTAAGTAATTACAAGAAGGCTTGCAGAAAAAACAATAAGCAGACACTAAAACCACAATAATCATGAAATGGAACAAAGTAGAAAACAACTGTAAAGCTTTATATGAATACCAACTCATTAATGGAAGCAAACCAACGGAACGAAAAATTCTGATAAAGGTAATAGCCGACGAGTTTCCCGAATTACCACGTATGCGAATAGCATATGCAGTTGACAGATGCATCAACTCTGTAGCTGCTCCCATGAGCCCGACTACCTTTTTGACTTTTGTGCAAAGTTATTTGAAATAGATTTTTGATATGTTAGCGATTAAACTCGCGCCTCTATAACTTACAACTATTTGGAACACAAAAACACAATGATCTACTCGCATTTTCTAATTCGTAATTAATTATATTTGCTAAAAATATAATCAAATGCAACATATTATCGACCGCTTTGTAAGCTATGTAACTATCGATACCGAATCAGATCCAAATTCTGATACAACACCAAGCACAAAAAAACAATTTGACCTGGCCAACAAACTGGCAAAAGAATTAAAAACCATTGGTCTGAAAGAAGTTACTATTGACAAACATGGCTATATCATGGCAACCCTGCCTTCAAATGTTGACCATGAAGTTCCAACGGTTGGATTCATTTCTCACTTCGATACTTCTCCTGATTTTTCAGGAAAAGATATAAAACCACAGGTTATTCCCAACTATGATGGTGGAGATATTGTGTTGAATAAAGAGCAAAATATAATTTTGTCTCCTAATTATTTTAAAGATTTAATGCTATACAAAGGACAAACCTTAATCACCACCAACGGTTTAACGCTTCTTGGTGCCGATGACAAAGCAGGCATCACCGAGATTATAACCGCAATGGAATATTTGGTAAACAATCCACAAATTAAGCACGGGAAAATCCGCGTGGGTTTCACACCCGATGAAGAAATTGGTCGTGGTGCCGATTTATTTGACGTGAAAAAGTTTGGGGCTGATTGGGCTTACACTATGGATGGCAGCCAGATTGGCGAATTAGAATATGAAAACTTCAATGCAGCCGGGGTAAAAATTATCTTTAAAGGAAAAAGCGTTCATCCAGGCTATGCCAAAGGAAAAATGATTAACTCCATGCTTATTGCCAATGAATTTATTAATGAATTGCCAAAGCATGAAACACCACAGGAAACCAAAGGTTACGAAGGTTTCTTCCACGTAACGCAATTATCAGGTAGTATTGAAGAAACCAAACTGGAGCTGATCATTCGGGACCATGACATGAAAAAATTCACAAAACGTAAAGAATTGGTTCATGACATCACTAAAAAATTCAACAAGAAATTCGCAAAACAATTTGGTGAAGATATTGTAATCACTTCCATCAAAGATCAATATTACAATATGAAGGAAAAAGTTGAACCGGTAATGTTTATTGTTGATTTAGCAGAAAAAGCCATGAAATCATTAGACATCAAACCGCTAATAAAACCTATTCGTGGCGGAACTGATGGTTGCCGATTGTCTTATATGGGTTTGCCGTGTCCGAATATCTTTGCGGGTGGACACAACTTCCACGGGAAATATGAATATGTTCCGGTAGAAAGCATGCAGAAAGCGATTGATGTAATTGTAAAAATAGCCGAGCTTACTGCTACCACTGATTTTTCTAAAAAGACACAAGGCAAAGCTGAACAAAGCGGAGCTAAAGAGAAAAAAGGAAAAAAGAAGAAATAGTGATTAGTAATTAGTCATGGAAGAAAAAAAAGCTTGGGATAAAGTCAATCAATGGGGCGAAGAACTTGCCCTCTTGCGAGAAATTATACAGAAAACCGAGTTGGTCGAAACCAATAAATGGGGAGGAGAAATATATACCATCAATAACAAAAATGTCTTGGGAATTGGTGGTTTTAAAAACTATTTTACCATTTGGTTTTGGAACGGCGTTTTTCTGAAAGATGAAGCCAAAGTTCTTGTCAATGCCAATGAAGGTGTGACAAAAGGTTTGCGCCAATGGAGATTTATTTCTGCGGCTGATGTCAATGAGAAATTGGTTATACATTATATAAACGAAGCAATTACAAACGAAAAAGCAGGCCTTTCGATAAAGCCAGAAAAGAAAGAAGCAATGCAATGTGATTTCTTTGAAAGCGAGTTGAAAAAAGACAGCAAACTGAATGTTGCATTTGAACAGTTTAGTGCTTATAAGCAAAAGGAATTCTGGGAATATATGGCAACAGCCAAACAAGAAAAAACCAAAATCAGCCGATTAGAGAAAATACGTCCAATGATAATCGATGGCATAGGACTAAACGACAAGTATCGAAAGTAATTCGTAATTCGTAATTCTAATAAAAAAATCCTCTCGTTTGAGAGGATTTTTTTTGTTTAAGCTTTCTTATTCAACGCTGCTGTCAATTCTAACGAAATAGCAGAACGCTCAATTTTAAGTTTTCCCGACATGGTTTCAATTACTGCTGAAGCATCTGTGAGCTCGGCAATTTTTCCGTGGAAACCACTTTTGGTAATAATTTTATCGCCCACTTTTAAAGCTGACTCGAATTCTTTTTCCTGCTTTATTTTCTTTTGTTGTGGTCTGATCATAAAGAAATAGATAACCACAAACATTAGTAAAAACGGCAAAAACTGACTTATTTGTCCCATAATAATAAATTTAATTTTGAATTAATCCTCTTCCTGTTTTTTGAATTTTATTTTCGTTTTGAAATTCTTTGACCAAATTGTCTAAAATTCCATTGATAAAAATACTGCTTTTTGGTGTTGAGTATTCTTTGGCAATTTCCAAATATTCGTTAATAGTAACCTTTACAGGAATTGAAGGGAATTTCAAAAATTCACAGATAGCCATTTTTAAAATGATGGTATCAATTTCTGCAATTCTATCTGCATCCCAATTTGGCGTTTTGTCGATGTATTCTTTGGCCAGTTCGATTTCATTAAGCACCGTTTTTCTGAACAACGAGCTCACAAATTCTTGGTCTTCCTGGTCTTTATACAATTTTGGAACTCTAAAATCGTCTGCCTCTGAAATTTGCTTTAATTGCTTTAGAATTTGAGTATTCACAAGCGGAATATCATCAACCCAAGTTAGCTTATTATCTTCGAGATATTCGTATAACTTTTCATTTGGAGCAATCAATTCTGTAAACATATCAACCACAAACTCTTTATCTTCTTCGAAAGAACTTTTTTTCGTGCTCATGTAATTCTGATACAACGAACTTTGTTTGATTTCGTTAAGTAAAATCAAAATATAATCGTCGTTCATCGACCAATTGGTAATTTTTCTTTTTTCTAAAGCAATGCTCAACGAGTTGTTTTCTTCCAATAGTAGAAGAATCGCATTATTGACAAATTTTTTGTTGGGATTTTTTTCTTCTGGTGTAACTAAATGTTTTTTGCTTGAAGCGTCTAAAAAAACAACTTCCTTTTTTCTGATTTCAATAAGTGAAGACATCATAATTAGATACAAATCCTGAATACTATCAATACTGTGAAGCAAAAACTTCTCTTCCTTTTCAATATCATCAGAACTTTTTTGATGCAATGCATAAATGGATTGCATTACTTTTACACGGATATGTCTTCTGTTTAACACCTGATAAGAACTTTAAAAATTAACAAAGCGAAAGAAAATCTTTCGCTTTGCAAAAATAGTAATATTTTATTCTGAAACGGCTTTATTTAGTAGCGTTTTCTTTTTTTCTTTGGTCAATTCGATTTTCAGCAATTTGCATCGCAGCTTGTTGTGTTGTTAAATTATTTTTATCGGCAAAACTGAAGATTTCAAGCGTAGTATTATAAATATTTTCCGTTTTTCTGATTGCTTCACCATCTGTATACTTATACAATTCACCGTAAACATTTATTATTCCACCAGCATTTATCAAGAAATCCGGCGCATAAGTAATACCTCTTTCTCTTAAAATGGGTCCGTGAATTGCTTCCACCGCTAATTGGTTGTTGGCCGCACCGGCAATTACTTTAGCTTTAATTTTATAAACTGTATCATCATTGATTGTTGCACCTAAAGCACAAGGGGAATAAATATCAACATCCGCGCTGTACACATCGGCTCCCGTGAAAATTTTGGCTCCATATTTTGCTGCCATATTTTCCATTTTGTCCTGATGAATATCCGATACATAAACGATAGCTCCTTCATTTGTCAAATGGCTGATTAATGTTTCCCCAACATGACCATTTCCTTGTACTAAAACTTTTTTTCCGGCTAAACTATCTGAACCATACTGATGCTTGGCTGCCGCTTTCATTCCCATATAAACGCCATAAGCTGTTACTGGAGAAGGGTTACCTGAACCTCCTTTTTCTATAGAAATTCCGGTAACAAACTTAGTTACATCATGAATTCTATCCATATCTTCGGTGGTAGTTCCAACATCTTCAGCCGTGATGTATTTTCCGCTGAGCGAATTTACAAACTGACCAAAACGAGTGATTAATTCCGGAGTTTTATCTGTTTTTGAATCGCCAATAATTACGGCTTTTCCACCACCCAGATTCAAACCTGTTATTGCAGATTTATAAGTCATTCCACGTGAAAGACGTAAAACATCATTCAAAGCTTCCCATTCGTTCGCGTATTTCCACATTCTGGTACCGCCAAGTGCCGGTCCCATTACAGTATTGTGTATTCCAATAATTGCTTTTAATCCTGTATCTTTGTCATTACAAAAAACAATTTGTTCATGATTATCAAAGGATAACTGACCAAAAACTGGATCCGTTTTTTTGAGTTCTGCCGGTGTAGTAGTTTCTGATGTCATTTGTGAATTTATTAGGCTTTTTTAAAAAGTCAGTACAAAATTAAAATTTTATTCAATTAATTTCACTTCAATTAAATATAATTGTTGATTTATTAATAAAATCCCTTAAAATCAAGAATATAATAATTGAATTATCGTTTACAATTTAACAATAAACGCCTAATTAATCCATTTCCATTAATTTTAAATGAAAGAACTTCAGTATTTAAACAAATATTTTGTCAAATATAAATTTCGGTTTTTATTAGGAATTGCTATTACGATTGTTGCGCAAATTTTTATGCTCTTTACGCCTAAACTAATCAGCAAATCTTTTAAAGCCATAGAAGATTTTCATAAAAACAATTTGAGTAATGAAGTAGTTAAAACTGAATTAATCCACAATGTTTATTGGATTATTGGCACCACTTTGATTGCCGGTGTATTAACGTTCCTAATGCGGCAAACTCTTATCGTAATGTCGCGTCATGTCGAATTTGATCTGAAGAATGAAGTCTTCCAACATTATGAAGTTCTTGACCAGAATTTTTATAAACGCAACCGAACAGGCGATTTGATGAACCGCATAAGTGAAGACGTCGGAAAAGTCAGAATGTATGTTGGACCGGCCGTGATGTACACCATCAATACCTTTATAAGGTTTACAGTAGTCATTATATATATGTATAATGTTTCACCGCGTCTGACATTATATACTATTCTGCCGTTGCCAATTCTTGCTTTTATAATTTTTAAATTGAGTCAGGAAATCAATAAGCGTAGTACAATTTTCCAGCAATATTTATCAAAGGTATCTAGTTTTACCCAGGAAATATTTTCTGGAATTCGGGTGGTAAAAGCCTATGCTTTAGAAAATCAATACCAAAATAATTTAGATGATTTAGCCAAAGAAAGCAAATCCAAAAGCATGAGTTTGGCTGGTGTACAATCACTTTTTGGACCTTTAATGTTAGCTTTGATTGGTGTAAGTAACCTAACGGTGATTTATTTTGGCGGAATGATGTACATTGATGGAACCATAAAAAGCATTGGAACCATTGCCGAATTTATTTTGTATGTCAATATGCTGACTTGGCCGGTAGCTTCTATTGGCTGGGTTTCTTCGATGATTCAGGAAGCTGAAGCTTCACAAAAAAGGATTAATGAGTTCCTTAAAATTGAACCAGAAATCAAAAACAAAATCCCTGAAAAAACAAACATACAAGGTAGTATCGAATTCCAAAATGTAAGTTTCATCTATGAAGATACTGAAATCAAAGCACTGCAAAACATCTCTTTTACCGTGAAAAAAGGAGAAACCCTGGCGATTTTAGGGAAAACAGGTTCAGGAAAATCGAGCATTTTATCATTGATTACCCGAATGTATGATATCAAAGAAGGAACAATTACCATCGATGGCAAAAAGATTGACGAAGTTAATTTATATGATTTGCGAAACAGCATTGGCATTGTGCCGCAGGATGCATTTCTTTTCTCGGATACTATAAAAAACAACATCAAATTTGGAAAAGAAAATGCCACAGATGACGAAGTAATAAATGCCTCCAAAAAAGCAGTAGTTCATGACAATATCGTGAATTTCGGCAAGCAATACGAAACCATTTTAGGAGAAAGAGGCATCACACTTTCAGGCGGTCAAAAGCAGCGGGTTTCTATTGCACGGGCAATTATCAAGAACCCTGGAATTTTATTGTTTGACGATTGTCTTTCAGCAGTTGATACCGAAACGGAAGAACAGATCTTGAATAATTTACTTGAAATTTCAAAAGACAAAACCACAATCATTGTCAGTCACAGGGTGTCTTCTGCTAAAAATGCAGATAAAATAATCATTCTCGACGAGGGGCAAATCATTCAAGAAGGCACTCATAATCAATTAGTAAACCAAGGCGGTTATTATGCCGAATTGTACGCTAAACAACTTTCGGAAAAAGAATTAAATTAATTGTTGTTTTGTAACAAAAAAATTACCATTTTTGAACTGTTTACAAACACTATTAATTGACTGAAAGAATATGAGAGAAAACGACATGTTAGAAAAAGATGAGATTTTTTCTAAAGTTTTAAGAGCCGGAAGAAGAACTTATTTCTTCGATGTGAGAGCAACAAAGGCTGACGATTACTACATAACCATTACCGAAAGTAAAAAATTCACTGAAGAAGATGGTTCTTTTCACTTCAAAAAACACAAAATTTATTTATACAAGGAAGATTTCGCTGCCTTTTCTGAAATTTTAGAAGAAATGACTGCTTATGTTTTGAACAATAAAGGCGAAGAAGTAATCTCTGAAAGACACCAAAAAGATTTTAAAAGAGAATACCAACAAGAAACGGAAACCTCAGAAGAGAAACCAGCTTCGGAAAAAAGTTTCACCGATATTGATTTTGACGATATCTAAAAAAAGTAACCAGTAATAAGTGATAAGTCCAAAGCTATTTAGTTTTGGACTTTTTTCTTTTATCCAATCCGCAAACCATTCTTTACTTTTAAATCTGAACTAAGCAAAACAATATCATCTTCGTTTACTGATCCTAAGACTAAGCATTCACTCATGAAATTTCCAATTTGTTTCTTTGGAAAATTGACAACTGCAACAATTTGCTTTCCAACTAAAGCTTCTTTGCCATAACGTTTTGTGATTTGTGCCGATGATTTTTTAATCCCAATCTCGGTTCCAAAATCAATCGTCAATTGATAGGCTGATTTCCTGGCTTCGGGAAAATCATTGACTTCGATAATTGTTCCGATTCGCATTTCTACTTTTTCAAATTCGCTCCATTGCAGCAATTGATTCGTATTGTTTTCCATAGTTTTAAATGGTTTCTTTACTAAAACATAATCCAAAAGTTGAATATATTTTATACTTTTAAGAATTGTATGCAATGTATAAAAATCCTCTAAAAGTAACGTTATGAAAATTGCCTTGTTTACCAATGAATTTCCTCCGAATATTTATGGTGGTGCGGGTGTGCATATTGATTTTCTAAGTCAGGAATTAGCTAAATTGGGGCAAGTAGAAGTACGTTGTTTTGGAACCCAACAAGAACACGATGCATCGATGAATGTTTTGGAAATTCAATCTTCGCTTACTAAACCTGAAGATGACAAAAACCCACACATCAGGATGTTTCATAATCTGAGCCGCAATGTGGAAATGTCGCAACATACTTTAGATGCTGATGTTATTCATTGCCACACTTGGTACACGCATTTAGCCGGAATATTTTCGAGGGAATTGTTGCAATCGCCATTGATATTAACGACACATAGTTTAGAAACCCACCGTCCATGGAAAGTGGAACAATTGGGCAACGGTTATTTTCTTTCGCGTTGGATTGAAAACCATGCCTATAATACTGCTGACGGAATAATAGCTGTAAGCCAACAAATGAAAACAGATGTTATAGAAGCCTACGGAGTTTCACCCGAAAAAGTAACCGTAATCCATAACGGTATTGATCCCGATTTTTACCAACCTACTTTTGACAATGATTTGCTTTCAGCATATAATATAAATCCTGATATTCCTTTTGTACTTTTTGTGGGGCGCATTACGCGTCAAAAAGGAATCTCACAATTGATTTCTGCGGCCAAATATTTCAATCCAGATTGCCAGATTGTGCTTTGTGCAGGTGCACCGGATACGCCTGAAATTGCACAAGAAACTGAAGAACTTATTGCCAATTTAAAAGCGAATCGGGATGGTGTGATTCTGATTTCGGAGATGCTGCCTCGTGAAAAAATAAAAGTGCTTTATAGTCATGCCAGGGTTTTTGCCTGCCCTTCCTTGTATGAGCCATTCGGAATAATCAATCTCGAAGCCATGTCGTGCGAAACTCCGGTCGTTGGAAGCGCAGTTGGTGGCATTCCGGAAATTATAGCTGAAGGCGAAACAGGCTATTTAATTCCACTTGAAAGTATTTCAAGAACCGATTTCAATCCGAAACATCCGGAAGCTTTTCAAAAGAATTTTGCTGCCAAAATCAATCAATTATTGGATGATGAAAATTTGGCCAACCAAATGGGAAAAGCAGGAAGGAAAAGTGTTCTGGAAAAATTCAGCTGGGAATCGATCGCCAAAACAACCTTTAACTATTATGAACAGGTAATCGCAACATTCGAAAAAGAAAAAGCCTAAAGTAACAATGAGGATGAGATTGCTTCGTTCCTCGCAATGACATAAGAAATGATAAATAAAAGTACATTAGCCATAATTTTAGGCGGCGGGCAAGGTTCCAGATTAGCACCACTAACCCAAACGCGTTCCAAACCCGCCGTTCCGATTGCAGGGAAATACCGTTTGGTAGATATTCCTATTTCCAATTGTATCAATTCTGATATCAAAAGGATGTTTGTACTGACGCAATTCAATTCGGCTTCACTAAATCAACATATTAAAAACACCTACCATTTTAGTCATTTCAGTACTGCTTTTGTAGATATCCTTGCGGCCGAACAAACGCCTGATAATATTACCTGGTTTCAGGGAACAGCTGATGCAGTGCGCCAATGTATGCATCATTTTATGAACCATGATTTTGATTATGCGTTAATATTATCGGGCGATCAATTGTATCAGATGGATTTTAACGCGATGATAAAAGCGCATCATGATGCAGGGGCGAATATCACAATCGCAACCTTACCGGTAACCGCCAAAGAAGCACCGGAATTTGGCATCCTAAAAACAGATTCTGAGAATTATATCACTTCATTTATCGAAAAACCAAATGCGGGTTTACTACCGGAATGGACATCTGAAGTCAGCGAAGAATCTGCATCTGAAGGAAAACATTATTTGGCCTCCATGGGGATTTACATTTTCAATAAGAACTTGTTGGTAGACTTGATGAGAAATCCTGACACTAAGGATTTTGGTAAAGAAATTATTCCGCAAGCCATTGGAAATCAGAAAATATTAAGCTATCAATATGAAGGGTATTGGACAGACATCGGAAATATTGATTCCTTTTTTGAAGCGAATTTGGGTTTAACCGATGATATTCCGAAATTTAATCTTTTTGATAATTCGAGTAAAATTTATACCCGCGCCCGGGTTTTGCCACCGTCAAAAATTTCGGGTGCTTCCACGATTGACAAATCCGTTATAGCTGAAGGTTGCATTCTAAACGGAGCCACGATTGAACATTCGGTTATTGGTATCAGAAGCCGTATCGGATATGGCTCAACGGTTATTAATTCGTATCTTATGGGAAATGATTATTATCAAAATCTGGAAGAAATCAGAACCAATTCTTTACATGGCATCATCAATATTGGGATTGGCGAAAGATGTTTTATAAACAACACTATTGTAGATAAAGATTGCCGGATAGGAAATGATGTTCGACTCAATGGCGGAAAACATTTAGAGGATAAGGAAACAGATTTATATACCATAAAAGACGGAATTATTGTAGTCAGGAAAGGTGCCATTCTTCCAGATGGATTTACAGTATAAATAAAAAACACTCTAAATGAGTGTTTTTTATTTATTAATTCATAGTTAGATA
This sequence comes from Flavobacterium sp., assembly GCF_025352425.1. Classification (GTDB taxonomy): domain Bacteria; phylum Bacteroidota; class Bacteroidia; order Flavobacteriales; family Flavobacteriaceae; genus Flavobacterium. The sequence goes on from NZ_JANXTI010000022.1 coordinate 46,054, forward strand.
ATTGTATATTTTTTGCCCCTGCATATCATCCAGATGCGCTTTCTTCTGCATACGTGCCACGATGGGCTTCCACTCTTCAGTAGAGAAGTCCTTTGAATCATATAATTTATGGCATTTGGCACAATTGTTTTCGTATAAATTCTGTCCTTCGGCTAATTCGGGAGTCATTACTGTTGCTATTTTAACTGCTGTTGTTGTCGCAGCTGGTTCGCTTTTTTTAACTTCTGTAGTGGGGACACTTGATTTAGAAGCGCACGAATAAATTATTACAGCAAAAACGGCTAAGGCGATTACATTATATTTCATGGTTTTTGTTTTGGGTAAATATAAAAAAATCCCAATAGATTTTTATTGGGATTTCAATATTTAATCAAATTTTGAATGTTTTACTTAACATCCATCAATTCAACATCAAACACTAAAGTAGCATCAGGTGGAATTACACCGCCCGCACCACTTGGTCCATATCCCAAATAAGATGGAATAACAAAACGAGCTTTGTCTCCAACTTTTAAAAGAGCAATTCCTTCATCCCATCCTTCAATAACCTGACCTTGACCCAATCTGAATTCAATTGGTTTTTTTCTTGGATAAGAGGAATCAAATACTTTTCCGTTTTCTAAAGAACCTTCGTAATGAACAGAAACGGTTTTACCACTTTCAGCTTGTTTTCCAGAACCTGTTTGAATCATTTTATAACGCAGACCGCTTTCTGTTTTATCAAAACCGGCAGCTAATTTTTCCATTGACGCTTCAGCAATTTTTTTGGCTTCTTCGATTTTTTTCTGACGGGAACCTTCAAAAGTACGGAAGGCTTCGATAGCATTCCATTTTTGCGCCTCTTCTCCAACTCTGATGATTTCTATACTTTCTATCAAATCGCCTTGAGCCACAGCATCAACAACATCCTGTCCTTCAACAACGTTTCCAAAAACCGTGTGCTTTCCATCTAACCAATTTGTTGGAACATGCGTAATAAAAAATTGAGAACCATTACTTCCCGGACCCGAATTTGCCATAGACAAAACCCCTGGTTTATCGTGTTTTAAGGTTGGATGAAACTCATCGTCAAAGTTATAACCAGGACCACCGGTTCCAATTCCTTGTGGGCACCCACCCTGAACCATGAAATCCGGAATTACCCGGTGAAATTTTAACCCATCGTAATATGGTTTTCCCATTGGCTTTGCTGAATTTTCCAATTGTCCTTCGGCTAATCCAACAAAATTCCCTACTGTTCCTGGTGTCAAATCGTGTGTTAGTTTTACTAAAATCGAACCTTTAGTTGTGTTGAATTTAGCGTATATTCCATTTTCCATAGTTTATATTTTTAAAAATGCTGTGCAAAGGTACTATATAAAATTGTAATTTTGGATACCAAATAAAACGAAAACATGAGTTCCATTTACAACAAAACCGACAACGAAATTATTATTTCAAGAATCAATAAGCTTTCTCCCGACAGCCCAGCACAATGGGGTAAAATGACTGTAGACCAGATGCTTTCTCATTGCCAGGCACCCATAGATTTTGCTATGGGAAATACTCCGATGAAAGCCAATTTTCTAATGCGTCTTATTGGGAAAATGATAAAAAATAAGGTTTTAGGCGGCACCGAATTCAAGAAAAACAGCCCAACAGCTCCAAGCTTTATCAGAACCGAAGTATATGACTTTGAGCAAACCAAAAATGAACTTATCCAAAAAATTTCTATTTTTTCGGATAAGGGAAAAGATGCTATCAAAACTACTAATCATCCGTTCTTTGGCGAACTGACTTATGACGAATGGAGCAAAATGCATACTATGCATCTTAATCATCATTTGAAGCAGTTTGGAGTGTAGCCCGGATTGGAACGGCATCCTTTTGTCTCGTTCTTTAACGAGACAAAAGATATAGTGGAAAGCTGGAAACAGCTCCTAAAAATTATTTTATATTTGTGCCATGCGAATAGACATTATCACCATTTTACCGGAATTATTAAGGAGTCCTTTTGAAGCATCAATAATGAAGCGTGCTATAGAAAAAGGGTTGGTTGAAGTCCATTTCCATAACTTGAGGGATTACACAACAAATAAACAAAAAAGCGTGGATGATTATCCTTTTGGCGGTGGCGCCGGAATGGTAATGATGGTCCAGCCGATTGATGCTTGTATCACATATCTGAAAAGCGAGCGAGAGTACGATGAAGTAATTTATATGTCACCTGATGGAGAAACCCTGAATCAAAAAATGGCAAACACGGCATCAATGTATGAAAACATTATCATCCTTTGTGGTCATTATAAAGGCGTTGACCAACGCGTTCGTGATCATTTTATTACGAAAGAAATTTCTATTGGAGATTATGTTTTGAGTGGTGGCGAAATTGGCGCTATTGTTTTTTGTGATGCAATAATCCGCTTGATTCCCGGAGTTTTATCAGACGAAACCTCTGCACTCACAGATAGCTTTCAGGATAACTTATTGTCGGGTCCAATTTATACACGTCCTGCAGATTATAAAGGTTGGAAAGTTCCCGAAGTGTTAACCAGTGGTCATTTTGCCAAAATTGACAAATGGCGGGAAGATATGGCATTTGAGCATACTAAAAATCGTCGTCCTGATTTGCTTGAGGAATAGAAAAAAGAGCAAAGAAGAAAGAAGAAAGATATTTTTTGTAAAAATCACACACTTAACTAACTGATTTCTTATCTCTTGCCTCTTGCTTCTTTTTTCCAAAATAGGTTTGCAACTTTAGATATTTTACTTATATTTGCCCCCACATTTGACCAACCTCTGGCGAAAACCGTGAATGTTGCTTAGATTCTAAAACCATAATATAAACAAGATGGCAAATTTAGTAGATTTCGTTAATAACGAATTATCAACAAAAAAAGATTTCCCTGCATTCGGAGCTGGTGATACAATCACCGTTTACTACGAAATTAAAGAGGGTGAAAAAACTAGAACTCAGTTTTTCAAAGGAGTTGTAATCCAAAGAAAAGGTGCAGGAATGACTGAAACTTTTACAATCCGTAAAATGTCTGGAGCAGTTGGTGTAGAGCGTATCTTTCCAGTGAACATGCCGGCTTTACAAAAAGTAGAAGTTAACCAAAGAGGTAAAGTTAGAAGAGCGCGTATCTACTACTTTAGAGAACTTACCGGTAAAAAAGCGAAAATCAAAGAAAGAAGAAGATAATTCTAAACTTTCTATCCATAAAAAAAGTCTCGATTTTATCGGGGCTTTTTTTATTCGGTCAATTTAAATCTGTTATTTTATCAAATCAGTATTTTTTTTAATTTAAAATGACAATTTCATAATTCAATCGATTTCACCTTTGTTAGCAACCGAATTTCTAGCATATTAATTATATTTGCTATCGCATTTGATATTAAGAGGAGAATGTCCAGTGGACATTCGGTATTTGATTCAATCATAACAAAAAACCTAATCACAATATGGCAAAAATTAAAGTAGCCAATCCAGTAGTAGAATTGGATGGCGATGAAATGACACGAATTATTTGGAGCTTTATTAAAGAACAGCTCATCCTCCCTTATTTAGATTTAGATATAAAATACTACGATTTGGGCATTGAAAGTAGAGAAGCTACGAAAGACCAAATCACAATCGACTCGGCCGAAGCCATTAAAAAATATAACGTAGGTATCAAATGCGCCACGATTACGCCAGACGAAGAAAGGGTAAAGGAATTCAACCTTTCTGAAATGTGGAAATCACCCAATGGAACCATCCGTAACATCGTTGGCGGAACCGTTTTCCGTGAGCCGATTATCATGAAAAATGTTCCTCGTTATGTTCAGGGCTGGACAAAACCAATTGTTATTGGCCGTCATGCTTTTGGTGACCAATATAAAGCTACCGATAAAGTTATCAAAGGAAAAGGAACATTAACTATGTCTTTTACCAACGAAGCCGGAGAAACTACCAGTTGGAATGTTTACGACTTTAAAGGTGATGGTGTGGCTTTGTCAATGTATAACACAGACGAAAGCATTTATGGATTTGCTCATTCTTCTTTTCAAATGGCGTTGACAAAAAAATGGCCATTATACCTTTCTACAAAAAACACTATCCTAAAAGCATACGACGGAAGATTTAAAGATATTTTCGAAGAAGTATTTCAACAACATTACAAAGCACAGTTTGACGCAATCGGAATCACATACGAACACCGTTTAATTGACGACATGGTTGCTTCGGCAATGAAATGGAGCGGCGGATTTGTTTGGGCATGCAAAAACTATGATGGCGATGTTCAGTCAGATACTGTAGCACAAGGATTTGGTTCTTTAGGATTGATGACCTCAGTTTTGGTTACTCCGGATGGTAAAACTGTCGAAGCCGAAGCCGCACACGGAACGGTAACACGTCATTACAGAATGCACCAACAAGGAAAAGCAACTTCTACCAATCCAATTGCATCAATTTTTGCCTGGACACGTGGTTTGGAGCACAGAGGAAAATTAGACGGAAATCAGGCTTTGATTGACTTCTGTTTGAAACTGGAGCAAGTTTGTGTGGAAACTGTAGAAAGCGGAAAAATGACTAAAGATTTAGCTATGCTGGTAAAACCGGAAGGTTTAACTGAAGCAGATTATTTGACTACAGAAGGTTTCCTTGCCGCAATTAAAGAAAACTTAGATATCAAATTGGGATAAATCAACTGAAATAAGTTGAAAGACGACTACCAAAAAAAGCTGGACGGTTAGAAATCTTTACAGATTTTTAACCGTCCAACTTTTGCAGTACAAATAGGCTTCCTATTTCTCTTTGATTTTCAACTTGCCTGTTTTGGTTTTTTTTACCTTATACGTTTTTTGTGGTTCCCCTTTGTAGTCTTTAGCATATTTGACTCTAAGGTTGTCATAATCAGCAAACGGTTCATTCTCGTCAGTAAGTACAACTTTATAGCCACTATAAAGATCATAATCTTTATAAGTTGCTGGTAATGTAGTGGTTCTCATCCATTTACCATCCTGTTGATAGACATACTCACCTTTTCTGACGTCGTAATAGGTTTCGGTAGCCGGAAGGTAATAATAGGTTGCATTATCTTGGCCAGCTACTCCCCAATCCGGAGGTGTTATCTTTCCTGTTGTAGGGTTAACCTGCGCCTGCGCCTGGTTGAAAGCAATGAATGTTACTGCAGTCAACAAAAATTTTACTAGTCTCATAGTGTTGTGTTTAAATTAATTTTGTGTTTATTCGTGGTACCAATTTAGAGGTATATTTAACTACACTGTTACACGATTTATATTTCCGGATTATACAATTCGCATGTTTTAAAAACGGGTTCAAAAACAAACCCCTTCAGCATTGAAAGGGTTATTTTGAAAGTGAATTCGATTTCTTATCTGTATATGTCTTGTCCTCTGTTCGTTTTCCAGTTCTCAGCAAGATAATTCGCGTCTTCATCATTTTTAGGATGAACACCCATGACAACATGCCCGTTTTTTACTCCGGATTCATACACTTTAGCTCGGTCTTCAGGGATTCCTGAGCCAACAAGCGCTCCGATAAGCCCTCCGGTTATACCACCAGCACCAGCTCCTGCCAACCCTGCAGCAATTGGACCTGCTATAACTAAACCTAAGCCGGGGATAACTAAACTTGTTCCAATGGCTGCAATCACCCCGGCAATGGCGCCAACGGTTCCGCCAATCGCCGAACCTGTACCTGCAGATTCTGCCGCTTTAGTGCCTAAATCAGAATGATCATCCTCATCAGAGTAATGCTTTTTTCTAGTTTCATCCGACATTACCAAATTGACATCGTCTTTTGTGTACCCACGCTCGTGAAACGCATCATATGCTCTCTCCGTACTTTCTCGGTCGGCAAACATCCCTGTTAACATAGGACGTTTCCCAGAATTTTGATTATTTTCCATGATTTATAAGATTTTGATGTGAAATTAATTTTTCACGAACGTAAAGTTGACAATTTGAAAAGTCAATATTGTACGTAATTAAGCAGGAAGGTTACATAATTTACAGGTAAGAGTTTTAGCTGTACCTGAAACAAAATGCTCCCTGTAAAAGATACACAAGTACAATTTCGAGAATATTGATGTTAAATCTTATTGCCACCAAAGGATATTCCATATATTTGGGTATGAAAAAAGAAATTATAGAAATTAAAAGACTAGAAAATTTACATAAATATGAGATTCTTGATACTCCACCAGACGGCTATTTTGATGATATCACATCATTGGCAACCAAAATATTTAAAGTCCCAATTGCACTAATTACTCTTGTTGATACTGATAGGATTTGGTTTAAGTCTTCTTTTGGACTTGATGCAGAAGAAATACCAAGAAGTCCTGGTTTGTGCAGTTCTGCAATTATGTCTGAAGACATTTACATTATCGAAGACGCAAGAAAAGATCCGCGTGCACTTTCTAATCCATTAGTTGCCGGTGTAATGGGACTACAATTTTACGCTGCTGCTCCATTAAAATCTTCTGAAGGCTATAATTTGGGCACGTTATGTTTAATTGATAAGGAACCCAGACATTTAGATCCTCGCGAATCATCAATGCTTATGCAGCTCTCAAGAATTGTAATGAGCCAATTTGAGTTAAAACTTCAAGCAAGGCTGACGGTAAAAGAGGTACTAAAGAATACTTCTAATAATTAAGAACTGATGCTAATAATAAATTAATTATCATTGACTATTTTTCGAATCGGAAGTTGGCAAGTCTGCGTAGGAATTATTAAGGGAATTGCAACTTATTTTAACGAAACTCACGCAATTCGAATTATTCCTATGACAAATCCTGATAAGGAAAGAGTTCAGATAAGGATTGAATTTGATTAATGACGGATAATAACTTTTCGAATGGCGAAGTTTAATGACTATGTTTTTCCGTAGTAAATGAGAAACCCTTTCAGTAACGAGAGGTTTTTTTATGCTTATTTTCACTCAAAGTAAAAATTATTGGTTTCTCGATTTCGAAAAGTACTTAAAAAAGTCATCTGAGTAAAAAAGCGCGGTTTTTTTAGTGTTGCGCCTTCCAGTATCGTTTCGCACCTTGCTTTTTTTTACTGAATTTGGACTATTTTTTTCTATATTAGCCCACTAAAATTAATTAATCCGGAGCGATGTTCTGTTTTATAATGGATTCAAACTAGTTAGCAGAAATGACTATTAAATGGCAACAACAAATAGATTAAGAGAAATAGATTTTTTAAGAGGAATAGCTATAATTCTGGTCTTACTAAGGCACAAATATCTTTTTCAGTTTACAACTACTATGGGATGGATAGGAGTGGATTTGTTTTTTACATTAAGTGGCTTTTTAGTTTCCGGACTCTTATTCAAGGAATTTTTAAAATTTGGAGATATACAACCAAAAAGATTTTTGATACGGCGAGGGTTTAAAATATATCCTATTTATTACCTGTTTTATATTCTATATCTGATTCCAATCTTATTGTATAGTAAATTCAAAATTGTCCCTTTTTTGTCAGATATGGTATTTATGCAGAATTATGTTTGTGGCTGGGGGTATGCCTATGGTGCGAGCTGGTCGTTAGCTATTGAAGAACATTTTTACTTTGGGTTAGCAATCTTTCTATGGCTTGGGATTAAATACAATTTTATCATATTGAAAGCAGACACCAAAGCCGGTAAGAAAGCCATTTCTTTTCAAAAACTGATAATTTCCATTTTGATTCTTTGTTTATTACTACGCCTAATTAGTAATACAATATTTCCTGCACAACTTACAAGAAATTTCACAATGACACACTTAAGGATCGATTCGTTGATTGCGGGTGTTTACGTTTCCTACCTTTTCTACTTTAAAAGACAACAACTAACCGAAATTTTTGCCAGATATAAATACGTATTTATTTCAATTGCTTTTTTAGGGTTAGTATGGACACCATTTATAGAACCTCTTCCTTCCTTTTTTGTAAAAACAATAGGTTTTACTTTCCTTTACATTTCATTCGGAATAACATTGATTTATTTTATACTTAATACTGGCATAAACAAACGTTTGGACAGTTTATTTAGCGCACCTATTGTGAATGTTGTCAGCAAGATTGGTTATTGTTCTTACTCAATTTACATAATACATTCTTTAATTAATGACTACACTAAGAAAATGTATGTTGCTTACAACCTTCCCTACAACAACTATTTTGATTTCTTTGCAACATCAGCAATATCCATATCTTTAGGAATGTTAATGACCTACATAATAGAGGACTATTTCTTAAGAATTAGAAATAACTATGTTCCCACCAGAATCTAAAGAAATAAAGACAATAACAAAATAAAACTGTCAGGTGGAAATTAAAGCTTAAAAATAAAACTCTCACTCGGTTTCACGCTCAACTGTATCGTCCCTTTACCATCAGTTACTTTTAATTGTGCCGTGCTTCCGTAGAGTTGGTCTTTTACATTATACAATCCGTCCTTTATATTCCATGTTTTAATGACATCTTCCGGTACTTTCAACTCAAAATCGCTCGTCGTTACCCAGGAAAAATTCACTACGATAATCAACTTTTCTTTAGCTGTCCAGCGCACATAAGAATACATTCCGGGACCATAACGTTTCGTTTCATTCCGATTAATCGTTTGTATCTCCTTGAATTTGCCCATTAATCCATCGCTTTTTATCGTGAAGTTGAGTAAACGTTTGTAAAAATCGCGTAAGTCTGCCTCGCTTTTTGATAATTTTCCTCCGTCAAATTTGCCCCCGTTCATCCAGCGTTGGTGGTGAGGAACTCCAACATAATCAAAAATCGAAGTGCGTGAATGTGTTCCAAAACCGGCATTTTCTTTTCCGTCCTCACCTACTTCCTGTCCGAAATAAATCATCGTTGGCGAAGAGCTAATCGTAGCCGAAACCACCATCATTGGCATTCCTTTTTCCGGAGTTCCTGCAAATTCAGGGCTTGCCAATCGCTGCTCATCATGGTTGTCTAAAAAGTGCAACATGTGATGTTCAATATCGGACATTCCCTCCTGAATCTCCGAAAGCCGTTCCGGCGTCGCATTGCCCTGAATAATGGCTTTTAAATGATCATAGCTTTCCACTTTGTCATACAGATAATCCATTTTTCCAAGGTTAATATAGTTTCTATATTCCTTAGGATTATAAACCTCAGCCAATAAAAAAGCTTTTGGATTCTTCATCTTAATCGCGGAATTCATATAGCTCCAAAACTCATAAGGCACCATTTCGGCCATATCATAACGAAAACCGTCCACGCCTTTTGCTGTCCAGTACAAAGCAATATCTCGAAATTTCTTCCAGGAACTCGGCACGTCTTTATCCTTCCAAAATTCATAATGTGCTTTGCAGTCTTTTTTGTCAAAGCCTTCAGGAAGCTCAGGGAAATCCTTTGAACCATCAGGTTTGATGCCATAATTTACTTTTACCGTCTCGTACCAATCGTTAATATCGGGTTTTGACTGGCGCGAACCGTTGCCTGTCCATTTTGCGGGAAACTCATTAAATTTACCATCAATCAGCGTATTACTTTCTCCGTTTAAAGGTTTGTATTTATCGGAAGTTGGCACTTCAAATGCTTTGCCCGGAATGTAATAAAAATTATTGTTTCGGTCATACTCCACTGAAGTATTATCATCGGCACCAAAATCGCGCACGCCTTTGGGGTTGCTCACGCTATGATAATTACGTGCGATGTGATTCGGTACAATATCTATGATTACTTTCAGTTTATTTTTGTGCGTTCGGGCAATCAGTGCTTCAAACTCTTCTAGTCTCTTTGCAGGATTAACAGCAAGATCCGGATTTACATTATAATAATCCTTTACAGCATATGGAGAACCCGCGCGGCCTTTTACTACATCGGGATCATCATTGGAAATACCGTATTTGGTGTAATCCCTAATCACATCATGATGCGGAACACCAGTATACCAAATATAGGTTACGCCCAGTTTCTTGATTTCCTGCAATGCTTTATCGGTAAAATCATTGAACTTTCCGACGCCATTTTCTTCAATCGTTCCCCAAGGCTTGTTCGTAGTATTTTTGTTTCCGAATAAGCGGGTAAAAACCTGATACACTACATCTTTTTTTGGCGTGGTAATAACTTTGGGTTTGGCACTCATGGTGGTTTTCTTTTGAGCAATCATTGTATTAGCGATAACACAACTAATCACTACAGCAAATGTTAAACTTGTTTTCATACTATAGTTCAGACTTATAATCTGGTTCAATAAGTCATAGTCACAAATATAAGTAAATAGCGTAATTATATTGGTGGAAACATGCCGCTTTTTTAGAATAATAAGTTAAAGCATTGGAATAATAATCAAAACATTGGGAATAAAAAATGATTGATTTTATAGTCAAAACTTAGGTTATATTTGTTTTGAAATTTAATTATCACCATCTTGAAAACCATTCTGAAAATAGCTGTCTTCTTGTTTTGTATAGTGCATTCCACAAAAACTTATTCCCAAAATAAGGCTACAGACAGCTTAAAGAGAGTAATTCGCGTTACCAAAATTGACACGGCGAAAGTAAATATTTATAATCATCTGGCCTTTGAATTCAAGGAAAGCGCCATTGATTCCTCTTTTTATTATGCAAAAAAAGCGGAAGGTTTAGCGCAAAAAATTCAATACAAAGATGGCCTTGCCGCTGCCGCTATAAATCAGGGAAATGTCAATATTATTTTAGGGAATTATTCACCCGCAAAAAAAGCATTTACTAAAGCCCAACTTATTTATCAAAAACTAATTGATGAAGGTTCAGGAAATAAAAGTTATAAAAACGGATTGGCAAGGAGTTATGCTAGTTTAGGTGTAATTTTTTCACAGGAAAGCAATTATTACGCAGCTTTGGAGAATTATGAGAAAGCCTTAAAAATCTATCAGGAAATTGATCAAAAAAACAGCGTTTCAAAAGTTTGCAATAATATCGGGGTTGTTTATAAATCGCAAGGGAATAAGGATAAAGCTTTGGAATATTTTAAAAAAGCCTTAAAAATCCAAGCGCAGACAGGAGAGCAAACCGTTCCTGTCACACTGACCAATATCGGTGTGATTTATTTTGAACAAAACAAATCGGCGGCGGCTTTCCAATACTACAAAAAGGCAGAAGCACATTTTAAAACTGTACATAATGTTCGTGGTTATGCCTTACTCAACAACTACTTGGGTGATTATTACAAAAAGCAAAAGGACAGCAGTAAGGCGGCAAACTATTACAATCATGCATTGGAAATGTATGAATCGTTGCAGAATAAGTTTGGTGCTTCACTGGCGTTATATAATTTGGGGCAGCTGTATGCCGAACAAAAGAAGTATGATCAAGCGATGGCGTATGCTTCCAAATCACTGGCGTATGCCAAAGAAATTGGGGTGCTGGACCAAACCTTCCATTCTGAAAAGCTAATAAGCGATTTGTACAGTGAACTCAACCAGGCTGTGCAGTCATTGGAACATTACAAAAATTACATCGTTGCCCGCGACAGCATTACCAATGAGGAAAACAATAAAAAGTTTGTTCAGGTTGAAATGGATTATCAATACAAAAAGAGGGAAGCGCTTTTGGTGGAACAGGCAAAACGACAAACACAATTTACCATCTTTACTGTATTGGGTGCTATATTATTGATTGGCTTAATCTTTCTTTTTTATAACCGCCAACAGGTAAAACGCCGCTTGACACTGCAGAAGGAAGTCGCCGAGTATGAGCAAAAGGCATTGCATTTACAAATGAATCCGCATTTTGTTTTCAATTGCCTGGGTTCTATTTCGAGTTTTATTGTACAAAACGGAACGGATTCGGCATTGAAGTATTTGTCCAAATTTTCCAAACTAATGCGGTTAACATTGGAATATTCCAAAGGTTCGTTGATTCCAATTGACAAAGAAATTGAGAGCCTGCAGAATTATTTAGAGCTGGAACAACTTCGTTTTCATAACAAATTTGACTTTTCGATTCAATCGAGTGAAAAAGTTGAATTCAATATGGGAATTCCTCCGTTGTTGATTCAGCCCTTTGTTGAGAATGCTATCTTGCACGGTTTGGTTCCAAAAGAAAGCAAAGGTAAGATAGAAGTTGTTTTTGATATACATAACGGACAATTGGTCTGCACGATTACCGATAACGGCATTGGGCTTTCCAAATCAAAACAAATGAAGGAAAACTCTATGCAGGCTCACAAATCCATGGCATTGGAAATTACCAAAAAGCGTTTGGAAATCATGGAGGCTACCATTTCCAAATCAGCACAAATAGAAATTAAGGAACTAACAACCAATAACGAAATCAACGGTACTCAAGTAAAATTGCTATTGCCTATACAATATATTTCATAAGCTATGATAACAGCCATTTTAATAGACGACGACAAGCACCTTCGCAAAGGGTTAAAAGCCCTTTTGGAGCGCTATACCGATGATATTGCCATTATTGGTGAAGCCGAAAGTGTAAAAACCGGAATTGTTACCATTGAGAAATTGAAACCGCAGGTTATCTTTCTCGACATTCATCTGTCGGATGGAACCGGTTTTGATATTTTGGAGCGGATTGCCCTGAATAACAATAAGGCCAATGCACATATAGTTTTCATTACTGCCCACGAGCAGTATGCCGTAAAAGCGTTTAAATTTTCAGCTTTGGATTTTATCCTCAAGCCTGTCGATCCTGAAGAACTACAACACACCATTAACAAAATCAAACAAGTGGCAAGCAAGTCAAACTCCTTTGAGCACATCGATTTGCTTTTGGAAAACATCCGAAAGAAAGTAGATAATTTTAAGCGGATTGCACTGTCAACGAGTGATGGTATTCATCTTTTTGAAGTATCGGATATTATCCGATGTGAAGCGAAAGTAAATTATACGGAGTTTTTTATCAAAAACCACAAACCCGTACTTATATCGAGAACGCTAAAGGAATATGAAGAACTGCTGACGGAGCATGGATTTGAAAGAGTGCATCAGTCGCATTTGATTAATCTTTCCTATTTGAAATCTTATATAAAATCGGATGGAGGTTATGTGATTATGGCCGACAATACCAACATTCCTATTGCGCAGAGCAAAAAAGAAAAATTGCAGGAACTGATTAAAGCACTTTAAAACTGAAAAAAACAATTATGAAATCAAACAATATAAAATCCCTAACCATGAAAAATATTCTAATTGTAATGTTACTGTATACAGGCATTATGAGTGCGCAGATTGTAAATATTCCCGATGCTAATTTTAAGAACCGGTTAATTTATCTTGGCATTGACACGAATGCCGACGGGCAAATTCAGGTTTCGGAAGCATTGGCTGCTACCTCAGTGTTAAATATAAGTGGTTCCTCCATTTCGGATTTAACCGGTTTTGAAGCTTTTTCAAATGTTACTATTCTGAAATGTCCAAACAACCAATTAACCGCCATAAACTTAAGCAACCTCCCCAATTTAAAATCAATAGATGCAGGTTTTAATACAAGTCTGAATGCTATAAACTTAAATAATGTTAGTTTGGACACACTCAAAGTTTACAATAATGATATGCCAAGTTTGGACTTGAACAGCCTAACGTCGCTGAAGCATTTAGATTGTTCTTATAATCATATTACCAGTCTGAATTTGACTAGCATGACCAATCTGAAATTTTTAAACTGTGACCACAATTGGTTGACCGGAGGAATAGCTGTAGCTACTTTGACTAATCTGGAAGATTTGAACTGCAGCAGCAACCAAATGTCCTCACTTAACGTCGCTCCGTTAACCAATTTGAAAAAGTTAGTTTGTAGTTATAATATTATATCCAATGTAGATGTGAGCAACCTTACCAATCTGGAATATTTAGATTGGAGTAATAACCAAAATGCTAACTTTCTTTTTGCGAACGTACCAAGTCTAAAAACACTTATATGTGCAGGTAACACAATTACTAGTTTAAATATTAGCTCAGTACCCAGTCTCCAATATTTAGATTGTAGCTCAAATCATTTGACCTCTATCAATGTTGGTGGATTAACAAACCTTCAAAGCCTATTTACTGCTATAAACGAACTTACAAACATTGATGTTACGGGCTTAACTAGCTTGCAAACTTTAAATGTATTTGGAAACTTATTGCCTAGTCTAACGGTTAGTGGCTTAAACAATCTTATTACTCTTGAAGCTTCTTCTAATCAATTAAGCACTTTAATGCTTACAGGTTTAGTAAGTTTGAATTCCTTATCATTAGGTTATAATCAATTGCCATCTATAAATGTAAGCGAAATGACACAACTTCAAACTTTATATTGTAATCACAATCAACTTAGTTCTCTAGATACTAGTGGATTGACTCAGCTTCAGTATTTATATTGTTATAATAATTTATTAACGAACTTGGTACTAACGAGCAATACCTCTTTGAGATGGTTGGATTTTAACTTTAATCAACTGACTTCAGTTGACTTTACTGGATTAACGTCTTTAGAAAATGTATTTTGCGGCCACAATCAATTGATTTCCCTTGATTTTTCTGGGAACCCTTCATTTAATGCATTGGGTTGTGGTTATAATAATTTGCTCTCTATAAACATTAAAAATGGCTTCCCTCAACTCCTAACCAACGTCTATTATTGGGATGAGAATCCGAATTTGGCTTTTGTTTGTGCCGATGAAGGAGAACTGGCTCAAGCACAACAAATTTTAGTTCAAAGTACTAATGTCAATAATGGTAACGTAGTTTTAAACTCGTATTGCTCTTTTGTACCCGGTGGTAACTACAACACGATTACTGGAGTGATTACTTTTGATCATGATAATAATGGTTGTGACGCCAACGATCCAACTCAGCCCAACATTAGAATGAATATTAATGAAGGTACTACCCAAGGAGCTACTTTTACAGGTACTACAGGGAATTATAAATTTTATACCCAGGCAGGCAATTTCACTATCACACCTGAGATTGAAAACCCGGCATGGTTTACTTTCAGCCCTGATACTGCAACAATTCCTTTTGCAGATAACAACAATAATACGGTAACACAAAATTTCTGTCTCACTCCGAACGGTTCTCATTCTGATGTTGAAATGGTTATTCAGCCGTTAACAACCGCCCGCCCCGGATTTAATGCTGTCTATAAATTAGTTTACAAAAACAAAGGAAACACAACCGCTGATGTGTATCTAAATTTTAATTTTGACGACGCGATATTAGATTTAGTTTCCTCTTCGGCGGTGCCAACGTTGACTACGAGTGGGCATATTTTGTGGACCATCTTGAACCTGCAGCCCTTTCAAAGCGGAAGTGTGTTAGTAACTTTACATCTAAACGCACCAACCGATACGCCTCCTGTAAATATTGGAGATATATTGACTTTCACTTCATTTATTGATATTACTACAGATGAAAATTGGGACGATAATGCATTTACGCTACATCAAACCGTAGTGGGCTCTTTTGACCCGAATGCAATTATCTGTTTAGAAGGTGACACACTTCCTGTAACAGAAATTGGCAAATTCCTTCACTATGGGATAACTTTTGAAAATACCGGGAATTATGCTGCGGAAAATGTAGTGGTAAAAGATGTCATTGACACCACCAAATATGACATCAATTCGTTACAGGTTTTAGGAACCTCATACCCATCGTATATAAAAATAACCGGGAATATTGTTGAATTTGTTTTCGAAAATATTAATCTTGCCGCTGCAAGCGGAGGACCTCCGGTAGGCGGACATGGCGATGTTTTATTTAAAATAAAATCAAAAGACGACCTGGTAAACGGTGATTATGTAAGCAAATCCGCGAAGATCTATTTCGATTATAATGCGCCTATCACTACTAATGACGCCCTGACAACCTTCGCTACGCTGAATAATCCGATTCACGAATTTGATAATAGTGTGAGGGTTTATCCCAATCCGGCACATACAATAATCAACATCAGTTGCAATTTTACTATTCAGTCGGTAGCCTTATATGATATTCAGGGAAGATTATTAGAAACTGATTTAGCCAATAATAATCAAGTTTCCTTCGATATTTCAGACAAATCAAACGGTGTATATTTCATCAAAATTACTTCTGATAAAGGAAGTAAAGTAGAAAAAATAGTGAAGGAGTAAAAAGTAAAAGTTAATTAAGTGAAAAGCGTAAATCTGAAAATGGTTTGCGCTTTTCCATTTGATAAATAATTCTTAATAACCGCTTTCGTTGGCCCTAATTTCATAAATTTGGCCTAAATATATTTTCATTGAAAAAGTTACTTTTTTACATCGGATTATTGCTCTTTTCATTAACCACTATAAATGCGCAAAAATCTTCCAAAATAGTTGTTGAACATGCAGATCATTTTGATGTAGATGAAGCGCAGTTTCCAGATGCAGCTTTGCTTCAGGGAAACGTTAGGGTAAATCACGAAGGTGTGATTTTTACTTGCAACAAGGCCTATTTTTTCCAAAAGGAAAACTACCTCAAAGCTTTCGGAGAAGTTCAGATGGTACAAGGCGATACCCTTTTTCTAAACAGCAAATACGCCGAATATAATGGTGAAGTCAAAAAGGCCTATGCGACCGGAAATGTAGTGATGCGTTCACCCGAATCGACATTGGTTACCGATACCATAAACTTTGACAGAAATACTCAGGAAGCATTTTACAACTCAAACGGAACCATTACAAACAAAGAAAACACGCTGAAAAGTAAATCAGGAAAATATTTTGCTAACGAAAAGAGGTTTAAGTTTGTCACGGCTGTCACGATTACCAATCCCAAATATGTTATCAAGTCCAATCATTTGGATTATTATACCAACTCGGGTCACTCCTATTTATTTGGCCCGTCAACCATAACGAGTAAAGAAAATTTTATTTATACCGAAAAAGGATTTTATGATACTAAGAAGAACTTTGCCTATTTCCTTCGAAAGTCGTACATCAAATACAAAGACCGAAGGATTGAAGGCGACAGTTTGTATTACGACAGAAACCGGGAATATGCTTCGGCAACCAATAATGTAAAGATTACGGATTCTATAAATAAAGGTGTTATCAAAGGTCATTATGCCGAAATTTATCGGAATCTTAAAACGGAACGGGATTCAATGATGATTACCAAAAGAGCGGTTGCCATTTCGTTGGTAGAAAACGATTCGATGTACATTCACGGAAAGAAAATGTTGATTA
Source organism: Flavobacterium sp. (assembly GCF_025352425.1). Classification (GTDB taxonomy): domain Bacteria; phylum Bacteroidota; class Bacteroidia; order Flavobacteriales; family Flavobacteriaceae; genus Flavobacterium. The sequence continues at coordinate 63,193 of NZ_JANXTI010000022.1, forward strand.
CAGGAAAAACCGGTGAACGAATTATTCGCGCTTTCAATAACGTTCGTTTTTACAAAACGGATATGAGCGGCAAATGTGATTCGATACATTCAGACCAAAAGAACGCTTTAACGAAACTCATTGGCAGACCCGTACTTTGGAATTATGACAATCAGATGACCGGAGATGTCATGCATCTTATTGGCAATAACAGAACCGAAAAACTGGATTCGCTCAAAGTACTCAACAACGCTTTTCTAGTATCGAAAGATACGATTGGAATAGGATACAATCAGGTGAAAGGACAAAACCTTTACGGAAAATTCAAGGAAAACAAACTTAGCGAGGTTGATATTATTAAAAATACCGAAGTCATTTATTACCTGCGTAATGACCAGCATGAACTTATTGGTATTAACAAAAGCGTGGGCAGCAAAATCAATTTGATTTTAGACAAAAACACTATTGAAACCATAACCATATTTGACAATCCTGACGGAGATATCTTTCCAGAGAAAGAATTGCCCGAAAATGCCAGAAAACTTCGTGGTTTTGTTTGGCGCGCCGATGAACGGATAAAATCTAAAGACGACATTTTTCCTCCCGAAGAAAATGAACTTGATGCTAAGATTCAGACTGAACTTAAAGCCGAAATGGATAAAGAAAATGTTCCGCTGAAGCCAAGTAAAGAAACTTTGGATTACGATAAGAAGAACCTGAAGCCGAAGACTGAACGGAGCGAAGCTAAACCAATGGTGAAATAATGGTTACGCAACTATGTCCAAAATGTAAACAAGATGCTTTCACCTGGTATGTTAGCGAAGTATTGCCCAATATAACGGTTTGGAGTTGCAATGCCTGCCCGCTGCAAATATTTGAGAATGAAAATGATGAAGAAGTTTGTGAAAATTGTAATGAAAAAACGAAGACCTTTTTACAAAGTCAGGAAGAACAATTTAACTGGTGTTCCAATTGCAATGCAGTTACAAATTACCAACTAAACGAATAATCAACAACATAAGTTGAAGGAAGATTTTTTAAAATACCAAGCGCAAACTTCGCCATATCCTTTGGGCATGGAAATTTCACATGCTGTAGGCTCTTATATATACGATACTAATAACAAAAAATACTTAGATTTTGTAGCTGGGGTTTCGGCGACAAGTTTAGGACATCAGCATCCAAAGGTAAATCAGGCTATCAAAGACCAATTGGATAAATATTCTCACGTGATGGTATATGGCGAATATGCGCAACATCCTGCTGTTGCCTATTGCAAATTATTGGTGGCCAATTTACCTCCGAGTTTAAACAAAGTTTATTTAGTGAATTCCGGAACAGAAGCCTGCGAAGGCGCATTAAAACTGGTTCGTCGTGTTACCGGAAGAAGCCAATTAATATCATGTCATAATGCGTATCATGGTAATACGATGGGTTCGATGAGCGTGATGGGATTTGAAGAACGCAAACAAATCTTCCGGCCATTAATTCCCGATGTTGATTTTATCACATTCAATAATGAAGACGACATTCAAAAAATAACAACCAAAACCGCCGGAATCATTATCGAAACTATTCAAGGCGGTGCGGGTTTTATTGAACCTCAAAATGATTTCTTGGCCAAAGTTAAAAAACGTTGCGAAGAAGTTGGTGCCTTACTGATTCTGGATGAAATCCAACCAGGATTCGGACGAACCGGAAAACTCTTCGGTTTTGAAAACTATAATGTTGTTCCCGACGTAATTATAATAGGAAAAGGAATGGCGGGCGGAATGCCTGTTGGCGGTTTTGTTGGTAACTCAAAACACATGGACTTATTAAGCCATGATCCGAAGCTGGGACATATTACCACTTTTGGCGGTCATCCTGTCATTGCGGCAGCATGTTTAGCAACTTTGGAAGAAATCCTGGCAAAGGATTACGTGAAAGAATCGATTGCAAAAGAAAAACTATTCCGGGAACTTTTGGTACATCCTTTAATAGTGGAAATCAGAGGTCGCGGATTAATGCTGGCAGCAATCACAGAAGATGCGGGTATTACAAATAAGGTAATCTTCAAATGTCAGGAAAAAGGGTTACTATTATTCTGGTTGCTTTTTGAAGGTTGCGCTGTCAGAATTACCCCTCCATTAACTATTTCCGAAGAGGAAATTAGAGAAGGCTGTGGCATCATTATTGAAGCTATGGATGAGATAATGAATGAGATACCTATAATTGTTAATTAAATTGTTTACAACAATAATCAGCATTCATTAAAAAAAGCTCCCCATTTATCTAATTTTATTAAGGATAATTTTAAACCTACTGTTATGCACCTAGATCACGACGAAGAAGATTACAACTTATCCCTGTCGAAATTTGAATCGATGTTGAAAACCAACAAAGTGTTATTTTTCGACTCAGAGGAATTCGAGGAAATCATTCTGCATTACCTCGATATGGGAAAAGCCACTCTGGCGAAGAAAGCCTTAAAATTAGGATTGGAACAACACCCAAAATCTACTGGCTTAAAACTTGTTCAGGTAGAAATGTTGGTTTACGATGACAAACTCGATCAAGCAGAAAAATTGCTCAACGAATTATACGCTATCGAACCAACAAACGAAGAAATCTTTATCCAAAAAGCGAATATTTATTCCAAAAGAGACGACCACGAAAAAGCGGTGGAGTTTTTAAAAACTGCCTTGAAATTTACCGAAGACTATGCCGACGTTTATAACCTTATTGGCATGGAATATCTTTTTTTAGATAATTTGGAATTGGCAAAAGAAAACTTCATCAAATGTCTGGAAGAAGATTTTGAAGATCAATCTGCCTTGTATAACGTAGTGTATTGCTTTGAATTTTTGGATCAAAACCTGGAAGCAATTGAATATCTTAAAACATATATTGACAGAAATCCATATAGTGAAATTGCCTGGCATCAATCAGGAAGACTGTATTATGGTGTAAAAGACTATGACAATGCAGTGCGTTCATTTGAATTTGCTACATATGTAGATGAGGAATTTGTTGGTGCTTACATGGAAAAAGGCAAGGCATTAGAGCGACTGAAACGCTATGACGACGCTATTGAAAGCTATAACAAAACTATCGAGTTAGATGATCCCACATCATACGCCTTGTTGCGAATTGGAAAATGTTATGAAAAACTGGGAAACAAGGTACAGGCACTAAAATATTTCAACAAAACCGTACACGAAGATCCATTGTTAGATAAAGGCTGGATTGCAATTACTGATTTTTATGTTCGCCAAAAAAATTATCAAAAAGCATTGTATTTTGTAAACAAAGCGTTGGCTATTGACGACCAAAATCGTCTGTATTGGAAACGTTATGCTACTATTAATAAAGCAATGGATCATTTTGAAGAAGCCGAATTTGGCTATCGAAAAGCTATTGAATTTGGCGACTACCAGTTAGATACATGGTTGTTTTGGGTTGACATTATGCAGATAATGGGCGAATATAACAACGCTATCCTGACTCTAATCCAAGCTGCAGAATACTTTCCGGATGACTATGAAATTGAATACCGCATGGCAGGTTTTCATATGCTTTTGAACGAAGAGGAAAAAGGAAACTATCATTTAAGCAATGGTTTGCGTCTCAATTTTAAACACAACACTATTATAAAAGAATTGTTCCCAACAGTTTGGGATAGAGAACCTGTTCAGGAATATATCGCTAAACACAAAAAACCGGAATAAATGTCGCGAAGACAATTTGGCTTACTTGGTAAAAACATAAGCTATTCCTTTTCAAAGAAGTACTTCATTGATAAATTTGCTTTAGGAAATTTAGCCGATTGCTCTTATGAGAATTTCGATGTTAATATCATTAAAGAATTTCCACCTCTTATTGCAAATAACCCAGATTTAAAAGGTTTAAATGTTACCATTCCATATAAAGAAAGTGTAATTCCTTATTTGCATAAACTTTCCAAAACCGCAGCTCAAATTGGCGCTGTGAATGTTATTCGTGTTACAAAAAAAGGGAATTTGAAAGGGTACAATTCCGACTATTTTGGTTTTATGAAATCTCTGGAACCATTATTACAACCTCATCATACAAAAGCTTTAATTCTGGGAACCGGTGGCGCCGCCAAAGCTGTCTCCTTTGCATTGAACCAACTCGGAATTCTTTACACTTTTGTTAGTCGTGAAGAAAAAGAAGGCATGATTGATTATGACCGAATAAACGCTACGACTTTTGACAATTACCAAATCATTATCAATTGTACGCCTGTTGGAACTAGTCCAAATACCAAAGAATTTCCTCCCATTCCTTATAATTTTTTTACCGAAAAGCATATTGCATTTGATTTGATATATAATCCTGAAGAAACACAGTTTTTGAAAAAAGCTAAAAAGAAAGGTGCAGTTACTAAAAACGGATACGAAATGTTGGTCCTTCAGGCGGAGAAAGCCTGGAAGATTTGGAATAAATAATCAAACTATTGAATTATGAAATCAAACAGAAGAAGAATTGTTTTGGCAGTATTACTTATACTTTCAATTGGGAATTTCAGCCGGATTCACGGAAATGAAAATATCCGGACTATCCAGTTTTTATCCATTTTTGTTATCGGAATGCTATTCGGATTATTGGTTAAAGAAATTGCGGAAGGTATTCGTAATAAAGAAAAATAAAGGTTTATGAATATAAAACTTTTAGCAATTGGCAAAACCGACAACAAAGCGTTGCAATCATTACTTGATGATTACGCAAAACGGCTGTCGTTCTATGTAAAGTTTGATTTAGAAATTATCCCGGATATTAAAAATGTTAAAAATCTTTCTGAATCCCAGCAGAAGGAAAAGGAAGGGGAACTGATTTTGTCCAAACTTACACCAACCGATCAATTGATTTTATTAGATGAAAATGGAATAACTTTTTCCAGCGTTGGTTTTTCAGATTATTTGCAGAAGAAAATGAATTCCGGAGTAAAAACTTTGGTATTTGTAATTGGCGGCCCATATGGTTTTAACGCTGAAATCTATCAAAAAGCACAAGGAAAAATTTCGCTGTCACTGATGACATTTTCGCATCAGATGGTGCGGGTATTTTTTATAGAACAGTTGTATCGTGGATTTACAATTTTATCAAACGAACCATATCATCATCAATAAATGTATTCGCTGTTTGTATTTATGACAATCCCTTTCTGATTAATGTGCAAGTTTTTTATAAAAAATTGATACTCAATATATTTTTCAAATGACATTCCTTTATCATAAGCAAAGACAATGACTGAAGCGGCTACAGATTTTTTATTCAAAAAGGTCAGCAGCTCATTTTTTGAAAAAACTTCATCCTTAAAATGCACCAAATCATTTCGGTCTAAGTAAAAATATACGACATTAAAATCGGGTTTTTCAAGTTTGTATTTAACTTTCGTAAAAGGCAAAAAAGCTATGGCTTTCTTAATCGTGTCGGTATAACTAAAATAATTTTCCGAAGCTTCTTTTTTATCCTGTAGCCTTTTGATTTCCATAATAACTTTCCGCAATGACAAACGTCTGTCAATATTGAAAACCCGATTGCCGGAACTCAATAAATTACTTTGGTTAACTTCGATTAGAGTATCTTTTTCTTCGGTCTTAAAAAAGAAATAAACGGAAGACTGATTTTTCACATCTGCTGTGATTGTCTCGTTTGCATGCGGCAATAATACCTTCTTATTTTGACAGGACACAAGCACCAAGGAACTGGCCAAACAAAACAAAACAAACGCTAATCCCAAAACAACGATTTTTTTCATAATTGCGCTACTAATTTTATAGCTTCCATTGCTTCTTTCACATCATGTACTCTAAGGATATTAGCTCCTTTCTGCAACGCAATAGCATTCAGAACCGTTGTGCCATTTAGCGCAAAATCCGCTGAAGTTTCTAAGGTTTTATATATCATTGATTTGCGTGAAACACCAACTAGTATTGGCAGTTCAAGCATTTGAAACAATTCTAAATTATTCATCACTTCAAAATTTTGATCTTTTGTTTTGGCAAAACCAAAACCCGGATCTATAAGCAAATCGTTGATTCCGAGACTTCGCGCCAATGCGATTTTCTTAGAAAAATAGAATAGCATTTCTTTAACGATGGTTTCATATATTGCCAAATTCTGCATCGTTTGCGGATTTCCTTTCATGTGCATCATAACATATGGAACCTGCAGTTCGGCGACGGTTTGCATCATTGTCGAATCCAAACTTCCTGCCGAAATATCGTTGATGATACAGGCGCCATTTTCAATTCCCGCCTTAGCTATTTTGGCACGAAAAGTATCAACAGAAATCAAGGTTTCAGGAAATTTTTTTAAAACTAGTTGTATTACCGGAACTAACCGCCGAATTTCATCATCTTCCGAAACAAATTCAGCACTTGGTTTGCTCGAATAGGCACCAATATCTATAAAAGTTGCGCCTTCTAAAAGCATTTTTTCAACTTGGGAAAGTAGGCTTTTTTCATCTGAATATTTGCCACCATCGAAAAACGAATTTGGTGTAACATTGAGTATTCCCATCACTTTGGGAGGCGCTAAATCGATTAGTTTTCCGAGGCAATTAATGGTCATTGGTTTTTTAAGATAGTTATAAGATTTAGTACTTTGTACTTCAATCTTTATTCTTTACTTTTGGTGAAATTTGATACAAAGATACATTGAAATGAGTAAAACCTCTCAAGAATATGATAAGGTTATCGCAATTTGCCGACAGCTTTACGCCAACAAAATGACAGATTATGGAAGCGCATGGAGAATCTTGAGATTACCATCATTAACCGACCAGATATTCATCAAAGCCCAACGCATCAGAAGTTTGCAACAAAACGACATTCGCAAGATTGACGAAGACGAAACCGGCGAATTCATTGGGATTATTAATTATTCAATCATAGCATTGATTCAACTTGATTTAGGCGTGGTAGATCAACCCGATTTAGATTCGGCTAAAGCTATTCAGTTATACGATGAAAAAATTGCAGCTACAAAATCACTAATGGAAGACAAAAACCATGATTATGGTGAAGCTTGGCGCGAAATGCGTGTGAGTTCGTTGACCGATTTGATTCTGCAAAAGTTACTTCGCGTAAAGCAAATAGAAGACAATAAAGGAAAAACGTTGGTTTCTGAAGGTATTGATGCTAATTATCAGGACATGATAAATTACTCCGTTTTTGCTTTGATTTTAATGAAATTTGGACAATAACCCTGCGGCGGCAATCAGGGTGACAAAAGTATACTATGAAAACATCAAAAAATTATATTGCCTGGACGCTGAGAATTGTTGTAGCATTTCTTTTTATTGTTTCTGCTTTGGCAAAATTGTCTAAAGGGCATTTATTGGATTCACCTTATTTTGCGATTTCAACTTTTGAAGTTAAGCAATTGTATCCAATGGGCTTTTCTGAAAGCTTTGCTCCTTATTTTTCCCGAACACTTATCGGTATTGAATTAGCATTGGGACTATTATTGCTGCAGAAAAACTATTTAAGAAAGTTTCTTATTCCGGTTACCATCTTGCTATTATTGGTATTTATTGGTCATTTGAGTTATGTGACTTTTTTAAGTGGTGGAAATAGCGGAAACTGTGGTTGTTTCGGAGAACTTTTACCAATGACACCCATTCAGGCTATTATCAAAAATATAGTAGCTGCCGGACTCTTGGCTTATCTGTTTGTTTTGTTACCTAAAGAAGCTAAAGAGGGAAATTTTTGGGTTTTAACCACTATTCTTTTTGCCTCCATTTTAGCTATCTTTATGTTGGCTCCAATACACCCACCGGCAAGTAGCTTTGAGCTAGCAACACCGGAAGAAACAATCAATGATACCATTCAGGCGGCAACAATTGACACTTCAGTAATATTAATTTCAAAAGATACTATAAAGAAAGTTGAGGACATAAAAACCGTTGTAAAAGAAATCAATGAACCTGCAAAGCACAAATCAGGTTATACTCAATATTTTTCTAAAATTGATACCGGTAGAAAAACACTTTGTTTTTTTGTGCCAGGCTGTGACCATTGTCGTGTTGCGGCAAAAGAATTGACAGAATTGCGTCAAAAAGATAAAAACTTTCCCGAAATTTCTATTATCTTTATGAACGAAGAAGCTGATTTAATTCCGGACTTTTTTAAATTTGCCGGTGCTGAATACCCATACAAAATAATCGAGGTTATTCCTTTTTGGAAAGTTTTAGGTTCTGGAAAAGACACACCCGGTGTAAAATATTTATGGAACGGAAATGAATATAAATATTATTATGGCATAACTGATAATAAATTTGACCCGGTTGACTATCAAAAATTGATTAACAAACCATTTTCCGAATTAAAAAAATAATTTGTTTTGTATCTTTTTACTATTTTTAATATAAATTTTAGATTATGCTTAAATATATAATGTCAACAAGATTACGTCAACGAGTATTTATGGGTATTGCCGGTTGTTTTGTTGTATTTATTTTGGGTTATTATGTTTTGGAGTACATCTCTACAATGGAAGATCCGCCATTAGGAAATACTGTTTATATACTAATCGGAAGTGCGCTCGTATTTTCTTCAGTAATTGGTGTTCTTATGATTATAAAATATCTTTATGATTATAAAAAGCAACAAGAAAGACGCGATCGTCGAAGAAAAAAACATAAGTTATTTTATCTGAAAGATCAAAAAAAAGAAACCGATTCCGATTAATTCGTTCGTCCCCAATTCAATAAAGAAACTATGAAAAAAATAATCCTCTGCATATTGGCAATAGTTGTTGCGTATGCATTTTCAACCGTTCACAATGATACATTTTCAAAAAAAGCATTATCCAAAAAATTAATTACTCCGGAAAACACTGAAATTTCATTTAAGAAAATTTTAAAAAAACATAGCGGAAAAGTTACCGTGATTGAAGTTTGGGCTTCATGGTGTGGAGATTGTGTCAAAGCTATGCCAAATGTAAAAGAAATGCAGACAAACCATCCAAATGTTGACTATGTGTTCATTTCCATGGATAAGGCTTTTGATAAATGGCAGGCCGGAATTGAAAAACACGAATTAAAAGGTGACCATTATTGGGCAACTGACGGAATGAAAGGTGCATTTGGAAAATCGATAAATTTAGATTGGATTCCGAGATACATCATTCTTGATAAAAAGGGGAAAATAGTTATTTATCGTGCTATTGAAACCGATTTCGCTAAAATTGACGAGCAATTAAAAAAACTAGAATAATGAGACAACAAATCGTTGCGGGTAATTGGAAAATGCACAAAAATGCAGAAGAAACAGAAGATTTATTAAACGAATTAATCGACAAATTACCTCATGATGTTGAAGTACAGATTATTGTGGCGCCCACATTTATTAACCTTGCCTCAGCAGTTGATCATTTAGAATTTACCAATATCGCTGTTGCCGCCCAAAATATGAGTCAGTTTGAAAGTGGCGCTTATACTGGCGAAATTTCGGCAGACATGCTTAAAAGTATTGGAGTCAATATTGTCATCATCGGTCATTCTGAACGACGTGCTTTTTTTCATGAAACTGATTTTATTTTGGCTGACAAAGTAACAACAGCTTTAAAACATAATATGACGGTAATTTTTTGTTTTGGAGAAGAATTAAAAGACCGGCAGAATAACCAACACTTCAATGTGGTGGAAAACCAATTGCGTGATGGTTTATTTCATATTAAGGATAAAGATTGGGAACAGATTATCTTAGCTTATGAACCCGTTTGGGCTATTGGAACTGGTGAAACTGCTTCACCTGAACAAGTACAGGAAATGCACCGATTTATAAGGGAAACTGTTAGGCAGCGTTTTGGAAGCAATGTTGCCGAAGATGTTTCCATTCTTTATGGCGGCAGTGTAAAACCGGATAATGCGAAAGAAATTTTCTCGAAACCAGATGTTGACGGCGGATTGATTGGAGGCGCAGCATTAAAAGCGATCGACTTTGCGTCAATTGTTAATTCGATATAAGAAAAGTAATGTTATTGTGAAAAATCTTTTAATTAATTTGAAAGGTTTTTTTTATAATTTATGTTCATATACTGCATTTTAACGATTTTTTTTGCATTTAATCAAACTTTACTTTTATTTTTACAATCTAATTTAAAGTCAAAATTAAATGAAAACAAGATTCGCCCTATATCTTGTGCTTTTATTCTCAATGAGTACCTACGCACAAATTGATTCTCAGAAACGGTTTCAATCCGAATCGAGAAAATACTATACTTGGAACACGGAGTTCGAAAAATATGAATTGAAAGAGACAGAATATGAAAACTCTGTTATTGATATTCGTGAAATGGGCTCAAAAACTAATGGCTATATTGTCATTAGTATGATTGACAATGGTCAGGTGCGACTGCATCATGGCTCTATCGTTGAGTTCTCACAAACGAGTGAAGTAGAAGGAACATGGTTATTACGTTCCAAATTTATGAAGGCAAAACTAGTTTATAATCCAAAAGAAAATACCATCACCTATCTTTATGATGCTGAGGGAAAACGCTACAGTAAGTTAATGATCTTTAGTGTAACTCCAGACGAAATTCCAAATGCCAGTTTAAAAACAGTTGCCAAAACTGACGATTAATTTTTTTGCCTAAATGACTTTTATGTAAAGTTAGCGATTGTTACCTTTGCAAAAAACAAACAATGTCCAATATTTATTTAGGGTATCATTTTTCGGTTGTACCAAAAGAACTTGGCTCTGAAATTTTAATTGCAGAGTTGGGAGAAAAGCCTTTTGAAAGTTTTATTGAAACTGAACAAGGTTTTAGCGCATATATTCAAAAAAACCTTTGTAATAAAGACATACTAGATGATATTTATTTGCTACATTCTCCTGAGTTCACTATTTCCTACACAATCGAAGAAATTGACCAGGTCAATTGGAACGAAGAATGGGAAAAAAACTTTGAAGCCATCGATGTAGATGGAAAATGTCACGTACGCGCACCTTTTCATCCAAAAACAAATGCTGAATTCGATATTATTATTGAGCCTAAAATGAGTTTCGGAACGGGTCATCACGAAACTACACACATGATGATTCAGCATCTTTTAGAAATTGATGTTACAAATATGAAAACGTTAGATATGGGGTGCGGAACAGCTATTTTAGCTATTCTTGCCGAAATGAAAGGCGCAAAACCTATTGATGCAATTGATATTGACAATTGGTGTTATTTGAATTCCGTCGAAAATGCCGAACGCAATAATTGTCATGAAATATCCGTTTATGAAGGCAACGCTTCTTTGCTTAAAGGAAGAAATTACGATTTGATTATTGCCAATATCAATCGCAACATTTTGCTAGACGATATGCAGGTATACGTTGATTGTTTAAACAAAAACGGTATCCTTTTGTTAAGCGGATTTTACAATGATGACATACCATTTATTAACGAATCATGTACCGAAAAAGGGTTGGCTTTTGTTAAAAAAATTGAAAAAAATAAATGGGTTTCTTTGAAATATGTAAATTAATTGCAACTATTTTCAGAGCAGGCAAAAGAGAACAAAAATGAGTACTATTGAAAAAGTTCAAGAAGACGTTTTAGTCGAAGAACAAATTGGAATTAACAACGAAATCGTATTATATAACGATGACGTCAACACTTTTGACCATGTGATTGACACATTGATCCATGTTTGTAATCATACATCGGAACAAGCAGAACAATGCGCAATTTTAGTTCACTATAAAGGTAAATGTACCGTAAAAACAGGTTCTTTGGATGAATTAAAACCTCAGTGTATCCAACTTTTGGATGCAGGCTTGAGCGCAGAAATTATTTAAATTTCCAGTCAAACTCATCCTTGTCGTTTATAATCGCACCAATTTCAATCCGAATTATATCATCATATTCTGATTGAAGAATTAGCCAATTGCTTTCATTGAAGTGATTTTCAGTCGTGTCAAATTCTTCTTTTGTCCATGATTTAAAAGGCAGTTCCGTTTTTATCGTTTCTATATTTCTTCCAACAACTTTTTTATCCAAAATGGTGGCTTCCGCATGTGAACAAATAATATACCCCAAACGAAAACCTTCATCTTTATAAAAGGTTAGACTCAATTTTTGTTCGTTGTACAAACAAATAACATTATCATCCTCATCGCTGTATTGTTTGCTGGGCTTACCGTACAGCAGCTCAACATCTTTTTGTTTCATTCCAAAAAGCAATTTGTCGACACCATTTTTTAAGTTAATAGTCATAATTTTTTTATAATAAAAATTCGTAAATATTTAAATTAATAAGAAAAAAAGCATAAATTAGTAATGACTTATTTTGCAAAGTTAAATTATAATTAATAATTTATTTTATGAAATCAAATCAAATACAAACATTAACAGTCGCACTGAGTGTAATTGTGTTTAGTATTTCACTGACGCAATATGTAGTTACCATTGATTATGATATAGTTGATCCTGTTAGATCATGGCAATATTTAACCGTCGGTAGTGTTGCCCTATTTGGCGGAGGGATATTAGAATGGTTTATTTGGCTGGCAAATCCTTTGTATATAATTTCAATTAGTTTGTTTATTAAAAAATTATAAGCTATCGATGATTACGGCTTTTCTAGAATTAAACAATTTCATTCCAACTAACAGTTACGCTAAATCATACAAATTATTCTAAAATTTGTATAACGCTTAATTTTAAAAAAAGAGGCAATTTAGCTAGGCAGTAATGAAGTTGCAATTAATAGCTAACTAACAATGTGGTGGCAGTATTTATTAGTTTTTGCAGGAGCTTTTGTATTTGACGTAGTTCCCATTCCGTTTCCTCCTGCGTTTTCAGTTATGATTCCTCTGCAAATAATGTATAACCTTAATCCTTGGGCAGTAACGGTAGTGGGTGTCGCAGGTTCTATTTTAGGAAGATACGTGCTTACATTATATATTCCCTTGTTGTCTGATAAAATCTTCAAACCAAAAAAGAATAAGGAAGTTCAGTTTCTAGGCAAAAAATTAACTGAAAAAGGTTGGAAAAGCCAGGCTATTATTCTGGGATATTCGTTATTGCCGTTGCCCACGACTCCATTGTTTTTAGCAGGAGGAATGGCACGGATAAAACCAATCCAAATCATTCCTGCATTCTTTATTGGCAAATTCATAAGTGATGCCGTTGCGGTTCATCTTGGGAAATTTGCTTCTGAAAATGTTGGTGATACAATGAATCAACTTTTATCATGGAAGTCAATTACCGGTTTAGTACTCAGTTTATTGTTTATTTGCGCACTATTATTTATCGACTGGTTTTTGCTCCTGGAAAAAAAACAATTTAAATTAAACTTTAGGATTCTGAAATAAGTATCTAATATTCAAACTTTCCAAACTCACTTTCTATAGTGAGTTTTTTAGTCCTGTTCTGATGCAAATCAGAGCTTATGGCTTCAACCCTTCCGACAATTTGGGCATCAACACCAAAAGATTTAGAGATTTCTATAAGATCATTGGCAATTCCAGTAGGAACATATAATTCCATTCTGTGGCCACAATTAAAAACCTGATACATTTCCTTCCAATCTGTTTTGGATTGCACCTGGATGAGTTTGAATAATGGTGGCACAGGAAATAAATTATCTTTTATCACATGGACATTGTCCACAAAATGTAGCACCTTTGTTTGCGCTCCACCCGAACAGTGAACCATTCCGTGAATGTCTTTTGGAGTATATTTGCGTAAGATGGTTTTGATAATTGGTGCATAAGTCCGCGTTGGTGACAACACTAATTTTCCGGCATCAATTGGAGAATTCTTCACTTGATCAGTCAGTTTTGTATTTCCGGAATACACTAAATCATTTGGCACAGAACTGTCAAAACTTTCAGGATATTTATCGGCAAGATATTTGGCAAAAACATCATGTCGTGCCGATGTCAGTCCGTTGCTTCCCATTCCGCCGTTATAGGTTCTCTCATATTTGGCCTGACCGAAAGAAGCCAATCCAACAATCACATCACCAGCTTTTATATTGGCATTGTCAATCACATCGCTCCGTTTCATTCTTGCGGTAACGGTGGAGTCGACAATTATTGTTCGAACTAAATCGCCAACATCGGCGGTTTCACCACCGGTGGAATGAATCGTTACACCAAAGGTTTTCAGTTCGGCAATCAATTCTTCGGTTCCGTTGATAATGGCAGAAATAACTTCCGCGGGAATCAGGTTTTTGTTTCTTCCAATTGTAGAAGATAGCAGGATATTATCAGTGGCACCAACACAAAGCAAATCGTCAATATTCATAATCAACGCATCCTGCGCAATGCCTTTCCAAACGGAAATATCCCCAGTTTCTTTCCAATATAAGTAGGCCAAAGACGATTTTGTTCCGGCACCATCAGCGTGCATTATCAAGCAATAATCTTCATCATTGGTGAGATAATCGGGAACAATTTTACAAAATGCTTTTGGAAATAATCCTTTGTCGATATTTTTAATAGCGTTGTGAACATCTTCTTTTGAAGCCGAAACTCCACGAAGATTGTAACGTTGACTGTTATCGGAACTCATGTGTAGTAGTTGGTTGCCCTTCGACAGGCTTAGGGTAAAGTTGTGTCGCAAAGATAGTAATAAGAATTAGGACACGAACAAAATTAATTCCAATTAATTTTGAGAATTGGCGAAGCAATTACGAATTTTGGATAATTATTTCTCAACAATCAGTATCTCTACACGTCTATTTTCATTTTCTTCCTGCTCATTTTTTTCAGGAATGGGATGAATTGGTCTTGTAGTTCCATATCCCTTGAAAGTCATTCGCTTTCTGTCAATTTTGCTTCGTAGCAAATAATTATAAATGGCTCGGGCACGTGCTGTGGAAACATCGTTTTTATCTCCAAAAGTCTGGCAACAAATGTGCCCCTGTATTTCGATTTTCAGTTTTGGATTTTCTTCCATCGCGCAGCGCAAATCAATTAGTGTTGGTTGTGACTTGGGAACAATTCGTGCCGAATTATTAAAGAAATAAATGTTGGGTAACGTAATTAGTTCGCCAACTTTAGAGCTTTTTATTTTTTTTGTAAGTTCACTTTCAACGGGTAAAAGCAAAGGTTCATTGTAGAAAACAGTTACCTTTCTATTCTCAGCCTGAACTCTGGACTGTTTGAAATCTTTACCAAAAGCTATTTTTTCTAGATCTTTATTGAATTTCAATCCGCTTTTGTCCAATAAAATCTGGACATTTTCAATACGCCTTAATGCTAATTTTTTATTGTAATCCTTAGTGTCAATGCTATCGCAATAACCCAATAATTTAGTGATTTCAATGTTTTTGTTATTGGCAATCCATTCATTAATTTCTAAAATTGAAGTTGGATTAGGAAAGTCTTTATTAAAATCGAAAAAGACTTCCACTTGCTTTTGTCCAAATGATTTAAGGGAAACCAGAAAAAACAATATGATAATTTTTAATTTCATTATTTATTTACAATTAAAATTTCTACTCTGCGATTGGCCGCCCGTTCTTTTTCATTCTTTTCGGGCAAACGATAAACTGGATCGTTGCTACCGTAGCCTCTAAATGCCAATCTACTTACTTCTACTCCGTATTTTGTCAAATATTTTAAAATAACCAAGGCTCTCCTATAGGATAATTTGGTGTCATTCGGATTTTGATTGCAGCAAATATGCCCTTGTATTTCAATCGTTAAGTTTGGATTATTCATCATAATATCGAGTAATTCATCTAAAAGTGGCAGCGATTGATCCATTACTCTTTCTGAATTATAATAAAAGTTGATATTATTTATTCTGACCAAATCTCCTTTTTTGGCTTTATGAAATTTTGTTTCCAATGTTGCCCTTTCTTCTTCGACAAGAACATCAATATCAGCTTTCAATAGGTCCTCTTCTACTTTCTCTTTTGCTATTACTTCTTTAACTTGCCTTCTCCCAAAAGGACCATCAGGTAGTGTTGCAACATTTTTTACATCAACAGTTTTAGTAACATTAAGATTATAAAAAACTTCTACTTTCCTGTTCTCGCTTTGATTTTTGGAGGATTTAAAGTCTTTGCCAAATGATTTCAAGACTACTTTATCAGCAATTTTTATGTTGTTATTTTTAAAAATTGCTACCATTGCATTAACTCTTCTCATGGCTAAATCTTTATTGTACTTACTGTCGTCAATACTATCGCAATAGCCTAGAACTTTAGTAATTTCGGTCATTTTATTATCTAAAATCCATTGATTTATTTTAATTTGTGATGCTTTATTGGGAACATCTTTATTAAAGTCAAAATAAACATCAAGTTTATTTTGGCTGAACCCATATAACGAAAATAGTAAAATACAAAGTATGTAATTTTTTCGCATACTAATTTTCTACAATTAAAATTTCAACCCTGCGGTTGGCAGCACGTTCCTGTTCATCTTTTTCGGGTAATGGATAAATGGGTTGTGTGCTTCCAAAACCTTTATACGACAATCTGTCTTTGAGAATATCATGTTTGACCAAAAAGTTAAAAATGGCTTTGGCCCGCTGTGTTGATAAATCAGTTCTGTCAACAGGCATGCAGCATAAGTGCCCCTGAATTTCAATTTTTAAACTTGGATTTTTTTCAAGCACTAAAAGCAACTCATACAATTTTCCGCGAGATTCATTAACTACCGCAAAAGTGTTAATTATAAAATTGAGGTTTTGGATTTGGAGTTTTTCGCCCGTTTTTGCTTCACCAACTTTCTTCATAAAAGCGGTGTCGAGTTTGAACTCTGATTTGGTTCCGTTTGGATTTTCAAAAACTAACTTTTCTGGATATACAATTTCAGGTTTAGCTACGCTCAGTTCGGCTGTGCCTCGGGTTGGGAGCTTTTCGACAATCTCGTTTTTAATTCCCAGGATTTCGTCTTCGCGAGCCAAATCCTTTTCCAGGATATAATAGATAATTACCCGCCTATTTTCCTCTTTATTCTTAGATTGCGCAAAGCTTTCGCCAAAGCTTCTGGTCTTAAAATCTTCTCTGATTTTGATTTGATTTTTGACAGCATTAAAAATAAATTTTACTCGTTTTTGAGCTAAAGTATCATTAAAACCATTGGTTCCATCCGCATCGGTAAAACCATGAATGGCGACAATTTTATTATTTTTATTTTCAGAAATCCAAGTGTTTAGTTTTGTATTTTCCAGGTTGTTTAATTCAAACTTATTACTGTCAAAATAGACTGTAATTTGCTCCTGAGCATAAAATGAGGTTGTAAAAAGAAGTGAAAAAAGAAAAACAAAAATAGGTTTCATAAGTTGTTTTTAATACTAACGTAAGTTATATAAAAATAGTATATATAGTTTGTATAAAATAATTATTTTACAATCAAAAATTTGTTATTTTTGTAAATAAAAACTTTAGCAAATGAAACACTTACTACTATTCTGTTTTCTAATTGCCACTATTTCAGTAAGTTCACAATCGGTGATACAATCAGTAAATCGGGAAGTTTGATGCTTTATAACTATCGGAGGTTTCACTGGCGTTTACTTAATTACGGAACGCCAATATCTTTTCCGGGTGCAACATCAACCCAAAAAAATTTCAGAGTTAACTTAGTGATTAGCTTAATGGTTCCGGTACTTATTCAATTACACAACTTCCTTAATTTGTCTTTATAAAAAATTAAAACCTGCTCAATGAGCGGGTTTTTTTATCAATAGTAACTGCTTATTAGGTCTTTAATTTCATCAATAAATCCAACTGGATTTTCATAATCTTATTTTCTTCTTCAAGGTTGGCAATTCTTTTTTCGTTAGCTGTCTTAAAGGCAAGTTTTTCTTGGGCATCTCTATCTGTTTTTGAAAATTCTGAAGGGAGATCATTAGCAATATCCTGAAAGATATTGTATTTCATAGCATAACACAAATCAATCAAAATACCAGTCTGAATGCTCTCGTTTCTTATGTATTTATACATAGAACTTCCCGGTCTGCCTATAGCGTTTTCTATTTCTGAATTAGTAAACTTTAATTGAGACAACAATTGTTCAATCAACTTTCCGGTATTTATATTATGCTTGCTTTTTATCATCTTTCTAAACGTAATTTATTTCATCAAAACTATTAATAGTTTTACTTAAATGCAAATTTATTTACCTAAAATGCAAAAAAATTAAACTTTAAGATAAAATAATTTAGATTAAAGTATTATTAATTTAACTTTTATTCTAATTAATTTTCTTATTAAGTAAATTAATTTAACTTTTAAGATAACTATATTACCTTTTAAGCTATTTAATTTAATTTTAAGTTAAATTAATTCTACCTTAATGCCAGTTATTTTTAAATAAAAGCCATTGTTTAGTTTATACAATAAAAAACCCGCTCATTTAGCGGGTTTTTTTTATTTGAGGAACTACTAAATTATAACTAACGTGTAAATAATAATTCTCTGTATTTTGTCAATGTCCAAATTTCATCATCAACCACAAGTTCTAATTTATCGGCGTGTTCCCTTATAACATCAAAATATGGTTTTACTTTATCACAATACATTTCTGCCATTTTTTGAGCATCTGTTAAAGCATTTGCTTTTTTACGTGCTTCAGTCATTGCGTCAACATTGGTATTAATTCCTTCGATGTGAGCTGAAATTTCCTTGATGATTGAAATTTGTTCTTTGGCGACTTTCTCAAAGTCTTTTCCGAAGATATCTTTCAAACCACGTACGTTTTCAATCAGCGTATTTTGATACCGAATTGCTGTTGGAATAACATGGTTACGGGCAATATCCCCAAGAACTCTTCCTTCAATCTGGATTTTCTTTGTGTATTCTTCCAATTCAATTTCGTAACGCGCTTCCACTTCAACATGATTCATTACATTCAAATCCTTAAATAAATCCAATGCCTTTTTAGAAACTTTAGCTTTCAAAGCTGTTGGCGTTGTTTTATGATTGCTCAAACCACGTTTCTTCGCTTCTTTTTCCCAAGCTTCACTATAACCATCTCCTTCAAAAAGAATATTTTTTGTTTCCTTAATATATTCTCTTAATACATTGAAAATAGCTTCGTCTTTCTTTAAATCTTTTTTCTCGATTAAAGCATCGACTTCTTTTTTGAAATCTTTTAATTGTTTGGCCACTATAGAATTTAAAGTTGTCATCGCATTAGCGCAGTTCGCAGAAGAACCTACAGCTCGGAACTCAAATTTGTTTCCGGTGAAAGCAAATGGGGATGTTCTGTTTCTATCGGTATTATCCAAAATTACTTCAGGTATTTTTCCAACCACATTCAATTTTAAATCGGTTTTTTCTTCGGGAGATAATTTCCCTTTGGTTACGCCTTCCAATTCCGCTAAAACTTTTGTCAATTGTTGTCCGATAAAAACCGAAATGATTGCCGGTGGCGCTTCATTTGCCCCTAATCTATGGTCATTACTTGCAGTTGCAATAGCAGCACGAAGTAACTCTTCATATTCAGATACCGCTTTTATTGTATTGATAAAAAACGATAAAAATTGCAAATTGCTCATTGGCGTTTTTCCCGGAGACAATAAATTTACTCCGGTATCAGTTGCCATCGACCAGTTGTTATGTTTTCCTGAACCGTTTACTCCCTGAAAAGGTTTTTCGTGGAAAAGCACTTTAAAATCATGGCGCTCACCAACTTTTGACATTACATCCATCAACAATGAATTATGGTCAACCGCTAAATTGGTTTCTTCAAAAATTGGAGCCAACTCAAACTGGTTTGGTGCTACTTCATTATGACGTGTTTTAACCGGAATTCCGAGCAACATACATTCTTCCTCAAGTTCGCGCATATAATTCAAGGCACGAGATGGAATTGACCCAAAATAATGATCATCTAATTGTTGCCCTTTTGCCGAAGTGTGACCTAGCAAAGTTCTTCCAGTCATAACAATATCTGGTCTAGAGTTTGCCAACGAAGCATCCACTAAAAAATATTCTTGCTCCCAGCCTAAAGTGGCCGTTACTTTTTTTACATTTTTATCAAAATATTTACAAACATCAACTGCAGCTTCATCAACCGCATTTAAAGCGCGTAAAAGTGGGGTTTTATAATCTAAAGCTTCACCTGTATAGGAGATAAAAACTGTAGGAATACATAAGGTTGTTCCAAAAATAAATGCTGGAGAAGTTGGATCCCAAGCGGTATAACCACGGGCTTCGAATGTATTTCTAATTCCACCATTTGGAAAAGACGAAGCATCCGGCTCTTGTTGCACTAATTGTCCACCACCAAATTTCTCAACGGGGTCTGAACCATCATAAGATGTTTCAAAAAAAGCATCATGCTTTTCAGCAGTAGATCCAGTCAAGGGTTGAAACCAGTGTGTATAATGCGTTACGCCTTTTGATAAAGCCCATTCTTTCATTCCCATTGCTATATAATCCGCAAGCTTTCTGTCAATTTTAGTTCCGTGCTGTACAGCGTCTTTTACCCCTTTGTGTGCATCCGCAGTTAAAAACTGCTTCATTGCTTTATCATTAAAAACATTTGAACCAAAAAGGTCTGATTTTCTTCCGGACTCTTCAAATTTTACTGGTTTTCTGCCTGATGCATCTTTTAATGCTTGGAAACGTAACGTTGACATGAATTTAAATTTTGATGTTATACCCTATTAATTTGAATGCAAATATAATAATATTTTAATATAAAAATATCTATACCCTATTTTTTATAGGGTATAAATAAAAAATATAGATGTTTTAATTATAAAATAGTTAAAGTAGTGATAGCTAACTTTTCAATCCACTATATTTGTAGCATAAAATCATATATTATGATCGTTTGGATATCATTCTTAGCCATTATTTTTATTTTCCTTGCCGTAGATTTGGGTGTTTTTAATAAAACGCCACATGTCATCAGTTCAAAAGAGGCTTCAATTTGGACTGGAGTTTGGGTCACCCTTTCCTTTGCATTTTCAGGAATAGTAAATTTGTTATACAGCAACGAATGTATTGCTAACCCAACAGGAATTAAACCTTCTGAAGCGACAATAAAATACATAACCGGTTACCTTATTGAATTGTCTTTAAGTATTGATAATATTTTCATAATAGCTGTAATCTTTGCTTCTTTTAAAATATCTCAGAAATACCAACATCGTGTTTTGTTTTGGGGAATATTAGGCGCAATTATTTTTAGAGGATTAATGATTTTCTTTGGCGTAGTATTAATCAATAAGTTCAGTTGGATGACATATTTGTTTGGTGCATTTTTACTTTTTACAGCCTTTAAAATGCTATTCAAAAATGAAAATGACGACTTTAATCCGAAAGAATCTTTTGTATATAGAATCATTGGTAAATTCATTCCAATTACAACCCATACAGAGAAGGAACATTTCTTTACAAAAATTAACAACGTAAACCATGCTACGCCACTTTTTGTTGCGTTGATTGTTATTGAAGTTATGGACATGCTTTTTGCTCTGGATAGTGTTCCTGCAATTTTGGCCATAACCTCTGACCCATTTATAGTTTTTAGTTCGAATATTTTTGCAATTCTGGGTTTACGTTCGATGTATTTCTTTTTGGCAAATATGTTGGAAAAATTCAGTCATCTGGAATATAGCTTGATTGCTATTTTAACTTTTGTAGGTATTAAAATGCTACTAGTGGAACATTACAAATTCCCTGAATGGATGTCATTAAGCTTTATTGCTCTTTCATTATTAGTTGGTATTATAGTTTCAATAAAAAAAAGTGATACGAAATAAATACAGTGACTTACTTTTTATCAATAAAAAAACCTCTTCGAGATGAAGAGGTTTTTTATTAATTAAACTATTTAAAGTTATCTTTTAATTACTCGAAGAGTTTTAACTTCAGAACCCTGTGTAACTATTACATTGTAAACACCGGAAGGATAACGATTCCCAACTTTTAATGCTGGTACATCTTCTAAATTCACCTCCTGTTTTTCAAGTAATTTCCCCATCATATCATAAATAGAAACTCCTACTTTATCAACACTTGGCGTTGTTATTTCCAAGTTGAAGCTGTCAGTGTATGGATTTGGATGTAGTACTACTTGCATTTTTGGAGTAGTCTTATCTGCTTCCGCTGTGCAATTTGTTGCTGTAGTAGCCCTGGTTCCTCCTAAAGGACATCCTGTATTATTAAACGTATCCAATTGAGAACCCAATGTTCCTGGCGCTGTTCCTCCAATTTCATAAGCTTGGTTAACTGCATCAATAACTGACTGCGCATCATCTCCATAACCTGCGTAATTAACATCATTACCACAAGCATTTAACAGTGCAGCAACTCCTTGGCGAGCTAAATTATAAATACCACCGCCACCTAAATTTAGAGCTTCTAATAGAGTCAGATTAGCTAACCTTGCCGGTGCATTTGTAAACACATCGCCAAATCTATCGCAAGTTCTGTACGCCGAACACCATCTGTCTGTATGATTTTTCCAGTATCCTAAAGTACATCCTTCTAAACCTTGAGAAGGCACATAGAATCCTGCATCAATAGTCAAATTATTATTTATAGTCACCGTAACTAACGTTCGGGTACTTTCACATGAATTCAATGTTTGTGACACATAGTAGTTACCTGTTGATAAAGCTGTGGTTAATGTTAAAGCACTACCGCCAGAGGTAACCGTAAACCATTGCAAAGCAGTTCCTGTTGCAACTAAATTAGCCACGGTGCCTGAATTACAAAATACCTGATTTGATGCCGTTGGTGCAACTGTTACATTTACAGTTACTGCAACAGTAGTTCTCGCACTCTCAATGGAATTTACCGTTTGTGATACATAATAATTACCTGTAGATAAAGCTGTAGTCGATGTCAAAGC
>NZ_JANXTI010000081.1 GCF_025352425.1 Flavobacterium sp.
TGGCGACAAACAATTATTTGCAGGAGATGCAGACTTAAACAAAGTTGAAGAACTCTTTTACCCAATCATAAAAATCATTCGCAACGAAAGTGGCGGACATTTTGAATATGAAATAAACGGAGATTTAGTAATAATCTCAGGAGGAAAGGAAAAGTTAAGAATTCCTGTAAAGACATTTACAGAGCAAGCTTCAAAATTGCTAACTAAAATAAAGGGAGAAAAAGGAACGTTTGGCATTCCCGAAGTTGAGGCGTTTATGACATCAATAAATTGTCAAACACTAAAAGCAAAATCAACTTCTAAAACTGATATTCGTATTGTTATTCACGACCAGCGAATAAACCAAACAGCAGAATTAGGTTTTAGCATAAAATCTCAAGTTGGTAATGATTCAACAATTTTAAACGCAGGTAAAACTACCAATTTCATTTATCAAATTTTGGGCTTTAAACCAACACCAAAAGAAGTCAAAGATATTAATGAAATTGACACCAAGAGTAAAATCAAAGACAGAATCGAAGCAATTAAAAAGCAAGGAGGAAAATTTAAATTTACGACTCTTGAAAACAGTTGTTTTAAAAATAATTTAGTCCTTATTGACAGTTTACTTCCAAACATTATAGCCGAAATTATCAAGACCTTTTTCACAACAACATTAAGTTCAACAAAAGACCTCACAGAAAGCATCAATAAAGCAAATCCGTTGGACTACGACACTCAATTTGCACATACATTTTACGACTACAAAATAAAACGCTTCTTGACTGATGTAGCTTTAGGAATGACACCTTCCAAAGTTTGGACAGGTATTTATGATGCAACAGGTGGTTATTTAATTGTAAAAGAAAATGGAGATGTTTTATGTTACCACATTTACAACAGAAATCAATTTGAAGATTATCTTTTCGCAAACACAAAACTTGAAACAGCAAGTAGCACAAGACACGATTTTGGTAAAATATATGAGGACAATGGACAAGTTTATTTTAAATTAAACTTACAAATTAGATTTAAATAAAAAACGAAAGACGATGGTAAATATGAGCGGACACATTACGAACGAAAGAACGCCAGCCTGTAACACGGGTTTGGCAAAAGTGGCGGTTCAGTGCTCCGCATACACATTTGTGGTTAATCAAAGTTGGTTCTACGCATCAACATTTTTGGTGAAAATCGCCACCTTCGCCAAGCCCGAAAACGTTAACAGGCAGTTTTTAAGCGCGTAATTTTTCAATAGAAAATAAGCAGATTTGGTGGATTCAAGACCTTAGCGGTTATTTTTGAAAACCGTAGTAGAATCAACACTTTGAAAGAAATAACGAGATTTGAAAAATGGAAAAATCTATATTCGAAAAGCATCCATCGAAACTGCTTAATGAACTTTATTCAAAAAGAAATTATCAAGGAGCAAATCCTTCTGACGCCCAAATTTTATTTGTAGGACGAGATCCAAATTGGGCATTTGACGTGGAAACTAAAGAAATGTTTAATTACGTTTCTGAATATTTAACTGACGGAATAACTTTTTGGGAAACTTACAATATTCATCATCCATTTTTATTGCCTAATTATAAAGGAGATGGAAAACGTTATCATAAAATTTTCTCAAAGTTAAACGTAGAAAGTAATTTGGCAAGCAAAATTTCATTTGTTGAACTTATTGGATTTCCGACAACTGGAATGGCAAAATCGTATAACAAAATCTTTTTAGAATATTTAATTTCCACAGAAAATAGAAAACATTTAATCGAATTGGACAAATTATTAAATGACTCTGAAAAAACAATATTTGTAGCTTGGGGTTTACTTGAAGATTTTAAATTTTTAAATAGAGAAACAGGATTATTCAGAAGATTAGCAGAAATAGACAAAAGCAGAATGAATATAAGCGAATTAAATCAACACGAAAACGTTTATATTCATCGTCATTTTTCTGATGCAATTAGTAATGCAACACTTGAAAAAATGAAAACGGAAATAAAACGGAACATAAGATAAAACAACCGCTAACAGCGGTTTTGCGAGATTGCGAATTATGTGCAAAATTCAAGTTTATCTTTCGCAAGATATTCTATCTTAGCCGAAAGAACTCGGTTCCGAAGTTCGCAACCTCGCAAAGCCGCGAAACGTTATGTGTAATTTTACAGAACCGACGGAGAAAAAGTAGAATATTCAAATTTACAAACTAATAAATTATCTAAATGAAAAAAAACACGCTATTAATCTCATTTTTTACAGCAATGTTAATGTTCGGAAGTTGTAGTAACGAAGCAAAACTTAAAAGTGAATTTATGGATAAAGTTTGGGTAATTGACTCTATAAAATCAAAATCCACTGATTTATTAAATGGCAAAAATAAATCAAGTTTGAGAAGTTGGAATAATGTGTTAAAACCTGTAAACGATAGCATATTTGATATTTACCAAGACCAAACTTGTCAATTTGATTCTTTTAAAATATCGAATGACACATTATATATCGTAATAAATGGAACAAACAAAAGAATTCCATTTAAGTATGAAAAGGTTAATAATTACACAAGCAAATTAGTTTCACTAGACCATAAATTTGACAAGTATGAGTATTATATAACTGATTTGACTGATTTGTTTAACAGTAAAGTAAATAATGATTCAAAATTATTTAATCAAATAAAGGATTATACTTGGTATACAATTAAAGGTTACAAAATGGGCGACAAAGTTATTGATAATGAAAGTCCTGAATTTTATACCAAAGAAGATGCATTTCAAATTAATGAAAATGGGCTGAAATATTCTAGTATTTTTGACAAAAAGAGTTTAGTGAAAATGACTGAAAAGGGGATATATTTTTTTGATAGTAAAAAAAAGGAATTAACTAATGTTTATAGAATAAAAACCAAAGCAAATAAACTACAAATTTTTGAGAACAATCTAAATGCAATAACCATTGAATTTAAAAAAATTGAAAGTTCAATTCTAATCAATGAAAAAGATATACCCAAGAAAGTACGGTTACAATGCAGTGAAAATTTAGCTAGATATTCACTTGAAAATCAAGTTAGTAGTAATAATTCAAGATTCTATTTTGATAAAAATTCAATTAAGTTAATAAACGAAAATGACAACGATTGTGAGTATACCTATACAATTGTTTATCAAAGTAAATATTATAGTGATATAAACTCTACAAAAACTATAATGGTTACATTCACAGAAGATAAAAATATAAATTTTAAATTTATTCAATAAATGCAAAACATTAATAATAATTGAAATATAAAATATGAAAAATTTAATTTTACTAATTGCCTTAACTTTAACGTGTAACATCGCTAATTCTCAAAGCATAAAAAAAAAGACAAACACCAAAAGTAATAGTGTTCAATATTCTGAAGAAAAGGCATTAGAATTAATTGCCGATTATTATGAATTTTATAATGCAGATGAAGAATATGACAATCCCGTTGTTCGTCGAATTTCGAATAACGTATTTTATGTAAAAGTTGAATATTGTTCAGGCGGAAAAGACATTTGTTATGAAGAAAGTAATGGAGAGAGTATAAAAAAAGAATTTTTTTGGAGTTCAAAAGTATTAATTCTTAAAATTCAGTCTTCAACAAAATATACTGTAACTGTTAAAGCAAATTATTGAAATGTTTAACAATTAAGTTTGGAATAAAATATGAAATAAATAAAAAGCCGAACCGCTAACAGCGGTTTCTCGCAATTGCTGGTTTTATTTTTACGTGTTCACGAAAAACATTTATCCTTAAAAGAAAATAATCAGTTCGCTGGCATAGCAACTGTCGCGAAGCCGCGGCACGTTAGTGGCAAGCGGGCCGTAAAAATAAATAACACGTGTTTTTAAAATAATATTTGCACGTGAAAATTTATCTTTATATATTTGCTTATATTTCCAATTAAAAATTAATCGTCATGAATACAAAGTTAACATTAACAATAGAGCAAACTGTTATTGAAAAAGCAAAAAAATATGCTAAAGATAAAGAACGAAGTTTATCTAATTTAATCGAGAATTATTTAAAAGCGATTACAACAGAAAGCAATCAAAAAGAAATTGAGCTTACTCCTATTGTAAAATCTTTAAAAGGTTCTTTTAATGCTCCAAAAAACTTTGATTATAAAAAGGAATTAACTAATCGTTTATCTGAAAAATATTTATAATCAATGACAAGAATTTTAATTGATACAGATGTAATTCTTGATTTCTTCTTTGACAGAGAACCTTTTGCAGAAAACGCAGCAAAAATTTTTTCTCTTTGTGAATCAAAAGTAATAAAAGGTTTTATTACACCAGTAATTATAAGTAATGTTTACTATCTGCTTAGACAAACAGCTAAACATGAAAAGGTAATCGAAAAGTTAAAAATGCTAGTTTCGATTACTGAAATATTGGTAATTGATAAAGATGCAATAATACAAGCTTTGAACTCAGACTTTAAAGATTTTGAAGATGCTTTGCAAAATTATGCGGCAGAATTAGATAATGAAATTGATCTAATATTAACCCGAAATACGAAAGATTTTAAAAATAGTTTATTAGCTGTAATGACTCCAGACAATTATATGAAAATCCAAAGTGCCAGCCACTAACAGCCGTTTCTCGCAATTGCGAATTTTGCCGTAACTTCACGTTCACGTTTCGCAAGAATTTTTATCTTTAACAGACAATAATTCGTTCCGAAGTTCGCAACTGACGAAAAGCCTCGAAACGCTAGCAGTCCGGCTAAGAAACCTGCTACATGACAAAAATAAATTAACGATCAAAATATCAATAAATGCAAAATTTATCAGAAAAAGGAAATAGCGAATCGTCCTTAAAAAAAAACATTGTTCGAGTTTTTGCTTATTTATTTTGTGCATTCCTCATTTGGTTTGGATTTAATACATTAACAAGTTCTCCGATTACTCTGAAAGATAAATTGCGTGGAATTGGAGTAATTGTGGCTGCTTGTGTTTACTTATTTGTAGACATTAGAATTTTAATCTCAAAAAAATAAACGCCCAAACCGCTAACAGCGGTTTGCGCTATGGCTGGTTTTATTTTCCTTAGCCGGAAAATACTCAGCCGGGAATTTTCATATCTTTACAACAAAGCGGAAAGTTGCCGCCACAGCGCAAAGCCGCGGCACGTTGGCAGTAATGCAGGAGCGACTACCAAAAAGAGAATATGGACAATATTTATAACATTTTACAGTACGCACTTATTTCAACTTTTGGAATAATTGTAGGTTGCTTGATAGCACTTTTTCGAGAACCTGGGGATAAACTACGAAATATTCTTTTGCATTTTGCAGCAGGAGTAATTATTTCAGTTGTAGCAGTTGAGATATTGCCCCAAATTGTTAAAATTCACGACCCAATAAATATTACCATTGGTTTTAGTCTTGGAGTTCTTACAATGATGTTAGTAAAATATTTTACAGAAAAATTTGAAGACAAAAAAACACAAACACAGAAAAGAGGAAAAATGCCTTGGGCTATGCTTATTGCAGGTGGCGTGGACGAATTTCTTGATGGACTTTTATTAGGTATAGGTTTCATTGCAGGACAAAAAGAAGGTATTTTGTTATCAATCGGACTTGCAATTGAAGTTTTTATTTTTAGTTTGGCAATGACAGCATCGTTAAGAAATGATGGAATTTCTAAAAAGCAATCCTTTATTGCAATGGCTTCAATGGCAATTCTGTTCTTACTTGGCGTTGTTTTAGGGACAACTTTTTTGAGTAGTTTATCACCAAAAATTTTGGAAGTAATTTTATCTTTTGGTCTTGCAGCACTTTTGTATTTAGTAACCGAAGAACTATTAACAGAGGCTTACGAAATAAAGGAAAGTCCTTGGATGAGTGGGTTCTTTTTTTTAGGATTTTTACTGTTCCTAATTTTGGGAATAGTAATGTAGATTGACAATCCGCTACTGCTACTATCT
Organism: Flavobacterium sp.; assembly: GCF_025352425.1. Classification (GTDB taxonomy): domain Bacteria; phylum Bacteroidota; class Bacteroidia; order Flavobacteriales; family Flavobacteriaceae; genus Flavobacterium. The sequence goes on from NZ_JANXTI010000081.1 coordinate 5,935, forward strand.
CAATATCTCCTCAAAACTTGGTTTAAAATAATTTGGCCCTTTGAGTACTTTACCGTCTTCGCGGTAAATAGGATTTCCGTCTTCGCCAAGTTTGCTCATGTTGCTGCGTTGAATTTCATCAAATACTTCCTCAATTTTGTATTGCAGGCCGTGTTCCAAAATCGTTCCGCATAAGATGTATAACATATCACCCAGCGCATCGGCTATTTCTATCAAATCATTATTTTGGACTGCTTCGAGGTATTCTTCGTTTTCTTCTTTCATCAGGTTAAAGCGCAACATGTTTTTTTGTTCGCCCAAATCTCCTACCATTTTATGGCTTACTCCGAGTCCGAATGAAGTATGAAATTCTTTTACTGCGTTGATTTGTTTTTGCATTTTGTATAAAAATTTTATGTTGATGCAAAATACAACTTTACAATCCATTTGAGTAAATTTGTTGAAAATTTGAAATAAATGTTCACAACTGGTCAATGGACTTTCGCTGCTATCTTTTTTGTCTGTTTTGTAATCGCTGCTTATTTTGCCTATGGAAAAGATAAAGCACTTCACCAAAAGGTTTATAAAGGAAGTTATAAGATTCTGATTGCTTTCTTGCTTTTTATAGCATTGCTTTTTGTTATAAAAGTAACAATGAAGCATTAGTTTGCTCTCTTTTCGGAAATGACAAACACGTAGTTTATTTTCCCTTTAACAGATTAACACTTACCGTTGCCAAATCGGAATTTGGGAATTTTGCAAATACATTAGCATCCGAAAACAATCCGGCTTCGGCGGCAATCTTGTGCAGCACATCAATCTCTACAATATACTGATCGGAAAAACCATGTGTGGCATCATAAGCTGTGGCTGCAGTTGTTCCAAGATTATTAGCGGTCAATTCGGGAGCAATCGTATGAAGTTCAATTAACAACAAACCAAATTTTTCTACAAACGGAGACCATTTTTTCAAGTGTTGCAATAAGTTATCTTCCACTTCCGCATTGCTGATTCTTTTACCCCGATGTGCAAAAGCTCCGGTTGAAGAACTTATTCGGTTTGAAGTTTTTACTGTTGGTGTCTCCCAAATTCTGTTATGATCTAAAAAGGTTCTTACATTGAGCAGTTCCTTTAAATCTATTTTATAATCTTCCTGCAATGTTTCGGCTAATAATTGTGGTCTTCCTATGTCACCCCAAATTACTTTTGCCCATATGTCGGCTTTGATTAAATTGGCACGCGTCACTTTTATCGCTGCTTCGTTATAATCAACGCCTACTAAAAACAACGGATGCTCATCGAGCATTCTGCCTCTTGCTGTTTGGCGTTCAATCACATCAAACATGTGCTCGAGAAAAGCACCATTACCACAACCCATATCGAGAATTCCTATTGGCTGTTCCGCTATTGGCCGGTTAAATAACTCAATGATGATTTGATCTACAATTTTGAAATATTCGGCATGCGCACCTCCGCTTCCCCAAACATTCATTTTCCGATCAACATGCAATTCCTCTTCATGTTCGCCTATATTTCTAAGTATAGAAGGATTACCAAAAAGCAGTTCGTCCATTTTTCTTAGCGTTGGAATATAAGAAACCGTAACCCCATAAGCGGCGGCTCTTTTTGCATAAAACAAACCTGTTTCGGTGAATTGATAATTGTCGCTTTTCTTAACAAACCAATCTAAATATGTCAGGAAATCGAGTATTTCCTTGAAACATTCAGGTTTTTTATGAAACTCTTCCGGGCGGAAAGAAGTTTCCATAAAATACTTGTGAAACATGCCCGTCATCCCAAGCATCACAATAGTTGGCCCCACTAAAACTCCTTCGATATGATATAAAACCTGCTCCTGAATGGCTCTTATTTTGGCATTGTCAGAAAAATGAATTCCAAAGTTTGATTTGTATTTTAAAAACAACTCATTAAGCATCTCAAAAGGTTCTACTTCAAATTTTCGTGGATGGAAATGCTCTGAAAACTGCATCAGATTGAAAACATCCTCATAAAGCGGAATCAATGAAAAGGCAATTTCACTTTTATCATTTGTGGTAAAGGTTATTTCATTATTTTGGTTGTCAATATGTTGAATAAGCCAACCTTGCGAGGCCAAAACCCGAAGCGCCACATTGAGATAGCCTTCGTTAGCATTAAATTTTGCAGTAAGCTCACCAATAGATGCTTTTTGCTGCTGCAATATATAATCTAAAACACCTTTTTTGTGTAAAGAATAGGCTGAAGGAATAGTTACAATTCCGTCTAAATGCCTAAATAAAATACCACGAAGTTCACTTTTTGTTTTCATCAGTTTAAATTTCAATGCGAGCAAATATAATAAATATTCGTACTATAAAATTCTTAACTTTGTGACACTTTATAAACATAGTTTCATGAGAATTTTAAAATATATCTTCTTGCTTATACTTTTGGCACTGGTTGGAATTACAGTATTTGTAGCCACTCAAAAAGGAGATTTTGAGGTTTCTAAAAGCAGCATTGTAAAAACGCAAAGAAATACTGTTTTTGATTATGTAAATGATTATAAAAACTGGGAAACTTTTGGTTCTTGGATGCAGAAAGATTCGGATGTCAAATTTAATTATGATGCAAAAACAATAGGTACCGGAGCAAAATGTTCTTTTGATAACGGCTCAGATGATGGTTATATTAAAACGGTGTTTGTTAAAGAAAATGATAGCCTTGCCCAAAGAGCCAATTTTAACGGAACGACAGCTACAGTTTCCTGGAAATTTAAGGACACGATTGGCGGTACCAAAGTTACGGTTCACAGCAAAGGAACAATGGATTTGATGAGTAAAATCTCAACCTTTTTCAAAGGAGGCATCACATCTATTTTGGAAGATGTTTATGAAAAAAGTCTGCGTAATCTTGATAAAACGCTGAACTATGAAATGAAAACCTACTCCATCAAAGTAAATGGGATTGTGCAAAGGCCATCAGGTTTTTGTTTGAAACAAACTGTTTCATGTCATATAAAAAGTGTTGGTAAAAACACCAAAATCATGATGGCACAAATGGTGCATTTTTTCACAAAGAACAAAATTGCCATTGCGGGAAAACCATTTGTTAACTATGACAGATATGATGTTGCTAATGATTTTGCCACCATTTCGGTTTGTATTCCCGTTCGACAGCAAATTACTATTTCCCCGGGAAGCGATATGGCTTCTGGAGAAACCATTGCGTTTACATGTTTAAAAACTACTTTGACCGGTGATTATTCGCATAGTAAAGAAGCTTGGGCAACAGCTAAAAAATACATATTCGATAATGGTTTAAAAGAAAATTTCGCGGGAAATTATACGGAAGTTTATGTAAAAACCATTGATGATATCAAACAACCTTCCAAATGGATTACAGAGATTTACATTCCGGTTTTTCCAAAAGCAATAGAGTTACCAAACCCTGTCGCTGCCCCGATAAATCCAAATGTCACACCTCCGGAAACAACCATTCCTCCATCGGAAACACCTTAATTTTACTGTAGATTAAACCTTTTTCGCTATCTTTATTCCAATTAGCTAAATTTTCATTTTGCAAGACGAAAAGGATTTTATTCAGGAATTATTAAATCCAAAAACGCAGAATACAGCGTTTCAAAAACTCTTGCTGGATTACAAACGACCTTTATATAATCACATTCGAAATATTGTTTTAAATCACGATGATGCCGATGACGTTTTACAAAATACATTTGTCAAAGTTTTTCAGTATTTAAAAGATTTTAAAGGAGAAAGCAAATTATTTTCCTGGATGTACCGGATTGCGACCAATGAAGCTATTACTTTTATCAATCAAAAAGCAAAACGAAATGGTACAACCAGCGAAGCTTTGCAAACCAAAATTGTGGATAATCTGAAAGCGGATACTTATTTTGATGGTAATGAAATTCAGATTAAGCTGCAAAAAGCAATCGCGCGCCTACCCCAAAAACAACAATTGGTTTTTAAACTTAAATATTACGAGGAAATAAAATATGAAGAGATGTCGGAGATTCTTGGAACTTCCGTTGGAGCGCTAAAGGCTTCATATCACCATGCTGTCAAGAAAATTGAAGATTTCGTAAAAAGCAATTAAACCATTTAACATTACTGTCGTCAAACGCCTATGAAAGATTTTAAACTAGATAATGAACCTAAAATAACCCCAGGATTTACAACCCCTGATGGCTATTTTGATACATTATCAGACAAAGTTTTGGCACAACTGCCTTCAAAAGAGGAACCAAAAGTCATTTCGATTTTTAGTTTTAAAAAGACTTGGTATTTTGTTGCAGCGGCAGTTCTAATTCTAATGCTGTGTATTCCATTATTTACTAAATATTCCAGTCAACAGGAAGATATTGATTCGGCCACTTTAGAAAATTATATTGCAAACCAATCAAACATTTCTGAAGAACAAATTGTTGATTTATTGGAACAGGAAGATGTAGATAAGATGAAACTGGATTACAATATTGATGACGCTGCTATCGAAGACGCTTTAAACTCAAACTCAAATTTAGAACAATACATAATAAACTAATATCATGAAAATCACAAAAATACTTCCACTACTCATAGCTTTCATTTCGATAAATGCTATTGCCCAAGACGGACCGTTTATGCGTAAAAAGAAAGAGCAGATTAAAGCACTGAAAGTGGCTTTTATAACAAACGAATTGTCTTTGACACCGGATGAAGCTGCAAGATTTTGGCCCTTGTTCAATGCCTTTGAAGACAAACAACAAGAAATTAGGCAGCAAAGATTAAAAGGGTATTTGGACAGAATGGATGATGAGTCTTTCAATAAATTATCAGATAAGGAGGCATCAACTTTATTGAATCAAATGGAAAATACCGAAGACGAATTATATCAGTTGAAAAAGAAATTTGTGGCCAGTTTAAAAGGTGTCATCTCACCGATAAAAATTCTGAAACTCAAAAAAGCAGAAGAAAATTTCAACCGAAAACTATTGCAGCAATATAGGGATAAAAAACGAGGAGGATAAATTAAAAGAGAGCATTTGGCTCTCTTATTTTTTGAATTCAATTCTGATTATTTTACCTTTTTCTGCAGAAAAAGCGCGGTTTTCATTATGGAAACGAATCGTATAACCGTTTTGTCAGCTAAAATTGTTTCCACGGATTACCCTTATCGGCAGAATAATACAATCCCTAAAATAAAATTGTGGCATAGTAATTGGGCATTTCCCCAAAAAAAATATTCAATATTAAATTTCTAATATTATGAAAACGAAAATGTTATTCTTGGCAATGATGTCTTTATTTGGTTTGTCAAGTGTCTTTGCTCAGGGCAGGACTACGGTTACCGCAAACAATTCTGAGATTAGCGACAATCTTGATTTGCGAGCCGTTGCTTCAATTTTTGGTGATTCGCGAGACTTAACAGATTTTGAAAGAAGATTGAACGATCCAAATTCTCAAATTTCAAACTTAGACTTGAATGGTGACAATCGGGTTGATTATTTACGTGTTATTGAAACAGTTGAAGGAAATGTTCATCTGATTGTTATCCAATCCGTTCTTGGCAGGGATAATTATCAGGATATTGCCACGGTTGAAGTAGAACGAGATCGATACAATAAAGTTCAGGTACAGGTTGTAGGTGATGTTTATATGTATGGTAACAACTATATTTATGAGCCAGTTTATGCTTACGCACCAGTAATTTATACCTCTTTCTGGGGTGGTAACTATCATCCATATTATTCTTCATGGGATTGGGGATACTATCCTGGTTTTTATGTTGCCTGGTCACCATTTCCTGTCTATACTTACCATAATCATATAGGTTCTTATATTAACTATAGTCATCATTATAACTATGTAGATTACAGAAGATGTAGTGTTGCCTATAACAATTATTACAGTGGAAGAAGAGGAAATGCTTATGAAAGACAATATCCAACTCGCTCTTTTTCTAATAGAAATACTGGTTATGTAAACAGGTATGAATTGGAAAATAGCAGAAGAACACAAACCGTAAATACAGGAAGCCAAGTAGTTGCTAGTGGATTTCGAAATAATTCGAATATCGCAGTTTCTACAAGAGGTTTGAGAACCCAAGATAATTCAACAAACGAAACAGCTCCGAGTACAAGTCAGGAGTCACCAAGAAGTACAACTACTCCAAATGATTCCAGAACCGAATCAATACCCAGAACATATATAAATACAAGAGTTCAGGAAACCCCTAGAAGTGTAATTCAAAATGATTCCAGAACAGAATCAACTCCTAGGACTTATGGCATTAGAAGTCAACCCTCACGAACCTATGGAAATACAAGAAGTAGTGAAACACCAAGAAATTATGGAAACACAGGTAATTCGGAAGCTCCAAGAACGTATGGAAATCAGAGAAGTGCGGAACCGCAAAGAAATTTAAGTCCGAGAGAATTTTCATCAAAAAGGTAATTCTCAAAGAAATGAAGGAACCCTCAAGAGTGAACGGTAATGGAAAAGAAGAAATTAAATAAGTTTTATAGTTTAGATTGTTAACTGATAAGCACCACCAGAAAAGTGGTGCTTATTTTATTTTTAATACCAAAATTAACCCTGAATAAAACATTTGATTTTAAAATTATAGTACATTTGTAACCGTTTTTAACAACTTTTTATGAGTGCTCATAATAATCAACTTCATAGCAAACTTAGTGTTGCAGGATTACTTATTACTTTAGGAATTATTTATGGCGATATTGGAACTTCGCCTCTCTATGTGATGAAAGCCATAATTGGATTACATTATGTTATCAACGAAGATATTATACTAGGAGGATTGTCATGTATATTTTGGACATTAACACTACAAACCACGATAAAGTATGTTATCATCACTTTAAGTGCAGACAATCATGGCGAAGGTGGAATTTTTGCCTTATATGCTCTAGTAAAAAGAACCAAAATTCAATGGCTGATTGTTCCTGCTATAATTGGAGGAAGTGCGCTTTTGGCTGACGGAATTATTACACCGCCCATTTCTGTAGCGTCTGCTGTAGAAGGAATCAGAACGTTTTATCCAAACATTAACACCGTTCCAATAGTAATTGGAATTCTATTTGTTTTATTTACCATACAACAATTTGGGACTAAATTAGTTGGTAAATTTTTTGCCCCTATGATGCTAATTTGGTTCAGTATGCTTGGTATTCTTGGCGTAATTCAAATAAGCTCCAATCTTCAAGTTTTTAATGCCTTAAACCCTTATTATGCTTACCATCTATTAAAAATACATCCTGATGGATTTTATGTGTTAGGATTCGTTTTTCTTTGTACTACAGGTGCGGAAGCTCTTTATTCTGACATGGGACACTGCGGTAGAAAAAACATAAGAATCAGCTGGATTTTTGTAAAAACAACTTTGGTCCTGAATTATTTTGGACAAGGTGCTTACCTGATTAAGCACGAAGGAGATACCTTATATCATTTAAGCGGAAATAATTCCAATGCCAACCCATTTTATTTAATGATGGACAGCTGGTTTCAGCCAATAGGGATTGTCATCGCTACAATGGCGGCCGTGATTGCCTCTCAGGCGTTAATTAGTGGTTCATTTACCCTTATTAATGAAGCAATGAGATTAAACTTTTGGCCAAAAGTAAAAATCAAATACCCAACCGATTTAAAAGGACAATTATACATCCCATCCATTAATTGGCTTTTGTTTTTTGGATGTGTTGGAATTGTACTTCACTTTCGGGAATCAGGAAATATGGAAGCTGCCTACGGTTTGGCAATTGTACTTTGCATGATTATGACCACAATTCTACTGAACTATTATCTGATTATGAAAAGGATTTCATGGGTCATTATTGGTGCTATAATTACTCTGTATTTAGGCATAGAAATTAGTTTCCTAATCGCCAACCTAGACAAATTCCCTCATGGCGGCTATGTAACTTTAATCATAGCCTGCGTATTGATAGGCATTATGACTGTGTGGTTTATGGCCAAAAAAATCAGCAAGACATATACCAAAATTGTCAAAATTGATAGCTATAAAAAAGTGCTTGCCGAATTGAGCGTTGACTTGTCCATTCCAAAATACGCCACGCATTTAATTTATATGACCAACTCTGCCCGTACAGATGAAATTGAGGAAAAAGTCATGTATTCAATACTGCAAAAAAGACCAAAGCGAGCTGATATGTATTGGTTTGTACATGTAAATATTTTAAGTGAGCCGTACAAAAGAGAATATCGAGTTAATGAAATTGTTAAGGATGATTTGTACCGAATAGATTTCAATTTGGGCTTTAGGGAACCTACCAAAATTAATCTGATGTTTAAAGAGGTAATTAGAGATATGGTTCAAAACGGCGAAGTTGACGTTACCAGCCGCTATGAATCTTTGAACAAAAATAATATTATCGGTGATTTCAAATTTGTACTTTCAGAGAAATTTCTATCTAATGACAGCGATTTGACCTTCTTCGAAAAAATAGTAATGAATAGTTATTTTATTCTCAAAAAACTAAGTTTATCCGAAGAAAAAGGATTTGGTTTGGATAGCAGTTCTGTAAAAGTGGAACAGTTCCCAATGGTTCTTCATGCTCCGGAGAAATTTGAAATGAGAAGGATTACTTAAATTTTACTCTTTACAAAATTTTCCATTACTACTTATTTTATCTGTATTTTGAATGGAATAAGTATAAATTCCTTTCGCCAAATGTGACGTTTCTAATGTAGTTTCTGTAGTAAATTCTTTTGTTAAAATGAGTTTAGCAGAAATGTCATAAATTTTAATTTCATACTTAATTCCTAAAACTCCTGATACGTTAATAAAATCCATTGCAGGATTTGGGAAAATTTTTATCAGCGGTTTGACTCCCAAATTATCTATATCCAAAGGATTACATTGAATACAATTTTTCTGAAATGTGATGGAATTATCCACTGCTATTTGAGTGTCAAAAGCATTTCCTTGTAAACAATTCCCCTTCAATTGAAAATCTAACCAAGGTAAAATATAAGAATTAATGATATTTTGTTGAACCGTTCTCGTTATTGTTGGCTGGGGCGAACAGGATGATTCACCAACTCCACAAAAAAAACTACTATTGGCCATTTGGCAATGACTTCCGCCAATAATATTAATTAGTGTTTTACAAGGACTCGCTAATCCATTATACATTGGAATTTGATTTGTATTTGGAGGCGTAACACAATCATTTACCCCAGAAAATACTAAAGAAGGAATTGCAATAGAAGCTGCTGCCTGAATGGCGGAAGGTGTTGTTTCCGCTGGTGCAAAGTTTACTAATGTTTTAATATTTGAATTTAATTGAGCTGCTAAAAAAGAAGCTCCGCCACCCATACTATGCCCCATAACAGCATTCATAGTACTTATTCTGTTATAAAAGATGGACGAAGGATTGTTTCCTAAAACTGTCATTTGCTCCAATACAAAAGATAAATCTTTTCCAAAATCAAGATGCGATGGAGAAAATGAACCTTCAGACTTTGGAAAAACCATAATATAGCCATTAGGTACCAAAAAACTCCAATAGTTTTGATAAGCATCCCAAGTCATTACAAATCCGTGACCAAAACTCAAAACCGGAAAAGTAACAGTAGTTGATGTTGTCATAGCAACATTGTCCCCGGCAACATCTGACGGATAGTATACTTCCGTTGCTATAACCCTATTGCTTCTTGAGAAATCTGTAAAATTAATAGTGGTATGTCCTATTTGAAAGGGTTGCGAAAAACCTAGAATCATTGCAAATAGTAATATCAGCGTAATTTTGAATTTAATTGATTTCATTTGAAGATTGTCTTTAAAATATCAAATATAAAGAATAAAGAATCTATTCAATTTTTAGCTAGTTAAATTTAAGTCAGGCTAATAAAAAAGCAATATCTTTGCGCGCTTATTTTTTTACATTATGCGATTACATCGAAATTTAGTTTACACCACGATTGACTCTTTAAATGCTATCTTCAACGAAGGAGAATACGCTGATAAAGTAGTTGCCCGTGCATTGAAAAAAGACAAACGTTGGGGAAGTTCCGACCGAAAATTTGTTGCAGAAACTATCTATGAAGTCGTTCGTTGGAAAAGATTATATGCCGAAATTGCCGAAGTAAAAGAGCCTTTCAACCGCGACGATTTATGGAGAATGTTTGCCGTTTGGGCTGTATTACGAGGCTATCCGATTCCTGATTGGAAACAACTTGAAGGAACTCCGGAACGAAAAATAAAAGGAAGATTTGACGAACTTTCTAAAATCAGAAAAATGCGCGAATCTATTCCGGATTGGATGGATGAATTGGGAATTAAGGAATTGGGAGAAGCGCTTTGGACAAAAGAAATTGCTGCGCAAAACCAACCGGCAAAAGTCATTCTTCGCGTAAATACCTTAAAAACCACAAAAGAAAATCTTCATTCGCTTTTGATGGATTTAAACATTGAAACCGAATTTCTGAAAGACCAACCAGATGCATTGGTTCTGAAAGAAAGAGCAAATGTTTTTTTAACCGATGCTTTCAAGGAAGGAATGTTTGAAGTACAGGATGCCTCTTCTCAATTAGTAGCCGCTTTCTTAGACGTTCAACCGGGAATGAGAGTTGTTGATACTTGTGCCGGTGCCGGTGGAAAAACATTACACATGGCTTCCTTAATGCAAAATAAAGGACAATTAATTGCCATGGATTTGTATGAAAGCAAACTCAAACAATTGAAATTAAGAGCCAAAAGAAACGGTGCCTTCAATATAGAATACAGAATAATTGACACGACCAAAGTAATTAAAAAACTACACGAAAAAGCAGACAGGGTATTAATTGACGCGCCGTGCAGCGGTTTAGGGGTTTTAAAAAGAAATCCCGATGCCAAGTGGAAACTGCAACCTGAATTTATTGATAACATTAAAAAAGTACAGGCCGAAGTCTTAGAAAATTATTCCAAGATTGTGAAACCGGGCGGTAAATTGGTGTATGCAACCTGCTCCATCTTACCCTCTGAGAATCAGGAACAAATTAAACGTTTTTTAACAACCGAAATTGGAAAATCATTTACCTTTGTTAAGGAAACAAAAATCCTCGCGCAAGAAACTGGCTTTGATGGATTTTATATGGCATTATTAGAACGAAAAAAAGAAATATAAAAATACAAATGAAAAAAATACCTACTCTTTTATTATTATTAAACATCGCCATGGCTTTTTCGCAAAATGGTGCACCTGCCTCTCCTTATTACAATGGTTTTAATTGGAATTTAACGGGAGCCAATTTAAAAAATGCATTGGCTACAAAAATAATAAATACACATACACACCAATTAGTCTATTCTCAAACAGACAACGCACTTGCTATTTTGGATTTGGATCCTGCAGATGCTAGCAACACCAATGTTTTATTGGTCTACGGCTTTAGCAGCAATTTATGTCCGGCAGCTTCCAGTGATGACAAGGACCACAGAAGAAGAGATGCAAGCATGCAGGACGACGGAACTTCCTCACCTTGTCTCTATAACAGAGAGCATACCTTTCCAAAGGCGCTAGGAAATCCTGATTTGGGCACAATCGGGCCAGGTGCTGATTTACATCATTTAAGGGCGGCGGACAAAAAAAGAAATGCCGACAGAGACAATGACAAATTTTTTAATGGCTCAGGAAACTCTTTTGAATCAGGGCTAAACTGGTATCCGGGCGATGAATGGAAAGGAGATATTGCGCGTATGATGATGTATATGTACTTGAGATATGGTGATCAGTGCCTTCCAACAACTGTTGGTGTTGGAACACCGGTAGCATCTGATGCTAATATGATTGATTTATTTTTACAATGGAATGCAGAAGATCCTGTTTCTCAGTTTGAAGACAATCGAAATACATATTTAGGAAATGCTTCAAACACATACGGACAAGGAAATAGAAATCCTTTTATCGACAATCCTTATCTGGCAACGGTAATTTGGGGCGGACAGGTAGCTCAAAATAGATGGCCAACTATTTTTCTGGCTGTACCGACATTTGATTTAGAAAATGCTATTGCTGTTTATCCTAATCCTTCTTCAAATGTTGTCAATATTTCTACAACAATTTCTCTTGAGGAAATTGATATCATTACAATAAACGGACAAATTTTACAGCAAATAAAGAATCCTATTATGGAAAGTAACACCTACACAATTAGCAATTTGCCTAAAGGATTTTATTTTTTAAAGTTATATTCTGAAACGAATTCGATTACCAAAAAAGTATTGATAAACTAGATTTACAACTTCAATGTATATAGTAAAACGCTGTTGAAATTCGACAGCGTTTTTTTTGTTTTAATAGAAAATTGAATCCGGTCGCTCTCGAAATCCCTTATAAATTGTGGATTTACTTCGAATTTTGATACGTCATTAGCATCTTTTTTAGTATCTTTCGCCCTCAAATGTGTAACCCTTAAAACATTTTACAAAATGTTAGAAGAAAAGAATGATAACCTGCATGATGCAGATGGAAACGTAGCCGATGAATCACAAGAAGTGATGACATCTGAAAATGAAGAGATTCTTGTTGAAAATCAAGAAGAAAAAGAAGCAACTCCCGACATGAGCGTTAGCGAAATGGTGGAGCAAACTGAACTTCCTGTTGCAGAAGCTGAGGAAGCTATCGCAGAAGGAGACTCAAGCGTCAGCGAACTGCCAGAGCAAACTGAAGTTACTGTTGATGAAGTTGAGGAACCTGTTGCAGATGTTGAGGCTGAAGTTGAAATCGCTGTTGATGAAGTTGAAGAAACTGTTGCAGAGGTTGAGGTTGAGGTCTCGGTTGATGAAGTTGAAGAACCTGCTGCAGATGTTGAGGCTGAAGTTGCTGTTGATGAGGTTGAAGAACCTGTTGCAGAGCCGATCGTTAGCGAACCAGCGGAGCAAACAGAAGTTACTGCACAAGAAAAAGTAGCGGTTTTAACTGAAGAGCTTACAGAAGACGAAATTGAAGTAGCTGCTGAAAAAGAAGCGCTTGTTAAAGAAACAGTGAAGCCTAAAGTCAAAACTGTTGCTAAATCAAAAAGTGTAACTGAAGTAGAAAATTCGAGCGATACCATTATCGAATTGACTGATGAACAGGTTGCCGATCACACTATGGCTTTTGACAGCGATGAGCAATCCGTAATTAGTGCTATCGAAGAAGTAAACGCAGAGGAAAGTGAAGACGAAACCTTGAAGGAACGTCACGATATTCCAATGCTGGATTATGATACGCTTTCAATGGAGCAATTGGTTGAAGAACTAGGTCAATTAGTTATAGTCGAAAAACTCATGTCGGTTAAAGACCATGTCGAAGAAATAAAAAAATCATTCCTATCAAAATACCATCAATTTATTGACGAAAAGAAAGAAGAATTCAATGCTGAAAATCCGGATACTAACGAAGATTTTCACTGTCACTTTCCTTTAAAGGCAAAATTTGACCAATTATACTCTCAATACAGAGACAAAAAAAACAATCATTTTCAAAGTTTACAAAACAATCTAAAAGCGAATTTAGAAAATAGGCTGGCTATTGTAGACGAATTGAAAAACCTAATCCACAGTCAGGATAGCATTCCCGTTACCTTAAAGAAGTTTAACGACATCCGTGACCGATGGAAAGTTGCCGGTCCAATTCCGAAAGACAGATACAATCACGTATGGAACAATTATCACTTCCATTTAGAGAATTTCTATGATGTACTTCACCTTGACAGGGAAATCCGCGATTTGGATTTTAAGCACAACTTGGTTCAAAAACTTAAAATTATTGAGCGTGTTGAGGAATTGGTAAATGAGGAAGATATCAACAAAGCGTTCCGTGAATTGCAGGATTTACACCGTATCTGGAAAGAGGATATTGGTCCTGTTTCAAGAGATAGCCGCGAGGAAATTTGGAACAGATTCAGCGAATTAACTAAACAAATGCACGACAAACGCGAAAGTTTATTTGAAAAACTTCGCGAAGGGGAAACTGAAAATCTGGCCAAGAAAAAAGAAATCATTGCCCAAATTGAAGTGTTAGCTCAGGAAAAAGTAAACTCACATGGCGCGTGGTCGGGTCAGGTTGAAAAAGTAGAAGCGCTGCGCAATCAGTTCTTTGGCGCTGGAAAAGTACCACCAGAGGTAACAGACCAAACCTGGACTGAATTCAAGAATGCGGTTAGAAGTTTCAATGTTTTGAAAAACTCTTTCTATAAAGACATTAAAAAAGACCAAAACGATAACCTTTCTAAAAAGCAGGCATTAGTTGCCAAAGCACATGAACTGAAAGTCAATACCGATTTTGCTGCCACAACACCAATGTTCAAGCAAATTCAGGAAGAGTGGAAAACTATTGGCCACGTGCCAAGAAAATTCTCTGAGAAACTTTGGGCTGATTTTAGGGCTGCGTGTAACGAATACTTTGAAAAGCTTAAAGAGCAGAAAACAGAATTAAATGCCGAGGAAGTCGAAGCATTTGAAAAGAAGAAAGCCTATCTGGAAACTATAAAATCATTTGATCTTATTGGTGAACACAAAGCCGACCTTGATGCCATAAAAGCACACATCGAAACCTGGAAAAGTTTTGGAAAAGTGCCTTTTGCACGCCGACACATCGAAGGGAAGTTCAATAAAATCCTTGATGCCTTGTTCGAAAAATTAAGCTCAAGCAAAAAAGATAATGAATTGGTACGTTATGCTAATCGAATAGATAATCTTTCAGGTGCTGATAATACCAGAAAATTAGACAACGAGAAAGTATTTATCATGCGCAAAATTGAAGAAGTACAAAGCAATCTTTTCCAATTGGAGAATAACATTCAGTTCTTTGGGAGAGCGAAGGCTGATAATCCGATGGTAAAAGAAGTAATGGTTAATATCGAGAAACAAAAAGAAGAATTAGCCACTTGGAAAGAAAAGCTAAAACAACTTAGAAGTATCAAATCAGAATAAAACAAAAAACCTCTCAATAACGAGAGGTTTTTTTATCGTTGTATTTTAGAAGCCAAAAGATAAATCACAGCCATACGTATGGCAACACCGTTTTCCACTTGCTCCAAAATAACAGATTGTTTAGAGTCAGCAACATCTGAAGTAATTTCTACTCCACGGTTTATTGGTCCAGGATGCATAATAACAATTTCTTTGGATAAGGAATCCAACAGCTGTTTATCCACACCGTATTGTTGTGTATATTCACGTGTTGACGGAAAATAATTCACATCCATCCGTTCGTTTTGCACACGAAGCATATTCGCCACATCGCACCACTCAAGTGCTTTTCGCAGGTTTGGCTCAACGGTTACACCAAGGCTTTCAATGTGTTTCGGAATCAAAGTTTTTGGGCCACACACTTTTACTTCAGCACCTTGCATTTGCAGTGCATAGATATTTGATAAGGCTACACGCGAGTGCAGAATATCACCCACAATGACCACCTTCGTGCCTCCTACTTCGCCCAATCTTTCTTTGATTGAATAACTGTCCAATAACGCTTGTGTTGGATGTTCGTGTGCTCCGTCTCCTGCGTTGATGATACTTGCCTTTACATGTTGCGAAAGGAAATAAGCCGCACCGGGATTTGCATGCCGCATAACAACCATATCAACCTTCATCGAAAGGATATTGTTTACAGTATCAATCAGCGTTTCTCCTTTTTTTACTGAAGACTGCGCTGTTGAAAAACTAATTACATCAGCAGAAAGGCGTTTTTGCGCCAACTCAAAAGAAAGTTTCGTTCGTGTACTATTCTCAAAAAAGATGTTGGCAATGGTAATGTCCCGCAGCGAAGGCACCTTCTTTATAGGTCGATTGATAACTTCCTTGAAATGGTCAGCCGTTTCAAATATCAAATCGATATCCTGTTTCTTAAGATATTTTATCCCTAATAAATGGTTGACTGATAGTTCCGACATTATTTATTGAATTGAATTTACTCTATATTCTATGTTCTTATTCTCTTTCTTCTTGCATCTTGTCTTTTGCTTCCTAACTCAAATAAACCGCATCCTCCCCATCCTTCTCTTTCCAGCACACCTTCACATTCTCGTCGTTAATCACATCCACCTGCCTACCCCGATAATCAGGCTGTATGGGCAAATGGCGGCTGAATCGTCTGTCTATCAATACCAATAATTCTATTTCCGATGGTCTTCCAAAAGATTGTATGGCAGTTAGCGCTGCGCGAATGCTTCTTCCTGTAAAAAGTACATCGTCAATAAAGACAATTTTCTTGTCCTCTACAAGGAAATCGATTTGGGTTTTATTGGCTTCCAGTTGTTTTTCGCCACGACGGAAGTCATCACGAAAAAACGTAATGTCCAAAAAGCCAAGCGGAATATTTTTGATATTGTATTCGGTTTCTAAAATGGTCTTCAAACGTTCAGCAAGCGAAACACCGCGCGGCTGAATGCCTATAAGCACGGATTTGGAAAAATCGAGATGATTTTCGATTAACTGACAAGCCAAACGATGGAGTATGATATTGACTTCTTTTGAAGTAAGCAATACTTTCTGACTCATGATAGTGTTGTTTGGGTTGTAAAAGTAGTATTTTTTCTTGAATTATAAATTATGAGTTAGAAGTTCTCCTATTCGCTTTATTTATTCTTATAAAAAAAAAATAACCTATTGTTCAAAAAAATGATACTTATGAACCAAACAATTGTTGCGCAAGAACTGATGAATTGTTGCGCAACAAAAAAAAATTACTAAGCAAGAAGTAACCAATCGTTAAGGAACAATTTGAGGCCTTGTATTTACTGGTGCTGCGGAGGATACAAAAGCGTTTTTAGACTCATCAGTAGCGACGGTTTTTGTAGGAAGAAAATAGCGTGCATGTGGTAATAATAGTTATATTTGAGAAACAAAAACATCAAACTATAAACTTGGCTTTGTGTTATATTATGGCAGGTTTATGGAAGTTTAAACCACGTATTTTAGCGAATAGTTGGTTTGATTCTAAAAAACCTGCCTATAAGTGGTTTCACACATAGCTGGCTTTATCTTTCTTAGTCGGAAAGTACAAAGTTAAATTTTCCTTATCTTTAGAACTAATTATAAAAAAGTCGCCACTGCGCAAAGCCACGGCACATTATAAGACCATTTCACCAAAAAGAACTAACAACTAAATTTGAAAAAAATTAACTTAAGTGAAATCTAAAAACTCAAAAAATGAATTTTAAAAGTAGAAAAGATGTTTTGTTTTATGGTATTATTTATGGTATTGCACTATTCATAATAACAATGGCTATTTTGGAAATAAATAAAAATGGGTTTGAACGTTATGGAATTTGGACATACATATTCTTTATTGCAGTCATTGGATTTATAATATGGACTCTTAATAGTACAAAGTATGTGTTGACAAACACATACTTAAATTATCAAAGCGGTTTTATTACCGGGAAAATCCAAATTGATTCTATACATACAATAATAAATGGAAAAACTATGTGGAGTGGTTTGAAACCAGCAACAGCAAGAAATGGTCTAATCATAAAGTATAATACGTATGACGAAATCTATATAAGTCCAAAAACAAATGAAACTTTCGTCAGTGAAATTCTGAAACTCAATAAAATATTGAAGTTTTGACCGTGTGATTTTGCGGAATAAAAAAATTAAACCGTCTTTTAACAGCGCAAATACGCGGCACCTTGTAATGATTGCCTTGAAATTGCAATTTTCATTTCAGCGATTGACAAATTTATAAATAACAACTACTATGGGTTCTAAATTAAATAATACCGAAGAAAAGCTGCTCAATAAAGTTCCTCAAGTAACATTGTTGTTTTGGGTTATAAAAGTATTGTGCACCACAGTAGGAGAAACTTTTGCTGATTACTTAAATGAAAACCTAGGTTTTGGATTAACCGGAACTTCAATAACAATGGGGGTGCTATTAGTTATTGCTATGTTTTTCCAATTCAAAACAAAAAAATATATTCCTTTCGTTTATTGGATTACTGTAGTTTTTATAAGTGTTTTTGGTACATTAATTACCGATATTCTTACTGATAATTTGGGGGTCCGATTAGAAACTAGTACAATTATTTTTAGTATTCTTCTACTTTTAACCTTTTCTATATGGTACTCTAGAGAAAAAACACTTTCTATACATTCCATTTTTACTAAAAGAAGGGAAGGATTTTATTGGCTTACCATTTTATTTACTTTTGCATTAGGTACTGCAGCTGGAGATTTAATGGCCGAAGGATTAAAGCTTGGATATTTAAACACAGGACTTATTATTGCTGCAACAATTGCAATTATTGTAATAGCACAGAAGTTAAAACTAAATTCTGTTCTTTCATTTTGGATTATTTATATATTGACAAGACCATTAGGTGCGTCAATTGGAGACTATCTTTCGCAACCGATAAAGTATGGAGGTTTGGGTATAGGAGCCACGCTTACGAGTATACTATTTCTATTCGGAATTTTAGCAATAATACTGTATTTCACTTTCACCAAACGAGATGTTATTGTTTAATGGAAAAATTAGCGAAAACCTAAATGGCTGGGTTAGTTAGTAACACAATCTAAAAAATAAATAATTATGATAACTACAATTCTACTTGTACTAACAGCCATTTTTGCCCTGTTTATAATTACAGCGCACTTTGAAAAGCATTCTTGAAAATTAAACATAATAACATGACTAAAGTAGCGGAAATTAAAACAAAGGAAAACGACGCAAGTGTAATCGATTTTTTAAATAGCGTTGCCGATGAACAAAAGCGCAACGACAGTTTCGTAATCATGGAAATGATAAAAAAAGCTACCGGAGAAGAACCTAAAATGTGGGGCGCATCCGTAATTGGTTTTGGTAATGTCAGGTATAAAAGCCCTGCATCAGGGAGAGAAGTTGATTGGCTTAAAATTGGATTTTCACCACGAAAGGCTAATTTCTCCTTATTTCCGCTACATCTGGAGTCAAAAGCCGACACATTGAACAAATTGGGCAAACATAAAACTGGCGTTGGATGCCTCTATATTAACAAGTTGGCAGACATTGATCTGAATGTTTTGGAAAAAATAATTAATACAGTTGTAAAAAAATAACTAAATATCTGACAGTATATAAAATATTATTATCTTTATGATCCTGAATCTTGATATGTTGCTTATAGTATTAATAGTTTAAACAAATCAATTTATGAAACACACATTACTTAAAAGTCTTGCCTTAGGCGTTATGATAGCATTTGCTATTGCCTGTCAACCAAAAAAAGAATCCACAACCGACGCTGCACCAGCAGTTGACAAAGAAAAAATCAAAGCCGAAATTGTAGCCATGGAAACCGTAATGGCACAGATGTATAATATGAGAAGTGCTGCTTCTGAAGAATATTATGATAATGATGCCACAAGTTTTTCTCAAAACAAACCACCCTTGGTTGGTAAGTTCGCCATTGACAAATCAATAAAAGATGATTTAGAAAGTTTTCCCGAAGGGGATATAATTTCCTTCTCTGTTAATGAAATATTTCCCTCAAGCGATGGCAATCAGGTCGTTGAAATTGGAAGCTATAAAGTGGTAGATGCCAAAGAAACTGTAAAATTTACCGGAAACTATATGAGCCTTTTTGAGAGAAAAGATGGTAAATTTGTTTGCGTCAGAGACATGGGAGCTTCGGACATACCTAAAAAAGAAACAAAATAAAAAAGAAAAGCACTTCACTATGAAGTGCTTTTTAATGATTAAAAGCCCTTGGTCTTGTGTTTAACCTAAAAAAATAATTTAAACCAACCAATTTATGAAAAACAAGATGTTAAAAGGGATTGCAGTAGCTGTTATTACTACATTAGTAATTGCCTGCCAACCTAAAAAAGACGATGCTGCTGCAGCACCTGTTGTAGACAAAGAAGCGGTTAAAGCCGAATTACAAACTATGGAATCCGCATTTGCAGATGCCATGAATGCCCGAAAAGCAGATGGAATTGTTTATTATGCAGACGATGCCACAAGCTATTCACAAAACAAACCGCCTCTGGTAGGTAAAGATGCTATTTACAAATCAGTGAAGGAAGAAATAGACGGGATGGAAGCCGGAGCTAAAATATCGTATACCGGCAACGAAGTTTACCCTTCAAACGATGGTAATCAAGCGGTTGAGTTAGGAAGTTATAAAGTAGTTGATTCGACAGGCACAACAAAATCTACGGGAAATTATATGGCGTTGTTTGAAAAAAGAGATGGCAAATATATTTGCATTCGTGATATGGGAGCATCTGATATGCCTAAAAAAAAGGAAAAAAAATAATTCTGCCACAGTTTATTTTGAGAGGCACTTCCAATTGGAAGTGCTTTTTTTGTATTTTTAAAATCCTAATAAAAGTAAATGTCCAAACTTCCGCATAGTGGTACTACTATCTTCACAGTCATGTCGCAAATGGCAACAGAACACAACGCCATTAACCTTTCGCAAGGTTTCCCTAATTTTCCAATTGACAAACGTTTAACAGATATTGTTAACCGCCTTGCGACCCAAAATGTACACCAGTACGCACCTATGAGTGGACTTCCGTCACTTTTAGAAAAAGTCGCTGAACTTACCCTACAATCCTATCACAGGAGCATTAAACCAAAGGATGAAATACTGATTACAGCCGGTGCCACCGAAGGAATTTTTGCCACGATTCAAGCTTTAGTAAATCCTAATGATGAAGTTATTATTCTGGATCCGAGTTATGATTGCTACGAAGCCCCAATATTATTAAGTAATGCCAAACCTGTTCGTATTTCTCTTAACGGAGATTTTACGCCCAATTGGGAAACAATAAACGCTGCAACAAACAAAAAGACAAAACTTATCATCATTAATAATCCGCATAATCCAACAGGAAAAACCTGGACTGAAAATGATTTTCTTCAGTTGGAAAAACTGATAGACTCCTTCCCTCACCTGCTTATTCTTTCGGATGAAGTCTATGAATACATAACTTTTGAACAAGCACATATTTCAATACACCACCGACCAAAATTATGGAATTGCTCCATTATCGTTTCTTCGTTTGGGAAATCGTTTCACATTACAGGTTGGAAAATTGGTTACCTCATTGCGCCCGAACCTTTGATGAAAGAAATCAAAAAAGTACACCAGTTCCTGGTTTTCAGTGTGAATAGTCTTTCGCAGGCGGTAATTTCCGAATATTTAGATAGTGTTGATATATATAGTTTGGGAAGTTTCTACCAACAAAAAAGAGATTTCTTTCGCAATTTACTGAAAGATACGAAACTGGAACTGTTACCATGCGAAGGTACCTATTTTCAGCTCGCCTCGTATGCTAATATTTCAAACGAAAATGATATAGCATTCACCAAACGATTAGTCACCGACTTTGGTGTAGCAACTATCCCAATTTCACCTTTCTATGCTAATGGGACAGCTACTAAATGCATCCGTTTTTGCTTTGCCAAAGATGATGCGACATTAATTGAAGCCGCAGAACGACTGATGAAGTTATAAATAAAAGACTCTTTACTTTTTGCGCACTTCTGGATTCGACATATTTTTTTAAAGGTTTCTTTATATATTTACTAAAAAAATAACTATGGATTTCTCTGCAAAAATGCTTCGCGATAATGCTTTATCAGATAAAGTAATAGTAGTAACTGGTGGCGGAAGCGGTTTGGGTAAAGCCATGACTAAATATTTTTTGGAATTGGGTGCCAAAGTTGCTATCACTTCACGGGATTTAGAAAAACTAAAAGCCACAGCAGTTGAACTGGAAAAACAAACTGGAGGGAGATGCCTTCCAATCCAATGTGATGTTCGTCATTATGAGCAGGTGGAAGCCATGCTTGCAGAAGTATTGAAAAGCTTTGGTAAAGTAGATGTATTACTAAACAATGCTGCGGGAAACTTCATCTCTCCTACCGAACGGCTTTCTGCCAATGCTTTTGATACAATTATTGATATTGTTTTAAAAGGTTCAAAAAACTGTACACTCGCCTTTGGAAAACATTGGATTGCTGAAAAACAAACCAATTGCAATGTCCTGAATATTGTAACAACGTATGCCTGGACAGGCTCTGGATATGTAGTGCCAAGTGCTACTGCCAAAGCCGGCGTTTTGGCAATGACCAGAAGTTTAGCCGTTGAATGGGCAAAATATGGCATACGAATGAACGCCATTGCTCCCGGACCATTCCCAACAAAAGGTGCCTGGGACAGATTACTTCCCGGCGATTTAGCCGAAAAATTTGATATGGCTAAAAAAGTACCTTTGAAACGTGTTGGCGACCATCAGGAATTAGCCAATCTTGCTGCCTATCTGGTTTCCGATTTCTCTGCATACATCAATGGTGAAGTCATTGTCATTGATGGTGGCGAATGGTTACAAGGTGCCGGACAATTCAATATCCTTGAAAAAATTCCCCAAGAAATGTGGGATATGCTGGAGACGATGATTAAAAATAAAGGAAGTAAATAGTCTTTTAAATCAGGTTTGCGTTACAGCGTCAACCCTAGCCCAGATTGAAACGGCATCCTTTTATAGCTGTCAGGTTTTTAAAACCTGACAGCTATAAAAGATATAGTGGAAAGCTGGAAAAAGCTCCTTCAAAACTTTACAACATTGTTAACAAAAATCCGTTGCCAAAGCCATAAATAATTGTATTTTTACGGCTCAAAATTCTTAAAAATTAAATGGGTAAAATCATTGCTATTGCCAATCAAAAAGGCGGTGTTGGAAAAACAACAACTTCGGTAAATCTTGCAGCATCACTGGGAGTTTTAGAAAAAAAGGTGCTATTGATAGATGCTGATCCACAGGCCAACGCGAGTTCCGGTTTGGGCATTGATGTAGAAAATATCGCTATTGGCACCTATCAGATTCTGGAACACAGCAATACTCCTGAAGAAGCAATTATTCCATGCAGCGCACCCAATGTTTGGGTAATTCCATCGCATATTGATTTGGTAGCCATTGAAATCGAATTGGTTGACAAGGAAAACCGCGAGTACATGCTGAAACAGGCATTGGAAAGTGTAAAAGATGATTATGATTATATTTTAATTGACTGTGCGCCATCTTTAGGTTTACTAACATTAAATGCATTAACAGCGGCCGATAGTGTGGTTATCCCAATTCAATGTGAATATTTTGCCTTGGAAGGTTTGGGAAAACTATTAAACACGATAAAAAGTGTTCAAAAAATACACAACGCCAATCTGGATATTGAAGGACTTTTATTAACCATGTTTGACTCTCGTTTACGGTTGTCCAATCAGGTGGTTGAAGAAGTGCAAAAACATTTTAGCGATATGGTTTTTAAAACAATTATCCAACGAAATGTGAAATTAAGTGAGGCACCAAGTTTTGGCGAAAGTATTATTAACTTTGATGCAACCAGCAGAGGAGCTACAAATTACTTAAGTTTAGCACAGGAAATTATCAAGAAAAACAGCAATTAAGCTATGGCAAAAGCTATAAAAAAACAAGCATTAGGAAGAGGCTTATCAGCCTTATTGAAAGATCCTGAGAATGATATTAAATCGATTGGTGATAAAAATGCAGACAAACTTGTTGGCAATATCATCGAGTTAGATATCGAGGCAATTGCCATAAATCCGTTTCAACCGAGAAGTAATTTTAATGAAGATTCGTTGCAGGAATTAGCATCCTCCATCAAAGAATTGGGATTAATTCAACCAATTACTGTCCGAAAATTAGATTTCAATAAATACCAATTGATTTCGGGAGAACGTCGTTTGCGTGCTTCCAGATTAGTGGGCTTGACTACAGTTCCGGCTTACATTCGGATTGCCAATGACAATGAGTCGTTGTTAATGGCTTTGGTAGAAAACATTCAGCGTCATGATTTAGACCCAATTGAGATTGCGCTTTCGTATCAAAGATTAATTGACGAAATCCAATTGACACAGGAACAAATGAGTGAACGCGTTGGAAAAAAACGTTCTACCATTGCTAACTATTTACGTTTGTTAAAGTTAGATCCAATCATTCAAACCGGAATTCGTGATGGGTTTATTAGTATGGGGCACGGCCGCGCCATTATCAATATCGAAGATCAGGATGTTCAAACTGATATATACCAAAAAATTGTAAGTCAAAATCTTTCGGTTCGGGAAACAGAAGCTTTGGTTAAAAACTATCAAGAAAGCATTAAACCCGCATCGGTAAAATCCAAAAAGATAGCTTCATTCAAAGTCGAGGATGACCATAAAAAAGCATTTGTTAACTTCTTCGGTTCAAAAATAGATGTAAAAGTTGCCGGAAATGGCAAAGGAAAAATTACGATTCCGTTTCATTCCGAAGAAGATTTTAACCGCATTATCAAACTTATTAAAGGTTAGTGAATAAGATTTTCTACATAGTGATACTCTTTTTTCTATTTGGAAATCAAATAATTTTTTCTCAGGAAATCGGCGACGCTATAAAAGCAAAGGATACTGTAAAATCCAAAGAAATAGATCCGCTCCGACCTACGAAAGCAGCTTTTTATTCTGCAATTGTTCCTGGTTTAGGACAAGCCTACAACAAGAAATATTGGAAGATACCTATGGTGTACGGTGCAATTGGAACCAGTCTTTATTTTTATATAGATAACAATAAGAAATACCACAAGTATCGCGATGCTTATAAACGAAGGTTGGCCGGATTTAACGATGACCAATATCAGTATCTTGACAACAACCGATTGATACAAGCCCAACGCTTTTACCAACGAAACCGTGACTTATCATTGTTAGTTTCGGTTGGTTTTTATATCTTAAATATTGTAGATGCCAATGTTGATGCGCATTTGATGCAATTCAATGTCAATGATAAATTGTCGTTTCAGCCCGATGTTTACCCAAATGAAATTAATTATAAACCCAATTTAGGTCTAACTTTTAATTACAAATTCTGATGAAAATAGCATTATTAGGATATGGTAAAATGGGTAAGGTAATTGAAAGAATTGCTTTAGAAAGAAGTCATGAAATTGTGTTAAAAAAAGACGAATTCAATACTTTTGATGGTCTCGAAAACGCGGATGTTGCTATTGATTTTAGTGCTCCAAGTATCGCTGTTGAATATATTTCTACTGCACTTAATTATGGAATTCCAGTGATTTCAGGTACTACAGGCTGGCTTGAAAACTACCACCAGATAGAAAAACTCTGTAACGAAAAAAAAGCCGCATTTCTGTATGGTTCTAACTTTAGTCTGGGCGTGAATTTATTTTTTGAATTGAATGATTACCTGGCGAAGATGATGGCTAAATTCAACGATTACAAAGTCTCAATGGAAGAAATCCATCATACACAAAAACTGGATAAACCAAGTGGAACCGCCATTTCATTGGCAAATGCAATTATCAATCATACGGATAAAAACAATTGGGTAATTGAAAAACCAAAAGAAGATGATGTATTTATTGATGTGAAACGAATTGATAATATTCCAGGAACACACAGCGTAGTTTACAATTCTGATGTAGATTTTATCGAAATTAAACATGTAGCCCATAACCGAGAAGGTTTTGCGCTTGGTGCCGTGATTGCTGCTGAATGGATTATTGGCAAAAAAGGGGTTTTCTCGATGAAAGATGTTCTTGAATTAAATTCCAAATAAAAATACCGACTCAAAAAACTGTAACAAATACTAATATAAATACACCTATAAACTTTTAAACTCAATATCATGTCATTATACCAATGGTTTATATTTTTCCTGGCAGTTCAAATCATTCATGGTTTAGGAACCTGGAAATTATATGAAAAAGCAGGAAGAAAATCTTGGGAAGCTTTTATTCCCGTATATAACTCCATCATTTTGATGAAAATCATCAGAAGACCAACTTGGTGGACGATACTACTATTCATTCCAATAATAAATTTGATACTATTTCCTGTCGTTTGGGTAGAAACCCTGAGAAGTTTTGGTAAAAATTCTACAACTGATACTTTGTTAGGCATTTTTTCTTGTGGTCTTTATATCTATTATATTAATTACGCACAAGATGTTAAATATATTTCCGAAAGGAGTTTGGTAGCCAAAACGAAAACCGGTGATACTGTCAGTTCACTGATTTTTGCCGTGGTTGTAGCTACATTGGTACATACTTATGTGATGCAACCTTATACGATTCCAACTTCTTCTTTGGAGAAATCATTGCTAATTGGTGATTTTCTTTTCGTAAGTAAATTTCATTATGGCGCCAGAACGCCAATGACAACAGTAGCCGCTCCAATGGTTCACGATACATTGCCGCTTATCAAAACAAAATCATACTTGAGTTGGCCTCAATTACCTTATTTCAGATTTCCGGGTTTTGAAAAAGTAAAAAAGAACGATATTGTTGTTTTTAACTGGCCTGCAGATACTGTTTATAAATTCTTTGATACTTCAGGAAGAAGCATCATAAAACCGGTAGATAAAAAATCGAACTATGTAAAACGTTGCCAAGGAACACCAGGCGATTCGTTGCAAATAAAAAATGGAACTGTTTACATCAACGGAAAAGAGTTGATTTTACCCGAAAGAGCTAAGACACAATATTCATATGCGGTAACTTATGACATGAATAATCCGGATATTGATTTTGAAGATTTATTAAATCAAGTTGGTTCTACGGATGGGGCAGGTTTTAAAACGGAAGCAAGAGACACTTTATATTTAAGAGCATTAACGAAAGCTGGCGCTGAGACATTAAGAAGTATTACGGGGATTAAATCGGTTACACAAATAGTTGCCAAAGAAGGTGAATCCAATATTTTCACGCACAATCCCAATTGGAATGCTGATAATTTTGGCCCGATATACATTCCGCAAGCTGGAAAAACAATAGCTTTAAATGGTAAAACGCTTCCTTTCTATAAAAGATTGATTTCCGTTTACGAAAAACATGATTTAAAAGTTGTTGGCGATGACATTTATATAGATGACAAAAAAACAACAACCTACACTTTCCAACAGAACTACTATTGGATGATGGGAGACAATCGTCATAATTCAGAAGATAGCCGTTATTGGGGTTATGTTCCGGAAGATCACATTGTTGGAAAACCTGTTTTTATATGGATGAGCTGGGACAGCAATGGGAAAGGAATTCATAAAATCCGTTGGGAAAGATTATTCACAACCGTTAACGGAGATGGACAGCCACAATCCTATTTCAAATTTTTCCTTGGTTTGTTAGCGTTGTATTTTGTTGGTGATTATTTTTGGAAGAAAAGAAAAGCGAGTAAAAGTTAATTTGGTATTTTGGTTATTTGGTTATTTGTAAAATGGAATTTTATGTACATTTTTTCTTTTGAAAAATTAGGCGTTTGGGTAGAAGCTAAAGAGTTTTCAAAACACATATATGAAATAACCACAAGATTTCCCGACACCGAAAAATTTGGCTTAATATCACAACTTAGAAGAGCTTCAATATCAATAGCATCTGATATTGCTGAAGGTTCGGCACGAAAAAGCTATAAGGATAAAGCCCATTTTACTACAATGGCATTTGGTTCAACAGTAGAAGTTCTGAACCAATTAATAATTTCATTTGAGTTAGATTTTGTTTCAGAAGTTGATTATTTAAAATTAAGAGCGCAATTAGAAAGTATCACAAACAAACTAAATGCACTTCGAAATTACCAATTAGATAAATCTGGCGAAACCAAATAACCAAATTACCGAATAACCAAATGAACAATATTATCATCCATCCAAGTTACTTCCCTTCCATCAGTCATTTTGTGGCGATTGCAAAGGCGGATGTTGTAACGTTTGAGATGGAAGATAATTTTCAGAAACAGACCAACAGAAGCCGAATGTACATTTATAGTCCAAACGGAATTCAGTTATTGAATGTTCCTGTAAAACATACCAAAGAAGCGCACCAACGTACTAAAGATGTCAAACTGGAAACCGCTTTTGATTGGCAAAAACAACACTTCAAATCACTGGAAGCCGCTTACAGAACGTCACCTTTCTTTGAATATTTTGAAGACGACATTGCACCAATTTTTCAAAAGAAGCATACTTTTTTATTGGACTTGAATCTGGAGACGATGTCAATTGTTTCTAAATGCCTGCGAATGGAATTTGATTATGAAGAAACTACGGAATATTTTCATGAAGTGACAGACAAAAAGGACTTTAGAAACCTAATCAACGGTAAAAAAGATATTGCTTTTTTTGAACCTTACACTCAGGTTTTTGGTGAAAAACATGGTTATCTAAACAACCTTTCAATTTTAGACTTATTATTCAACGAAGGAAGATATGCGTTGGAGTATTTGAGGAAACAAGAGCTTTAATTACTCAATAAAACTTAAACGGGTCATTATAGGGAAATGATCGGAGTTTTCAAAACCGGTAAAAGTTTTAAAGCTTTTGACTTTCATTTTTTTGTTGGCAAAAATATAATCAATCCGGGCAGGATAATACTTGAATTTATATGTTTGCCCAAAACCATTTCCTGATTCCACAAAACAATCATTCAAATCAGATTTGATGCTTCTGTATACATAGGAAAACGGGCTGTTATTCATGTCACCGCAAATGATTACAGGATAAGGGCAACTATTTTTATGCTTCACTAAAATTTCCGCTTGTTGTTCCTGTTTCTTAAAAGCATCCCGGATTCTGTTGAAAAGCTGTTGGGATTTACTTTGGTTTATTGCATCAACATGTTCCGAGATTTCATTTACATCAGGAGAAATCTTAATGGATTGCAAATGAATGTTATATACCCGAATAGTGTCTTTTCCCTTCTTAATATCGGCATAAATTATATTGTTCCCTGCAGTTGGAATTTTGAAATCGCCCTGATTAAAAATTGGAAATTTCGAAAAAATAGCTTGTCCCGTCTTGATTAGTTTACCTTCCATAAAGATGGTTTTGTATTTGTAAACTCTTAAATCAACTTTGGCACTTTCAGAATATTCCTGAATACATAAAATATCTGGATTTTGCTCATTGATAAAACCCAAAATAGTATTGCCCACGTCATTGCTGTCAATCCAGTCGAATAAATTGAATAAGCGGACATTGTAGCTCATCACTGTAAAATCCTTCTCGGTTGCCTCAATATCACTGGAAGAAAACTTGTAAAATTTATTGATAAAAGTAATTCCGAGTAACAATACTAATCCCGAAAGAATTACCTGTCTCTTTAATTGCAACAGCCAATAAATAAAAAACAATGCATTTAAGATAAGAAACAGTGGCAAAATCAGGGTTAATACTGAAAGCAACGGGAACATTTTTGGCGCTAGGAATGGTAAAACATAAGCAACGAAAGTCAATACAGTAATTACTATATTGAAACCGAAAATTATTTTATTAAACCACGATAATTTTTTCATTTATTTTCATTAAATGGTAAATGTCACACATTTATCTTTGAATATGCCACATTCATTAATCAATACCACACATTTATCTTTGAATATGCCACATTCATTAATCAATTTCACACATTTATCTTTGATTATGCCGCATTGATTAATGAATATGGCGTATTTACGTTTCAATATTTGAAAACAAACTTTATTTACCAGCCTTGAAAAGAAACTCTTTCTCTTCTGCGTTCAAACTATCATAACCCGATTGACTGATTTTATCAAGAATTTCGTCGAGCTGCTGTTGGGTTTTGCTTTTTGTAACAATCTTGCTTTCTCTTTTAACCAGAGGTTTTTTCGGGTTTACATGTACTCGTTTAAACGGTGTTGTTTTTTTTTGTGTAAATAAATTGGCAAAAAATTCAATTACCGAATTTACAATTCTACTTAAATCAGTGCCGTTTTGTAACAACTTAATATAAATATAGCCAAAAAATGCTCCGCTCAAATGGGCAATGTGACCACCGGTGTTATTCATTTGAATTTGAAGTAAATCCAGCAAAAGTATTACGGCAGTAATGTGCCATAATTTTACATTTCCTATTAACAACAATCTAATTTCCATTAAAGGTTGGTAAGTCGTTGTAGCTACCAACAATGCCATTATTGCTGCCGAAGCCCCAATCATGCTTGAAGTCTGATGTAAAAGATAAAAGCTAAAAACAAAACACAAACCCGCGAAAATAGCACTCAGAACATATAACCCTAAATATTGTTTTTGTGTAAAAAAGGTTAGAAACAATCGGCTTGAAAAATTCAGCACCATCATATTGAAAAACAAATGCATAAATCCATAATGGAAAAAAGCGTATGTCAATAATGTCCATGGCCGCGTTAAAACAACCCTAGTATCCGATGAAACCGCTACCCAATTGGGAAAGTCAAAAGCCCCAGTCTTAAATTGGTAGAAAAAAATAATAGACAA
The DNA here is from genome assembly GCF_025352425.1 of Flavobacterium sp. Taxonomy (GTDB): domain Bacteria; phylum Bacteroidota; class Bacteroidia; order Flavobacteriales; family Flavobacteriaceae; genus Flavobacterium. Next base: position 36,166 of record NZ_JANXTI010000081.1, read on the forward strand.
CAGAAAAAGGCCAACATTCCAATAAATCATTTTATTGGCAATTCCGCCTATATTGTATTGCAGTTTTATGTCATCAAATATATTCACTTCTTAATTCCAACGGTTTTTGTTAAACTGATTTTTTTTCCAGAACCACATCATTATGAAACCTGTAACTGCACCACCAACATGCGCAAAATGGGCAATTCCGGTTCCACCAGCACCAAAAAGGGAATTTCCGCTAAAGCCTAAAAACAAGTCGACAGCAATCAATCCAGGTACAAAATATTTAGCTTTAATTGGAATTGGAATAAACATAATTCCCAATTCCGCCATTGGAAACATAAAAGCAAACGCAGTCAACAATCCATAAATAGCTCCTGAAGCACCAAGTGAAGGTGTATTGTATGCATTAAACATATTTCCTAAAGCTTCGACATTCATGTTTGGAGGCCTAACCGAAAAACTAAGGTTGCCTGTTTTTAAAAAGGAAGCCAATTGATCTTCGCATCCAATTGCCTTCAAATTTTCAAGACCTATGTGAAACTGGTAATATCCAAATGCCGTGTGCAACAGAGCCGCGCCTAATCCACAAGAGATGTAAAAGAAAATGAATTTTTTAGCGCCCCAAAAATGTTCCAAAGCTGAACCAAAAGATACCAAGGCGAACATATTGAAAACAATATGCATTAAATTGGGCATTGGCGCATGCATAAACATGCTCGTTAAAGGCTGCCAAACTCTAAAGTTTGGGCTTTCAGGATAATACAAGGAAAACAATGGATAAGCATTCGCTACAAATTGTGAACCTATAAAAAAAATAATATTTATTATCAAAAGTTGCTTAACAACTGGCGTGATATTCATCATAAGCTGAATTTTTTATCTAAATCTTCCACACTCATAGTAATGAATGTGGGTTTTTGAAATGGTGACACATTGGGCTCTCTGCAGGCAAAAAGATTGTGCACTAAATTTTCTTGTTCTTTTTCGGTCAAATAAGTTCCGGTTTTTAGTGCCAGGCTTTTAGCCATCGATTTTGCAATTGTATCATTTTGACAAAAGCTGCTATCCGGAATTCCATCTTGTAAATCACTTAATAACTCTTCCAAAACAATAGAAATTTCACTTTCTGTCACATTTACCGGCAGACCGGAAATTACCACATTGTCTTCGTTAATGGTTTCAAAAACAAATCCGGTATTTTCCAAAGAAAATTTTAATTCTGCTATCAATTCAATCTCTGCTGATGAATAATACAACTGCAACGGAAACAACAATTGCTGACTTGATGCCTGCTGCACCGTCATGCTTGTTAAAAATTCTTCATACAAAACACGTTCGTGTGCGCGTTTCTGATTGATGATAACCAGACCCGATTTTATTGGGCTTACAATATATTTTTTTTGAATTTGATAGGTTCGCTTAACTTCCTGTTCAATTTCGTTTTCTTCAAATAACGACGAAGTAACAGCATCATTTTCAAAAGTCATTTCGGCAATATCATGACTGGCTTGCTTCAAACCAACGTACAAACTTTCCCAACTCGGTTGGGCTTCCGGTTTTTTATAATTGGAAGACGAAGCAAAAGATTTATTTGGCTTTTCCTCCGAAAACGGATTGTATTGCCTATCAACCTGAATTGTTGGATATTCGGCTTCTTTATTTTGGTATTGATAAGGCGTATCTAAATTTGGATCTCTGTCAAAATCCAATATCGGCGCTACATTAAACTGTCCCAAACTGTGTTTTATTGACGAACGCAAAATAGCATACAAGGCGTGTTCGTCATCAAATTTTATTTCGGTTTTCGTTGGATGAATGTTGATATCAATAGTATGTGGCGGGACATCCAAGTATAGAAAATAACTAGGCTGACAACCGTCTTTCAACAAACCTTCATAGGCCGCCATAACTGCGTGATGCAAATAACCGCTTTTGATAAATCGGTTGTTGACAAAAAAGAATTGTTCGCCTCTGTTTTTCTTTGAAAACTCTGGCTTACCGATGAATCCGTGAAGGTTTACGATTTCGGTTTCTTCTTTAGCAGGAACTAATTTTTCGTTGGTTTTTCCGGAAAAAATATTGACAATGCGTTGCCTGAAATTCGAAATGGACAGGTTAAACATTTCGCTGCCGTTATGATACATTGTAAAATGAATATTCGGATGCGCCAAGGCAACACGATGAAATTCATCCACAATATAGCGTTGTTCAACAGTATCCGACTTTAAGAAATTCCGACGGGCAGGAATATTAAAAAATAAATTCTTAACCGAAAACGAAGTGCCCTTTGGCAACACTGCCGGTTCCTGCGAAACAAACTTACTGCCTTCAATAATGATATGCGTTCCCAGTTCTTCCTGCTCCTGCTTTGTTTTCATTTCCACATGTGCAATCGCAGCAATAGAAGCTAATGCTTCGCCGCGAAATCCTTTGGTATGTAATGAAAATAAATCTTCCGCGTGACGGATTTTTGAAGTAGCATGGCGCTCAAAACACAAACGAGAATCGGTAATACTCATTCCAACGCCATTATCAATGACCTGAATCAGTGATTTTCCGGCATCTTTAACTATAAGTTTTATGTCAGTTGCTTTGGCATCAACCGCGTTTTCTAATAATTCCTTAACTACGGAAGCTGGTCTTTGCACTACTTCGCCGGCAGCAATTTGGTTGGCAACGTGATCAGGAAGTAATTGAATTATGCTCGACATATTTAGTGTTCAGTGTTCGGTAATGAGTGTTCAGTATTTCGCAACCGAAGTTAGCAAATTTAATGAAAATCTATTGGGATTTAAACTTAATAATTCGCTAAAAATAAAAAACCTATTCATAATGGAATAGGTTCTTTCTTTATATAACCCGTTGGGTGTAATTAAATTGTTTGATTTTTAATATTGTTTATTGGTCTGTCAAATATGAATTTATTGATATACTGAACCAATGTTAATGCTGTTATTTTTGCTAAAATTCTTGTTTTAAAACCTTCAAAAGTT
>NZ_JANXTI010000060.1 GCF_025352425.1 Flavobacterium sp.
TTTGAAGGTTTTAAAACAAGAATTTTAGCAAAAATAACAGCATTAACATTGGTTCAGTATATCAATAAATTCATATTTGACAGACCAATAAACAATATTAAAAATCAAACAATTTAATTACACCCAACGGGTTAAATTTAGCTTAATAAACGTTAAAGTATTTTTATTTTTGGAAATTAGGTTTATGTTTGCCAAACCAAGTCTCAAATATTAACCTATTATTATCAAATGAATTACAAATGTTTCCTCTTGTTTTTTGTTGTTTTGTTGATGTCTTTTACAAATCTTCCAAACAAAAAAAATCCCAAAAAAATTAGTGTCAAAACAGAAACCGCTGCTGTTTTAGAAAATGTGTCTATTTACAATCAATTAGATGCAAACTCTTTTGTTTTGCCAAGCTTTGATTGTTTTAATTTAGCATTGGATGGATTTTATTTGCTAAAGGATAAAGGCCTTGTTGAAAAAAACATCCTTACGTTAGTTGATTTCAGTAAGTCATCAAATACGAAACGCCTTTGGGTAATTGATTTAGATAAAAAAATCATATTATTCAATACTTTAGTAGCTCACGGGAAAAATACGGGTGAAGAATTTGCTAAGCAATTTTCAAATCAGGCGGAGTCTTTCCAAAGCAGCGTAGGGTTTTATGCTACAGGTGAAATTTATGATGGCAAGCACGGCTTATCCTTAAAACTGGACGGACTTGAAAAAGGACTGAATGATAAAGCGAGAGAAAGAGCTGTTGTGGTTCATGGAGCAGATTATGTTTCGGAGTCTTTTATAAAACAAAACAAGAGATTGGGGAGAAGTCAGGGTTGTCCGGCACTTCCTGTTGAAATGAATGCGAAAATCATCAATGTAATAAAGAATAAATCCTGTTTGTTTCTTTATCATCCCTCTGCAGCTCACGAAATTATTTCAAAATTAGCTGCTTAAATTTTGCGCATTAGCAAAAGGTTTCGCAACATTTTCATTACAAATGACTTACAGTTTCAACTTCTTTCGGTTTAAATAAGTCAATATTTTTTTAAAAAAAAAGTTGCATCGAAAGAATGTTATTCTATATATTTGCACCCACATTAACGCGGAAGTAGCTCAGTTGGTAGAGCTCCAGCCTTCCAAGCTGGTTGTCGCGAGTTCGAGCCTCGTCTTCCGCTCAAAAACCTCAAACTTTAGTTTGAGGTTTTTTATTTTCCTAAAAATGCTAAATCAGTTTCAGGTTCCAGCTCTGTGGCGACTTCATTTTGCTTAAATAATCTAGCGGTTAAATCTCCTTTCAAAATTATTTTATCTCCGCTAACTTCAAGCCAGCTTCCTTCGCGTAACCCTATAACGGGAATGTTATTAAAAGCATGGAACTCCTTTATCCGTGTTTCCAGTGTTTCTCCCATATGCTTACTATGCTTATCAGCGTCGAGATAATGTGGATTTAAATTAAAAGAAATTAACTCCAACGTTTTAAAACTGGGGGGATAAATTATAGGCATGTCATTCGTGGTTTGCATCGTCAGTCCTGTGATATTGCTTCCTGCACTTGAACCAAGATAGGGTGTTCCGCTTTCGACAACTTTTGCCAAGACTTCCATCACATTATTTTGATACAATTGCGTTACCAATAAAAAAGTATTTCCACCGCCGGTGAAAACTCCCTGTGCGTTCTGAATAGCTTTTATTGGGTTTTCAAATTCATGCAAACCTTTGACTGCTTTATTTATTTTGGCGAAAGCCGAACGGACAGTAAGCGTGTAATCATGGTGTGAAATTCCGCCGGGACGTGCATACGGGATAAAAAGAATTTCGGTGCAGTGTTTAAAGTGGCTTTCCAAAATAGGCAACAGGTATTCTAAATAGTTTCCGCCATGGATTGTTGAGGTGCTGGCGATAATCATTTTTTTCATTTGGTATAATTTACTTTTAACAAAAGATTATCTACTTTTAGTAATCTAAAGGATATTTTTACATTCGTAAAATTAGAATAATGAAGTTATTTAAAAGTATAATTATATTTTTATTTTTTGCCCAAACTTTTGCCCAAACGTCAACGTTAACTTTGTTAAAAGGAAAAATAACTTCCCAAATCAAAGAATTAAATGACGTTAACGTGTCTAATTTACGGTCAGAATCAGTAACGACAACAGATAAAAATGGTAATTTTTCAATGTTCGTGAAGGTTGGGGATAGTTTGAAATTTTCGGGTTTACAGGTAGTGACTAAAAAATCAATAATAACTGAAAATGACATTGTCAAACAACTTTATGTAGAAAATTTAGAAGCAAAAGTTAACGCGCTTGATGAGGTGGAAATCAAGCAGTATAAAGATATCAATGCGGTTTCATTAGGAATATTGCAAAGACCTGCAAAAGCATACACACCAGCAGAGAGGAAATTAAGGGCAGCCGAAGAATTTCATTGGTACAGTCCATTATTAATTCCATTAGGAGGTATGAGTGCAGATGGTTTGATAAATTCTATTAGTGGGCGAACAGCAATGCTCAAGAAGGAACTAGCAGTCGAAAAAAAGGAAAAATTATTGGAAAAGATAGAATATCTCTTTAAAGTAGAGTTTTTTTCGGAAAACTTAAAAATTCCGAAGGATTATTTGAGAGGATTTTGGTATTATGCAATCGAAGACCCAAAGCTCGTTGATGCACTAAACACAAAAAATAAAATAATGGCTCGTTTTATCTTCTCGGATTTAGCGACTAAATATTTAGAAATTTTAAAAAACTAATAGCAATTTTAGTAACTTTGTAACTCATTAAATCTGGAAATTATGTTTGGAATTGGTGGTGGAGAATTTATCCTTATAATTTTGATTGCGCTGATGCTTTTTGGTTCTGATAAGTTACCGGAAATGGCCAGGGCTTTTGGAAAAGGAATGGCGCAATTAAAAAACGCTACTAACGAAATAAAAAGTGAAATCCAAAAAGGAGCAGAAGATAATGGCATAGACACTTCTATAAAAGAGTTGACAGCGACATTTACCGATGAGGTTGAAAAAGTAAAATCAGGAATTGATACTAATATCTTACCCGAAGTCACCAAAGCAAAAGAAGATATTGAGGAGTTGACCGGACCGGTAAAAAGACAATTATAGTGCTGGAAAAAATCCTCCAATTAGACAAAGAACTTTTGATTTTCTTAAATGGTCTTGGTTCTGAAACCTTTGACGGTTTGTGGTTGATAATTACAAAACAAGTATATTGGACACCTTTATTTCTTCTTGTTTTTTATCTGTTGCAAAAGAAACTAGGGTGGAAAAATTTTGGTTATTACTTTCTTTTCACAGCCCTTTTAATATTGCTTTGCGACCAAACCTCAAATCTTTTTAAATGGTATTTTCATCGGTTACGCCCTTGTAACGACGAGACAATAAATCATATTATCAGAGTAGTAAAGACAAGTCCATCGTTTAGTTTCTTTTCTGGTCATGCGACCAACTCAATGGCAACCACAGTCTTTACATTTATGATTCTGAAGAAATTTTACAGACATGCTTATTTACTATTTTTATTTCCCTTGATTTTCGCTTACAGCCGAATTTATCTTGGGTTACATTTTCCTTCAGATATTCTAACAGGTTATGCTTTTGGGGCAACATTCGGGTTTATTTGCTACAAACTGTACCGGAAATACGTTTTAAGGATTAAAGTACGCGTGAAACAGTTAATCCGTCGCGAATAGGTAGTAAAATTGTTTCTACTCTTGGATCTTGCTTTAATAATCTATTGTATTCTAAAAGAATTTGGGTCGTAATATCGTTTGATCTTACTTCTTCCAGTACTTTTCCGCTCCATAAAACATTGTCAGAAAGTATAATTCCGCCTTTGTTCATCATTGGAACAATCAAATGAAAATAATTAATATAGTTTTCCTTGTCAGCATCAACGAAAACCAAATCGTATTTTTTAGTTAGCTTCGGAATGATATCCAATGCTTCACCTAAATGTTGTGTTATTTGTTTTGCCCAAATGGTTTTGTCAAAATATTTCCTTTGAAAATCGAATAATTCTTCTTCATTATCCAAAGTATCAATGGTGCCGTTTTCTGCTAAACCTTCAGCCAGACAAAGTGTGGCATAACCAGTATAAGTTCCCACTTCGAGAATAGTTGTTGGGTGGATAATTTTAGAAAGAATGCTCAAAACCCTTCCCTGGAAATGACCGCTTAACATTCGAGGAGCCAATATTTTCTGATGGGTTTCTTTATTCAGTTGTGCTAACAATTCAGGTTCGTTTTCTGAATGCTGCGTAACATAGCTGTCTAATTCGTCTGAAAGGAAATGCATTGTGTTATTTTTTACAAAAATACAAATTAACAACTAATGAAAATAGCCTAAATTTGCGCCATGGAAATCGAAAAAAAGGACATCCGAAGTTTAACCAAAGAGCAATTGCGCGATTTTTTTGTCGCCAATGGTGACAAGCCATTTCGTGGCAATCAGGTTTATGAATGGCTTTGGAGTAAGGCTTCACACAATTTCGAAGACATGACCAATGTTTCCAAAGAGACGAGAATGATGCTCGAAAACAACTTTGTGATAAACCATATCAAGGTTGACCAAATGCAACGAAGCGAAGATGGCACAGTGAAAAATGCTGTCCGGCTACATGACGGTTTGATTGTTGAAAGTGTTTTGATTCCGACAGACACAAGAACAACCGCTTGTGTTTCGAGTCAGGTAGGTTGCAGTCTGGATTGTAATTTTTGCGCCACAGCTCGTTTAAAAAGAATGCGAAACCTTGAGCCCGGAGAAATTTATGATCAGGTTGTAGCCATTGACCGTGAAAGCCGTTTGTATTATAACCGACCGCTTTCCAACATTGTTTTTATGGGAATGGGCGAACCATTGATGAATTACAACAATGTGATGAAAGCTATAGATATGATTACCTCCAACGAAGGTCTGGGAATGTCTCCAAAACGAATTACTGTTTCTACCTCAGGAGTTTCAAAAATGATAAAAAAAATGGCCGATGATGAGGTAAAATTTAGGCTGGCTGTTTCATTGCATTCAGCCATTGAAGAAACCAGAAACCGCATCATGCCTTTTACAAAAAACTTTCAGTTGCCCGAATTGAAAGAAGCTTTACAGTATTGGTATCAAAAAACCAAAAGCAAAGTAACCTATGAATATGTGGTTTGGAAAGGCATTAACGATGATAAAGCTTCTATAGACGCCTTAGTTAAATTCTGTAAATATGTTCCCTGTAAAGTCAATTTAATAGAATACAATCCAATAGATGACGGCGAGTTTCAACAAGCCTCAGACGAAGCAATAGAGAATTACATTAGAACTTTAGCAAAAAATGACATAGTAGCCAAAGTGCGCCGAAGTCGGGGAAAAGATATTGATGCTGCCTGCGGACAATTAGCCAATAAGTCATAAAAAAAGTCCCGGATTTAATTGAAATCCGGGACTTGGTTAAAATAAAATTACTTTTAATTTCCCCCTAAAGTAATTATATGAGAATTCCCATTTACGGTGAATATTGCAAGATTATCGCATTCTCCATCGCCATAATCAAGAGTAGCGGTGTTGCCATTTCTAACAATTGTGATAACGCCTCTGACAATATTCGGACAGTTCATTCTAATTCTTAAAGGAGTTGTAATAGTACTTGTTTGTATTGCTCCGCTCGGGAAAGTTGTTGTCCATTCTCCCGTAACCTGATAAATATTATCCAACCAAATTGCTGTAGCATATCCTTCGATAATTTCTCTCACTCGTTGTCCAACGCGAGTAACGACATCGCCATTTGGCAAAGTTGCTGTCATATCCATATCCATAGTGACAATTGGATGAATATTTGGGTTAGCAGTACTTGTGGCCATAATTCTTGTGAAAGTTTTGGTGCCGTTAAATTCTATATTGTTGTGATAAAAATCCTGGAACGTATACGTTATTGTATGCGACGTAGCGGCTGGTTGGTACATAAAAGTGATTACAATTACTCCTCTTAAAACATTTCCGTTTGGAAGCGGACAACCTGTTGTGCCAAAGTCAATAGTTTTAGTAATTAAGGTTCCCGGAGTAATTGTGGTTCCAAAAGCAGGAACTCTCGTGACTGTTGCACATGCCGGTAAAAATGCATCTGTAGTTTGAATAGTTTGATTGGTTTTTCCGGAAATTCCGTCGGATGTATTCAATTGATCTTCTACAATTTTAGAAACATCATCGTTCATAATGTCTAATTTTGCATTTGTTGCAGCGTCTGCAGCGGTAATAGAGTTTCCCCCATTATCATCTTTGCTACAACTAAAAATAGAAAAAGCTAATGCAAGTCCTAAAATAAGTTTTGTTGTTTTCATATTCTCGTTTTTTATGGTTCGCTTTGTTTGAGTTGTTTTTATTAAAAAGGTTTAATCAAAATTAAAAAATTTTTCAAACGACTGCATTATTGTATATTTGAAAGCGATGAATATCACTTCACAAATAAAAGAACCCATTAGAGAGGAAATGGAGCTTTTTGAAAAAAAGTTCTATGAATCGATGACTTCCAAAATAGCTTTACTCAACAGAATAACCTATTATATCGTAAACCGAAAAGGAAAACAAATGCGACCAATGTTTGTTTTTCTGGTTGCCAAAATGCTTTCTGACACTGATGAAGTTAATGAAAGAACCTATCGTGGTGCAAGTGTAATCGAATTAATTCACACCGCAACTTTGGTTCATGATGATGTGGTTGATGACAGCAACAGACGTCGCGGGTTTTTCTCTATCAATGCTTTGTGGAAAAATAAAATCGCAGTTCTCGTTGGCGATTATTTATTGTCAAAAGGATTATTGCTTTCCATTGATAATGGCGATTTTGATTTACTCCGAATAATATCGGTTGCCGTACGCGAAATGAGTGAAGGCGAGTTACTTCAAATAGAAAAAGCAAGGCGTTTAGACATTGTGGAAGAAGTATATTATGAAATCATCCGAAAAAAAACAGCCACATTAATTGCTTCCTGTTGCGCACTTGGCGCTAAATCGGTTTCTGAAAATGAAGATCGGGTAGAATCCATGCGAAAATTTGGCGAACTCATCGGAATGGCATTTCAAATCAAAGACGATTTGTTTGATTATACCGACGATGCAATAGGAAAACCAACAGGAATTGATATCAAGGAACAAAAAATGACATTGCCTTTAATTCATGCCTTGAATAACTGTACGCCCAAAGAAAAAAGCTGGTGCATCAATTCGATAAAAAATCACAATAAAGACAAAAAACGTGTTACCGAAGTTATCCAATTTGTAAAAGACAAAAACGGTTTGGCTTACGCCGAAGAAAAAATGATAGAATTCCAGCAGGAAGCACTTCAAATTCTTGAAGAATTCCCTCAATCTGACTATAGAGATGCGCTTTCACTTATGGTAAACTATGTTATCGAAAGAAAAAAATAGATAATTTTAAAATTATTTTCATTCGTAAAGCATTGATTTTACTGATATTTTAATTTTTTTAAAATCGTCATGCAACTATTTTTCAACCATCCTCGTCTATGCTAATAGAACACTAACCAATAGTTTTGAAAGTAATTAATTTACATCACCAAGAAAAGGAGTTAATTGAATTGGCTGTCGAAAATAATCGACATGCACAACATCAGATTTATTCCCGATTTTCTCCAAAAATGTTGAGCGTTTGCCGTCAATACATAAAAGATTTGCAGCAGGCAGAGGATATCATGATAACCGCTTTTATGAAAGTGTTTACCAATCTAAAGAATTTTGAACACAAAGGCAGTTTTGAAGGTTGGATAAGAAGAATTATGATAAACGAATGTATTTCCTTTATTCGGGTTCAGAAAAAGGTGAAGTTCATTGAAGACGAAAATTTTTACGAAGAGCGCCATAACAATATTGAAAGCCAGTTTTCCGTAGAGGACATTCAGTTTTTGATTGACAATTTACCCGATGGTTACCGGATGGTTTTTAATCTTTATTGTGTTGAAGGTTTTAAACATCAGGAAATTTCGGCAATGCTCGGAATAAATGAAGGCACATCAAAATCGCAGTTGTCTCATGCACGAAAAATGCTTCAGGAGAACATCAGCACACGAGCGTTAGCAAACTGACACAGTAAACTAAAAAATTACGACAATGGAACTGAATAAGATAGAAAAACAGATAAAGAAAAAGTTGGATTCGAGAGAAATTCAGCCTTCTGCTCAGGCTTGGGACAGATTAGATGCTATGCTTTCAGTAGCCGAAGAAAAAAAAACAAGCCGACCTTTTGGCTTTTTGTTTATTGCTGCAAGCATCACGGTTTTGCTAGCTGTGGGTTTGTTTTTCTTCACACAAAATGGTCGTGAAATCATGCTTAAAAACGATGTGGTTACTACAGAAACCAAAGATTCAGTTAGAAAAAATGTTAAACAAATGCCTCAAGTTATAAAGCAAAATCAAGTTGTAATATCAACTAAAACCCAAAATCCAGAATCCCAATCAACAAATAATAATAAATCAGTTTCAATCAGCAATCAAAAATCAGCAATCAACAATCAACTACCCATTCATCAAAATCCACTCATTAATCGTGAAAAAGAAATTCAATATCAAAACAGTTCAGATCTAGCCTTAAAAAACCTGCCTGTAATCGAGACCAGAAAGGAAATTGTTCTTCCTGTTAAAAACATTCCTTCGGATGAACAACTTTTAGCAGGTTTGGATAAAGCAGCTAAGCAATCTTCCGAAAAAAATACTCTCGTAAAAATAAATCCAAAAAGCCTGCTTTCTCAAGTTGATGGCGAATTGGAACTGACCTTTAGAGAGAAAGTAATCAATAAGATGGCAAAAAATTATAAAGAAGTTAAAGTAGCTTTGGCCAACAGAAATAACGAATAACATTAACAAAAATCAGTAAATCATTAATCAAATTTTAAATCAAACATCATGAGAAATTTTACCCTTTATTTAGCAGTAGCGGCATGCCTTGTGGCAAGCAAACTATCAGCACAACAATCATTCGAAACTAAGGTGCATGCCATAGCCGATAAAATCGAAAACATTACTAAAGAGGAAAAAGCGGCGCTGAAAGTTGAACTCGAAGCAGTAAACAAAGATTTAGAAGCAGGAACAATCACTAAAGAACAATCCGATGAAAAAAAAATGAAATTGGCAGAAATACATTCTAAGAATATTGAAACCCGAATTGGACAAGCCCAAGATGAGTTAAAAGAGTTAGTGAAACAAAAGGTTGACGGTAAAATTAAAGACACCAAGTATAAAATGGCGGTGAAATGGAATTGGAATAAAAACGATTCAATTAAAAAAAGCAAAGGAGAAGCACGAACTACTTCACAATTTGTTTTTGCTGCCGGTGTCAACAATTTGGTTACTGATAAAGCTGTCGCGCATTCCGACTACAGGTATTGGGGTTCACATTTCTACGAATGGGGATTTACTTCTAATACAAGAATTTTTAAAAATGATAATTTATTGCACCTGAAATATGGATTTTCAGTAATGTATAATAATCTGCGTCCAACAAACAACCGAGTGTTTGTGGCGAACGGAAACCAAACCAATCTTGAAACCAGTTCAATCAATCTTCGCGATTCCCGTTTCAGAAATGTCTACGTAACTGCGCCGGTACATTTAGAGTTCGATTTTACAAAAGCAACCAAGAATGCTGAAGGAAAAACATTATTCAGAACTCATGAAGGCGTTCGATTCGGAATTGGTGGTTATGCGGGATTCAGAGTAAAATCAAAACAGATTTTAAAATACGAAGCGGACGGCCATGATATTACCCTCAGGGAAAGAGGCGGCTTTAATACCAATGATTTCATTTATGGAGTTAGTACTTATCTTGGTTATGGCGAAACTAGTTTATATCTGAAATATGATTTAAATCCATTATTTAAAGACAATGTTGTTAAACAAAACAATATATCACTAGGTGTTCGTTTTGACTTGAATTAGAATTTTTTTAGGTTAGTTTATACTTTAAAAAGATGTTCCAGCAATGAAGCATCTTTTTTTATTTTTATGTATTTTTACTGTCTTTCAAATTTTAAATCTTTCAATTTATTTTGATTACCCGCGAAACCATAGATAAAGTTTTTGAAACCGCACGTGTGGAAGAAGTCATTGGCGACTTCGTACAACTCAAGCGTGCAGGCAGCAATTACAAAGGATTAAGTCCGTTTTCGGATGAACGTTCGCCGTCATTCATGGTTTCTCCTGTGAAGCAAATCTGGAAAGATTTCAGTTCGGGAAAAGGCGGAAGCGTTGTGACTTTCCTTATGGAACACGAGCATTTTACCTATCCCGAAGCCATTCGTTTTTTAGCCAATAAATACAATATCGAAATTGAAGAAACCGAAGTTTCCCAGGAAGATAAAATAGAGGCCAATGAAAAAGAAAGCATGTATTTGGTTTCCGAATTTGCAAAAACCTATTTTCACGATACCCTTTTAAATTCCGAAGAAGGCAAGGCAATAGGTTTGTCGTACTTCAAGGAAAGGGGTTTTACAAACGAGACTATCACCAAATTTGGTTTAGGATATTCGCCCGAAACTTGGGATGCTTTTACAAAAGAAGCCTTGGCAAAAGCTTATCAATTGGATTATCTTGAAAAAGTTGGTTTGACAATTCTCAGAGAAGACGGTAAGCATTTTGATCGTTTTAAGGGAAGGGTTATGTTTCCAATTCAAAGTTTATCCGGAAGAAATTTAGGTTTTGGAGGAAGGATTTTGACAAATGATAAAAAAGCAGCCAAATATCTGAACTCGCCCGAAAGCGAAATTTATCATAAAAGTAAAGTCCTTTACGGAATTTTTCATGCCAAACAAGCAATTGCCAAACAAAATAATTGCTTTTTAGTTGAAGGCTATACTGATGTCATTCAATTGCATCAGGCCGGAGTGGAGAATGTTGTAGCCTCTTCCGGAACTGCTTTAACTCCGGACCAAATTCGATTAATCAACCGATTGACAAAAAACATCACCGTTCTTTTTGATGGAGATGCTGCGGGACTTCGTGCTTCTGTTCGCGGAATTGATTTGATTCTTGAAGAAGGAATGAATGTTAAAGTCTGCACCTTTCCTGATGGTGATGATCCGGATAGTTTTGCCAGAAAAAATTCGTATGAAGATTTGGTTTTGTATCTAGAAAACAATGCAAAGGATTTTATCCAGTTTAAAGCCTCGCTTTTGATGGATGAAGCCAATAACGACCCAATTAAGAAAGCTGATTTAATTCGTGATATGGTGGTCAGCATTTCCAAGATTCCGGATCGTATAAAAAGGGAAATCTATATTCAGGAATGTTCCCGAATCATGGATATTTCGGAACAGGTTTTGTTGAACACGCTGGCTCAATTGGTTCAAAAAGACATTACGGAAGCCGGAAAAAAACTTAAACAAGAGTATAAAGCATTAGAAATTGTCAAAAGTGAGACGCAATCTCCGCAGGAAAAAGTCAATATCGTATACGAATTGGAACGTAAGATAATCGAAATGCTATTGCTTTATGGTTCACAGGAAGCCGAGTTTGATGATTTTATTTTGAAAGCCAATGAGGAAGGTGAAATGATTGAAGAGAAAGAAACCAATTTGGCTAAAGTTTACCAACGTATTTATTTGAGTCTGCAGGAAGATGAAGTTGAATTGGCAAATCCTTTATTTAAAGAAATTTATAATGATTTAATTGCATATTACAATCAAAATGAAGCGTTCAATATAGAGCATTATTTAATGCAGTTGTCTGTTGAGCATTCACAAATTGTTACCGATATATTGATGTTGGAAGAAAAAGAATTGCTTCACAATTGGGAAACCAAACATATTTATGTGAAAACCAAAAATCAAAATGTATCACAATATGTTTCAGAAACTATTGTGTCACTTCGTGAATATCTTATCAATAAGTTGATTATGGATTTGATGAATACTTATCGTAGTGAAGAAGAAAATGATTTGGAAGAACTAAAATCAACCATCAACGATTATAACAAACTGAAAGTCAATCTTACCAATAAAATCGGAAGAATACGCTCCACTTACCTATAAAAAAACCCCGCATTTGCGAGGTTTAATTTTAAACGATTTCTAACGTTTTTGCTTTGTTAACAAGGTCAACCAAATTCGTTACATTTAGCTTTGTCAACAGACGAAGTTTGTAAGTACTGATTGTTTTCTCGTTAAGTGCTAAAATTTTAGCAATCTCATTGTTTTTTTTACCATCGCTTAAAAAGCGAAGTACCTCGATTTCTCGATTAGAAAGTTTTCGATACAAACGTTCCGATTTGTTTTGTTTAGCAATCAATGCTAAACTTTTCTTGATTTCATCATTTAGGATAATTTGCCCTTGGCTTACTTTGACAATAGCAATCCCTAAATTTTCAAGCTTTGATGTCTTGTGAACATAACCAGCGCAACCTGCTTTTATAGCATTTGGCGCATAAATGTGTTCTGACAAGCTACTAAAAATGATAACTTTAGTTTTTGGAAAGTTTTTAATGATTGACTTGACTTCATAAATGCTCTTTAATCCCTCAAGCTCTAAATCAATGATTAAGACGTCAATTTCTTTGTTTCTTAATGTATCCGGAACCATAAAAAAATTACCAACGTTTGAAACGACATTTATTTCAGAATGATCCTTGAAATAAGCCTTCATTCCAAAGTGTACAACTGGAAAGTTATCTGCGACACATAGATTTATCATAATTGTGGTATTTGATAAAAGTTAATAAAACGACCGTAAAGGTAAGAAAACATATTGTAAATATGTTACATTTTTTTTAACAATTTTTATATGGTAAAGGAATTAAACATAAAGGAATGGGCTGCATTTTATGTTGATTTGCAATATGTAACTTCGTGTAAATTTCAAAAACTTGTTTTTCCCTTCCTGTAAAATCTGCTCCTTTTTTGTTGTTTTCAGCTTCAATCATGGCCCATTCTAGTTCATCATAGCTGGCTCCAAGTTGCTGCTCATCAGTTCTTGAGTCACCAAATAATCCATCCGTTGGCGATGCGTTTTGAATAGAGGAAGGGATTTCTAAATATTCCCCCAATGCATAAACATCGCTTTTCATTAAATCGGCAATTGGACTTAAATCTACGCCGCCATCGCCATATTTGGTATAAAAACCAACACCAAAATCTTCGACTTTATTTCCTGTTCCTGCTACGAGTAAGCCATGAATTCCGGCAAAATAGTATAAAGTTGTCATCCGCAATCGGGCTCTGGTATTAGCGAGAGATAAATTGAGCTTCACCTCGTTTTCCGAGTCCGGAACTTCATTTTTAAACATTTCAAAAACAGCCGTTAAATCCGTCATGTCATTTTTTACATTTGGGAAACGTTTCTTTAATTGCTCAATATGTTCCCTTCCGCGGCTAACCTGAGTAGTGTCTTGATAAATCGGCATTTCAATGCATAAGATTGTCAATCCGGTTTGAGCGCAAAGTGTAGAAGTCACAGCAGAATCAACACCGCCGGAGATACCAATTACAAAGCCGTTGACATTTGCTTTTAAGGCATATTCTTTCAACCAATTCACAATATATTGATTTACTTTTTCTACTTGAATTGTACTTTTTTTAGCCATTTGTTGTGAAAGTATTTAGAAACTGAAATGTATATTTGCAAATGTAAAAAATCAAGACTTTTACAAGTTGATTTATTAGATATTAACCCGTTGGGTGTAATTATTTAAAGTAAAAATAAATTGATTAAATATTGGTCAAGATACTGAAATTCAGTATCTTGAAGTCGCAAAACAAACCAATATTCATGTCAAATATAGTTAAAAATTATTTAAGAGTTTT
>NZ_JANXTI010000062.1 GCF_025352425.1 Flavobacterium sp.
TTTGAAGGTTTTAAAACAAGAATTTTAGCAAAAATAACAGCATTAACATTGGTTCAGTATATCAATAAATTCATATTTGACAGACCAATAAACAATATTAAAAATCAAACAATTTAATTACACCCAACGGGTTAAATTTAGATTCTCCATTTAAATCTATTATTTTTTCTCCATAATCATAGCCATCAGATTCTTTAAAAAGACTTTTAACCTCACGATGCTTTTTTTCGGGAATTGCGTCAAAAATACCTTCTAGAACAAAACCAAATTTTGACTTCTCAGAATAGCAAACAGATGTAATATATTTTTCATTGTCTATACGAATTATTTGATAATTATTTAACCATTCAAAGCCAGCTAATTTCATTTCTTCTCTTAAAATCGTGACTATCTCAAATTCACTAAGTCTTCCAGTTCCTAGACGCTCAACTTTAAGTTTCACATAATCATCGTAATCTTTAAAATAAGAATAATAATTATCAGCGTTTATTTTGTTTTGTCCCATTGTCAAGCTTGTGATTAAGAACAAAGCGAAAGTTAAATATCTAAGCATAAATTTCTGTTGTTTCGTGAGTTTAAATGGCACCTAACTTGTATATAAGCCAATGTTCGATTGCTTTATTTATCAAATATAAAAAATTATTTTACTTATCTGCCAAGTTAATAACTTCGCCGTTTAAGCAAAAAACCTCACCGCTCAGGCTCAAAACCTCGCCGTCCAGGCTCATAAACTCGCTGAAGAAGTTCTAAACCTCACCGTCCAGGCTCAAAACCTCGCGGTCCAGGTTCAAAACCCCGCAGAAGAAGTTCAGAACCTTAACGAAGAAGCAAATAACTTCATCAACGAGGTAAAAAGCCTCGTTTTCTTATTTCGCAGAGGTGATTGACTCATTTTTGAAGTGATTGACTCATTTTTGAAGTGATAAACTCATTCTGGAAGTGATTTAAAAAAGTAAACCCTTCAACTTTTGCTTGAAGGGTTTACAAATGAATACATTATTTATTATGGTTTTGGTCGGTTTCTTTGCGTGAAACGCGCTCTTAAATCATCATAAATAGGTTTGGCTTGTGCAACACCTCTATTAGCGGCTTCGCGCACCGAACCATAATACACCAGGGCTTCTGCCAGTGCTTCACTACCAGCCAACATGCGGGTATCATCCATGTCACTTGCCAGCTGAAATGCTACATTGTATAGCGGCGTTAACTGACTGGTGATGGTTACATCTTTTCCAAACTCGCCAGTTTGCATGTAACTAGGAATAAACTCGGGGTTGGTTGTTACATAGGATCCCACTTTTTGAACCGTAGCCACTGTTTTATTACCCATTTTAAAAAGGTCTTGGCGTTCTTTTTCAGTTAGTCCCAGCAAATAAGGCGCTAAAGCTATTCTACAATCATTTAATTTTCGGGTTATATCCTCAATAACCGCCGCAGGAATTTCTTCACTAATTCTGTTTGAAGTGCTCATCTTTTTTTAATTTTACGTTAAACATTATTTTTTAATAATCGCAACATGGCCATGTTATTGATTGATCTAAAAATATATAATTTCTTACAGCAGTAATGTTATCGATATGTTAAAAGTGAGAAAAAGAGTAAAAAATAGTTTTTTCAATGCGTCAAGGGCGGTGTTTTTCTAGAAGCTATGATTCTGATTGAAATTGTATAACATTACCCTATAAGTTTATAAGGTTAATGTGTGTAGCGGAAGTAAATTTATGGTAACTTAAAATAATTGGTTATGAAAACTTTATTCAACATCCGAACAGGTTTAATGGCATTCATCGCTTTAGTATTACTTTCTTGCGCAACAAGTCAGTATGCAAATCATAAGACAGCTGCTGACAGAACCGGAACCAACGGTGCCACAAATGGTACTGGTAAAGCACCAAGAGGAAATACGCATAATTTCAGATATTAGACTATTTTTAAATTTCTTTAAATAACAAAAAGCACTCGAAAGAGTGCTTTTTTATTTTTAATTCAAGGAATTTTGAACAAACTATCAGGACAGACTTATTTATTATCGCGATACATTTCGCTTCGCAGCGGATTTATGGATTTAGCATCTGCAAAGTCCCGTTCTATTGTACTTGGAACCTGAGGCAACATTTTTCCGCTGGCAATTATCTGGTTAATGGCTTCACTTAATAAAGGCTCGTCCACATTGCCTAAAACGCCAAGATTACCTAGGTTTTCAGGTAGTAAAGTGGTTGGCACAATACCGGAAGTGTATTCACCAAAACCATCTTTATTTACGATTTTCAAAACTATAGGCTGCATAGCGTATTTATGGTTTGGATTTACGTTGGTTTTGGTAAAAGTAGGGGAGTCGTATAATGTTATTGAACCTACATTTTTGCCAATCGTTACGTCGCCTATCTGAACTACTTCTATATAAGGCTTCAAACAATTTATAACCAATTCGCTCGCTGAAGCTGTTGCTTTTGTAGACAAAATATATACCCTGTTGAGGTGCAGGCCGTTTAATCCGGAAACAAATTTATTTTCTAACGAACCTGGATTATGGGCTAAGAAATAGGCTTGCGCTTTGGCATTCCATTGTTCTTTGGAAAACAATTGTCCGGTAAATTGTCCTGTTATCATGCTCGCCAGTTTGGTTGCCGTTGCAATAGAACCGCCAGAGTTGTAGCGCAAATCCAAAACTAAATCGGTTACATTCTGAGAGACAAAAGATCCAAACGCCGTATTCAGTTGGCTGTCATAGCTGGCGTAGAATCCGTTGTACATCAAATAGCCAATATTGTGTGTTCCCTGATGGATAACCGTATTTAATAATATAGGATTTTCGGCAAGATTGGTTTTGGTTAAACTCACTGAAAGACCGTTTGGCGTAATGGCACCACCATTATAATCGGCAAAGTTCACCGTATATGCATCGTTCTTCAAAAGCGTTTTATAATTATCAATGGTTAATGGCGTTTCGTTAATGGCATAAAAAATATTCCCTCTGTAAATTGCTTTTGTTGAAGCATCAGAATTTGGAATAATATACCGAACCCAACCATAAATATCGGTGGTGCTTCCGGCTTTATAGCGCAACCCATAATCTACCCCATTGTTTAAGGTATTTCCCGAAAGCACGCCTTCCAAAACAGTATAGTCGCTGTATATCACACTAAATCTGTCAATCGGTGGTGGCACACGAAGCGCATTGAACAAAACGGTTGGAGTGGCAAAAGGTTCCAAAAAGGTGTTCAATTGTGATTGATTTGCAAATCTGTTGTCAGCCAAATCAGGAACATCGGCTTGCCACAGATAATATAAGTTCATGCCTTTCCAGACAAAGTCCTTTATTTCAAGACTTGAGGGAACCGCATTGTCGTCCATATCTGAGCAACTAAAGGGAAGCACAAACAGGAATAGGAGTAATGAGGATATAACAATTTTTTTCATAGCAGTGTTTTATTTTAATAAACGTAAATTTACGAAGTTTAGTATGATATTTCATTTTGTTTGTAACAAATAAAAAGGTGTGTCGTCTTGCCCTTAACCAACCAGTCAAATTAGTTTCAATGAACCAAAATGAGTTTATGCAGCTTGTAAATCCCTTTAAGGATAAGCTTTTTCGAGTAGCGAAACGACTGCTCGTGAGCACTGAAGAAGCGGAAGATGCGACTCAGGAAGTTTTGGTAAAACTCTGGAGCAGAAATGAAAGTCTGAATGAGTACAAAAGTATAGAAGCTGTGGCGATGACCATGACCAAGAATTATTGTTTGGACCAATTGAAATCCAAACGGGCGAGCAACATGAAAATTGTTCATACTAATTTTACAGACCGGGAAGCGAGTTTACAGCAAAAAATAGAAGACAGCGACACCTGGAAATGGGTTGAAAAAATAATGAACAACCTGCCCGAACAGCAAAAGCTAATTGTTCAAATGCGAGACATTGAAGAAATGGAATTTGAAGAAATAGGCATAGTTTTAGAAATGAATGAGCAAGCCATTCGCACGGCCTTGTCAAGAGCAAGAAAGGTAATAAGAGAAAAAATGATCAAAACACATCATTATGGCATTGGATAGAATAGAAAATTTATTAGAAAAATACTTCGAGGCAGAAACCAATATTGCAGAAGAAAAGGAATTGAAGGATTACTTTGCTTCTTCCGATATTGCACCTCATCTGGAGCAATATAAACCAATATTTGGATATGCCGTTCAGGCAAAACAGGAACAATTTACAGCTAAGATTCAATTAAACACGATCAAACGCAAACGATTAGTTTGGTTATCTGTCGCGGCTTCAGTTGCCATTTTACTTGGCGTGGGCTTATTTACATTTACTCATTATAATCAGCCACAAACCCCGAATTTGGGAACTTATGATGATCCAAAAGTGGCCTTCAGAGAAACACAAAAAGCGTTGGCAATGATTTCGGAAAGCGTAAATAAAGGAATCGGAAGTATGAATTATTTGAACGAATATGAACAATCAAAAAACAAAATTTTTAAAAAGTAAACAATCAGAAATCATGAGAAAATTAATTTTAAGTTTAGTATTGGTATTAAGTGCAAACACTTTTTTTGCGCAAAGCGTCTTTGATAAGTTTGAAGATCAGGAAGGGATAACCTCCGTTGTAGTTAACAAAAAAATGTTTTCGCTTTTGAGCAAAATGGAAGTAAAGGATAAAGAGTCACAACAGTATGTGAATTTGATAAAAAAGTTAGACAACTTGAGGGTTTTTGTTACGCAAAGCGATAAGAAAGCTGACGAAATGAAATCCGCATCAGATAAATATGTGAAATCCGCATTGCTTGATGAGTTAATGAAAATAAATGACAAAGGTAAAAGTGTAAAAATATATGTAAGATCGGGCGCTTCTGAATCACAAATCAAAGAGCTGATGATGTTTGTGGAAGGTTCAGGAAATGAAGAAACGGTTTTGATGTCATTATTAGGTGACTTTGATTTAAATGAGCTTTCAGTCCTGACTGATAAAATGAATTTGCCCGGAGGTGATGATTTGAAAAAGGCATCGAAAGGTTCAAAAGGCCCGAAAGGCTCAAAATAAAAAGCGATGAGATTTGCACTTTACTTCGCCCTATTGATTTTATTATTATTGCTGTCAGGTTGCAATAATAAACCAACGCTTCAAGAATATTTTGTAGAAAAATCTGAAAAGAAAGGGTTCCTGTCAGTTGATGTTTCTCCGAGTATCATTAACATAGATAAAACAAAGCTAACGAATGAACAAAAAACTGCATTGACATCTTTTGATAAAATGAACATATTGGCTTTTAAATTGGATTCAACGAACAAAGCACAATATGATATTGAAAGTAAAAAAGTGATGCAAATCCTGAAGGATGAAAAATATCAGGAGCTGATGAAAGTGGGTTCCGGAAAAGATGCCGCTTCGGTAAGTTTTGTTGGCGATGAGAATCATATCAAGGAGTTCATCCTTTTTGCTAAGAAGAAAGAAAGCGGTTTTGCCGTGGTTAGAATTCTTGGAAATGATATGAATCCAAACAATATAATGAACATGATTTCATTATTGAAAAGCTCCAATATTGATATGGCACAATTGAAACCATTGCAAAGTTTGATTAAATAATTTATCTGAGGTTAGTTATTTAAACATAAAGTCCCAAAGAAATTTGGGGCTTTTTATTTTTTAAAATATTTAAACGGAACAACAAGCATTCCGAAACACTCACCCTTTTCTTTGCCAAGATGTTTGTGATGCATTTTGTGCGCTCTTCTAACCGCTTTTGCATAACGATTATCCGCATTTCTGAATAGTTTGAATCGTTGATGGATAAAGATATCATGAACGGTAAAGTAAGCCAAGCCATAAGCAAATATTGCGAGTCCGATTGCAAGACCAATTTCGAGAATGTCATATTGCCAAAGCAAAAAGAACCCAATACTCACAACGGCATAAAATATAAAAAACGCATCGTTTCTTTCAAACCAGGAATCATGGTCTTTCTTATGATGGTCAGCGTGAAGATTCCAAAGAAAGCCATGCATGATAAATTTGTGGCTAAACCAAGCCATGAATTCCATGATGCAGAACGTAAGGATGAAAACTAGAATATTTACAAGCATAATTTCTATAATAAATTCAAACGATAATTAACATAACACTTTGCCAGAATTCCAAATTTCTGATAATCAGGAACACGTATCCTGGTGTTTTTGATTTCGATGGATGGCGTTTTTTTTAGCTTTGACAATAGTTTTTTGTAATAGATATAGGCTGTATAAACTCCAAATTTAGCTTCCAACGGAAGTTTTAAAATTCCCTGAAAACCTGCTTCAAAATCGGCTTCAATTTCTTTAATAATGGCATCTTTTGAGTGTTCGTCCAGGCGTGATAAATCAGTATTAGGGAAATAAGTGCGGTTTAAATCTTCATAATCAGTTTTCAAATCCCTAAGGAAATTTACTTTCTGAAAAGCCGAACCCAAACGCATTGCTGAGTGTTCTAATTCACTAAACTTATTAACATCGCCATTTACAAAAACCTTTAGGCACATTAAGCCAACCACATCGGCGGAACCATAGATGTAATCATTAAATTCATCAATTGTGTTGTATTCTTTTTTATGTAAATCTAATTTCATACTGTTCATAAACGCCGTAATCATGGTTTGCGGAATGGCATATTTATGAACCGTATGTTGAAATGAATTCAGCACCGGATTCAGACTTATTTTGTTTTGTAAGGCAGTTTCCAAATCTTTTTCAAACATTTCGAAAAGGACTGCTTTGTCATAATCGTGAAATGTGTCGACAATTTCATCGGCACAGCGCACAAATCCATAAACATTATATATGTCCTGTCGAATGCTTGGTGCCAACATTTTCACAGCGGCAGAAAATGACGTGCTGTAAGATTTAGTTACGTTCTTACTGCAATCGAAAGATATTTTATCAAAAAGGGATTTCATAATGTTTCTTAAATTAAATATTTTTTTGAATCAATTTTGCTACCAGTTTGCCGGAAATTAACGCCGGAGGAACTCCGGGTCCAGGAACCGTTAATTGTCCGGTAAAAAAGAGATTTTTTACTTTTTTACTTTTCAATTTGGGTCTTAAAAAAGCGGTTTGCATTAAAGTATTGGCTAGCCCGTATGCGTTTCCTTTATACGAGTTGTAATCTGCTACAAAATCATTTACACAAAACGATTCCTTAAATATAATACTTTCTTTTACAGATTGTTGTGTAAGTTTTTCAAATCGCGTAATTATTTTTTCGAAATATTCTTCTCGTAATTCTGGAATATCATGTAATCCCGGCGCTAACGGAATTAAAAATATTCCCGCTTCTTTTCCGGAAGGAGCTGAACCGGTATCTGTTTTTGAAGGGAAACTGGCATAAAATAATGGCTCTTCCGGCCATTTTGGATTGTCATAAATATCCGAAGCATGAACGTCAAAATCAACATCAAAAAACAAAGTATGGTGTTCAACATTTTCTATTTTTTTATCAAAACCAACATAAAATAGGAGTGAGGATGGGGCAAAAGTTCTATTTTCCCAATAATTTTCGGAATAAGCGCGATATTTTTTATCCAGCAAACTTTCGCTGTGATGATAATCTGCCCCGCTTAGAATTATGTCTCCATATACAATCTCCCCGTTTACAATTATTGCATTGGCTTTTCCATTGTCAACATTTATTTTTTCAATATTAGAATTGGTTTTTATGGCCACACCAAGTTCTTTCGCCAATTTTTCCATCGCCAAAATCACGCTGTACATTCCATTTTTTGGATGCCAGGTTCCCAACCCAAAATCAGCAAAATTCATAAAACTATAAAATGATGGAGTGTCTGATGGTTTTGCTCCAAGAAAAAGTACGGGAAATTCAAGGATTTGGATTAGCTTCTGATTCTTAAATTTTTTTCGTATGTCTTTTGAAATGTTTCCAAAAAATTGATTTACTTTTTTTGCTGTTTCCAAAGTAACCAATTCTAAAGGTGAAACACCGGGGCGATAGACCAAATCCTTAATTGCAATATTGTAGTTGCTTTGTGCTTCTGCCATAAAATCACTTAGTTTATTACCGCTACCCTTTTCAATCGATTCAAAAGTTGTAATGATTTCCGGAAGATTGTCTGCAATTGTAACAAAATCCTTTACGCCAAAATAAACCTGATAGGCAGGTGAGAGCTTTATTAGCTGATAATAATCGGAGGGTTTTTTGCCAAAATCCGCGAAGAAACGTTCAAAAACATCGGGCATCCAATACCAGGTAGGACCGATGTCAAAAGTAAATCCGTCTTTCTTTAACTGACGCGCCCTCCCGCCAATGGTTGAATTTTTTTCGTAAACAGTAACCCTGTGCCCTGATTGAGCGAGATAACATGCAGCTGCAAGTGACGAAAACCCTGAACCAATTATTTTAATTTCTTTTTCCATAAATTGTTTAACAAATATATAAAAAAGTTAAACAATTAAAACGTTACTGTTATAAATATTTTGCGACATCTTCAATAGAAGTGAAAATTGTTATCTTTTCATTGATTAATTTGGGCTCAACGTTTTTCACCATTCTTCCAATCATCCAAAAATTGGAGTTGTCCGTAAGAATTTCGGTTTTGATTTCGTTAACGTAATCATTAATAGCCGACGGATTAGGTTCGACCGTCATATAGCACAGATAAGTTATATTGTTAAAATACTTTTTGACATCTTGAAGGCTACTGGTAGGAACATTTTCGCCAAGATAGATGGTTTTATATCCGTGGAGTTGTATTTCATAATTCAGGTACATCAGACCCAAATCGTGGATTTCATTTTTCGGAAGGTATAGAACGAATATCGTGTCATTTTTGGTGTTTTGCTGATATTGAATTTTTTCTGTGTTAATCAGTAATTTTTGTTTAACTAAATAAGTAATAAAATGTTCGTGTGAAATGGAAATTGTATTGGTTTGCCATAAAGACCCGATTTCAATTAACAAAGGAATCAAAATATCAGCAAAAATCTCACGGAATGATTTTTCTGAAAGCAGTTTGTCATATGTATTCAGAAACAAGACCTGATCAAAGTTCATCATCGCCATTTTGAAGGAACTTATCGCATGATTTTTGAAACTTTTGTCCGAAATAATGTCGTTAACTAATTGAGGAATTTTATCCTCTGATAATTTTGAAATATTGGAAATTTTATAGCCATGTTTGTGCAGCAATGTAATATTTAAAAGTTTTTGAAGGTTTTCAATATTATACAAACGAATATTGGTCTCAGTCCGCATAGGCTCTAAAACCTGATATCTTTTTTCCCATATCCGTATGGTATGCGCCTTGATTCCGGTAAGATTTTCCAGGTCTTTAATACTAAAAACACTCTTAACATTGTTCATACTTTTCAAAAATTAGTTAAACAAATTTAATAAAATAAGAATAAGAAGTTAGTTTTAAATAGAAAAAGAGCAAACCCAAAATGAATTTACTCTTTTAACTGTGACCACGATGGGATTCGAACCCACACGTCCTTTCGAACACCACCCCCTCAAGGTGGCAAGTCTACCAATTTCTCCACGTGGCCTAAAACAAAAAAGCCATTCGCCATAGCGAACGACTTTTGTGACCCGACTGGGGCTCGAACCCAGGACCCCATCATTAAAAGTGATGTGCTCTACCAACTGAGCTATCGAGTCTTTTGTGCATATTGAAGAAAAAAAATGTGACCCGACTGGGGCTCGAACCCAGGACCCCATCATTAAAAGTGATGTGCTCTACCGACTGAGCTATCGAGTCTTTT
The DNA here is from genome assembly GCF_025352425.1 of Flavobacterium sp. Lineage (GTDB taxonomy): Bacteria > Bacteroidota > Bacteroidia > Flavobacteriales > Flavobacteriaceae > Flavobacterium. The sequence continues at coordinate 9,745 of NZ_JANXTI010000062.1, forward strand.
CTTTTCTTGAATACTTCACCGGCGTCTATTTTTACAAGAGTTCAGTGATTCGCCTTGCGGCTTAATTGCGGGTGCAAATATAAGACCTTATTATTTATATTTCAAAGCAATTTTATTATAAATTTGGCTTTTTTTGACATTGGGTGTTAATGGCTTAATTTATAAGGTTTTATTATAATGAAGAAAGTAATTTTGATTGGTTATATGGCTGTTGGCAAGACCACAATCGCTCGGTTAATTTCAGAAAAAATGAGTGTTAAATATCTCGATTTAGACAAGTTAATCGAAGAAAAAACCAATTTAAGCATTGGTGAACTGTTTAAACTAAAAGGTGAAATTTATTTTAGAAATATTGAGCATGAAACGTTCAAATATCTTATGTCAAATAATGAAAATTTAGTAATTAGCACCGGCGGAGGAACGCCTTGTTATGCAAATAATCATCTCTTTTTAAATGGTAAAAACTTTGTTTCAATCTATTTAAGAGCCTCGTTGTCTGTCATTTTGCACAGACTTACAGCAGAAAAAAAAACGAGGCCACTAGTTGCCAATCAATCTGAAGAAGAGTTGAAAGAATTCGTTGCCAAACATATATTCGAAAGGAGTTATTTTTATAACCAAGCCACTTTTACAGTCGATGTCGACAACAAAACTCCGGAAGTTATAACAGATGAAATTTTAAAATTGTTAGACTAAATAGGCATAACTAGTATCTCCTTCAAACACAACCTGTACGTGTTCTTTCAATGAAGTAGACAAGGAAATTCCTTTAAAATCTGCCTTTACAGGAAATCTTTTATGATTTCTATCAACTAATACTGCTGTTTTAATTTTTTTTACTGGCATTTCTAAGAAATGTTTCACTCCGTAAATCAGAGTGGTACCTGAATGTAGTACATCGTCAACCAAAACTATACTTTTGTTTGTGTAAGTTTCTTTTAGAACAGAAGTGGTTATCTGATTAAAAGGATTTTGTTTGTCAATTTTAACTTCGCATAACGTTATTTCTAAATCAGATATCTTTTTTAAAACCTGACTTAATTTTTCAGCAAAAACATAGCCATTACTTGCGATACCCGCTAAAATAATCTCATCTTCGTCGACAAAAGTTTCATAAATCTGATAAGCAATTCGTTTAATTTTATGCTCTATTTCCAGATGATTTAGAATTATATTTTGACTCATTTTGATGTTTTTCCAAAGATAAAAAAACCGACTCAAAAGACATTGCTTTCATGTACTATTTTCTAATCAGCTCCTAATTCAAGATCATCCAAATCCCTTCTGTCTTTTTTTGTTGGTCTCCCTGTTCCAGTTTTGCGATAGTGTTCTTTAGAAAGTTTAAGCAATTCGAGATGCGCAAAAGTTTCTGGAGAAGTTTCATCTTTTCGATAAATATCTACTAATTTAGCTCCAACACGATTTTGCGGAATGTCCAAAACAGTTATTGAATACGTAATTTGGTCTTTCCTAAAAGTAATTTTGTCCAATGGAAAGACGTCTCTTGATGGCTTTGCAACCTGACCATTTACGGTTATTTGATTTTTCCTGCAGGCTTCTGTCACCATGTTTCTGGTTTTGTAATACCGAACGCACCATAAATATTTATCTACTCTCATTTTTTTTCCAAAATCAACGTTAAATTGTATACAAAAATAAATCAATATTGTATCTTGCCGGCTCAAAATTCAAACAAAAATGAGTAACTTTTTCAAAATTATATTTCTTTTTACTTTAGGATTAACCGTAGTTTCTTGTTCGAAAAGTGATAGTGGTACTGAACCTTTACGGGATTACAAGGTACAGAGAGATGCTGATATGGCAAATATTGAAACATTCATGCACACACATTATATGGAGGTAATCAATAATCCAGGTGCAACCGATGACCAAGATGTTGCTTTTACTTTAATTCCAACTGGCGGTACTCAAACATCTATATGGGACCAAACTTCTTATCCAATACTAACTAGATATGTTACCGTCAAACAAAACAATGTAGATGTTGTTTATAAAATTTACTACCTGGAACTTAGACAGGGAACAGGTCAATCTCCATGCAATGTAGACAGAGTATTAACCTCTTATCGGGGAGAATACATTTATCCAAATACAGTAACTTCAACAACAACTCCGCCAGTAACCACTACAACAATCTTATCAAATGAGTTTGAAGAATCAGTTAACCCTCAAAGCTTTTTTAATTTAACAGGTGTAATTAGAGGCTGGAGTGAGATATTCCCGCAATTTAAGACCGGCAGTTATACGGGAAATCCTGATGGTACTGTTTCCTATAATGATTTTGGAGCCGGTGTGATGTTTCTTCCTTCCGGATTGGCTTATTATTCAGGTGCACAAGGTGGAATTCCATCTTACTCACCACTAATATTCACATTCAAACTATATGAAATTCAAAGAGTTGATCATGATGCTGATGGTATTTATTCCTATCAGGAAGATTTGGGAACTTCAACCGTAAACAATGATGGTACTGTAACCGTTTCACCAGGCGTGCCAGATGGCTATGTATACAAAATGGCTACCGGCATTGTAAATCCTGATGATACAGATGGTGATGAATTCCCGGATTTTTTAGATACAGATGATGATGGAGATTTTTTTACCACTAAAAGTGAAACCAGTTATGTTAATCCAAGTGATCCTCAACTAAAGGTTCGTTATTATCCTTATGACGGGGCAGCTGTCGATGATCCGTTAACACCATATGTGGATGAAACAAAAGGGGTTCCAAGAAAGTTTGCAGGTCCAAACAATGCTGCAGGATTTCCAACATCAAACAACCCAGCCGATTTTACTGATCCAACAAGATTAAGAAGATATAGGGACGCTACAGCTAAGCCAAAGTTTTCAGACCAATAGTATAAAAAATCCCGCTCAATTGAACGGGATTTTTTTTTAACTCTCGTACAATTTTTTTCGTATTTTTACTTACTCCCAAGTCTTTGGTTTTTTCAATAGTTGTTTAACTTAAATGATTTCACCGTGAAAAAAAGACAAAGATTCCAAGCAAATTCCATTCTTAAAGCAATCAAAAGCAAAGGAAGAGCAAATTTTTTCATTTCTCTTTTATTGCTAGTTTCATTTTTAAATCTGGTCGTAGGCTGCTCGTACTATAAAGTCAAGTCTGTTGACGCGAACTCGATGTCTTCCAAAATCCAGCCGGAAACACCAAAGGGAAAGGCAAAATATATTATCATTCATTCAGGATCTCAAAAATGGCATCTGTCCGATGTAACATTTAATGAAGGCACTAAAGAAGTATCAGGAACTTTAGCCGGTTTTGATGAATCGCATAATTTATATCAGCCAAAGCCTGGTAAAAGTGGAGCTAAGTACAAACGTGGCAAATCGGATAAAACCGCGGAAGTTCATATTTATACCGACAAAGCAATAAGCGATTCCTCCGGACAACAAATAACAATTCCTTATTCGGATATTTCAAAAGTAGAACTATATGATAGCGATTCGGGCAGGGCTGTACTTTCTGTGGTTGGAATTACGTTAGGTGTTATTGTATTACTCAGCGTGATTATTTTAGCTACGAAAAGTTCCTGTCCATTTGTATATGTTAATGACGGAGCGACCTATGCCTTCAACGGCGAAATATATCCCGGCGCAATACTTCCAAATTTGGAAAGGGACGATTATTTAAAGCTAAATGGTTTGAGAGAGTCAAAAGGATTTTTTAAGTTAAAAATCACAAACGAATTAAAGGAAATTCAGAATACGGATTTGACCGAGTTAATTGTGGTAAATCATTCTGAAAATGCTACAGCCCTTATGGCTCAGAACGGAGAAGTATATACACTTCAAAATGAAATGCTGCCCATCAATGCTTACTGTAATGATATTAAAGTGTCTGTCAAACCTTTTTTAACTGTAGATAAGAATTATTATTCTTTTAATACAAATGAATCGACAACTAACCCAAATGAAGTTGTTTTGGAATTTGATAACAATCAGAAAAGCGACTTGGGAAAACTCCATCTGAACTTAAAAAACACCTATTGGATGGACTATATGTATGGTAAGTTTAATGAAGAGTTTGGTTCTTACTATAATAGTTTTCATAAAAAACAACGAAAATTGCCAAAAGAAACCTGTGAGAAGTGGCGTTCCAATCAATACATTCCATTAGCTGTTTATATGAAACAGGAGAATGAATGGAAATTTGTAGAAAACATAAACACCGTCGGACCATTATCAGCCAGAGATATTGTAGTTCCTATTCCACTTTCAGCTACAAGCGAAAAGGTTGAAATCAAATTAGTTTCCGGTTATATGTTTTGGGATTTAGATTATGCCGGTATGGATTTCTCCAAAAATGAAAACGTTAAAGTAACAACCTTAAAACCAACGACTGCTACAGACGAAAACGGGAATAATGTAACGGCGCTTTTATCAGAAAAGGATAAAAAATATCTTGTTCAGCCGAGCATTGGTAATGAAGTGACATTAAACTTTGCCACTGTAAAAACAAGTGCTAACTCTAAGCAAAGTTTTTTCTTTAAAACCAATGGCTATTATGAATATATCCGCGATTATAAAGGCAGCCCGGATTTTGCAAAGCTGAAAACCTTCAGGGAAAAAGGTGCTCTGAATGCTTTTTCTATTGAATTGTATAAAGATTTTATTTCCGATTCCAAAAATCTATCCCTAATAGCTTTAAAAAATGAGTAGCAGCGAAACAACTATAGGTAATATTACATTGCAATATCTGGAAAACATCGCTGTGACTTATGCTGTTGTTGTTGGTCAAACACATATCAGGAAACAAAAGATGATAACGGGAATCAGGAAGGAAATCGTTCAGTTGCTGTACCGAATGACTATTGTTAGCATTGCCATAAGAAGTTATAAAAATCCGTGGAATTGGATTGCTGTTCCTTTAGCCCTGATTAAAAAAAGACGGAGAAACATTGGGCAACACCGACTATACAAGTTCGCTAATGTCGCAGGAAAATATTATTGGGGACTTTACACACCGGGATGGAAGAGTAATTCATTCAACAATTTTATAGCTTCAGAAATGAATAAGATTGTGCCGGTTAAGCAAAAGACAAATCGTTTTGTAAATACGTATGTTGCAATTACCAAAAAATGTTCCTTGCAGTGCGAGCATTGCTATGAATGGGAAAACCTCAATAAAAAAGACGTGCTTTCGGCGGAGCAATTAAACAAAATTATTGCCACACTTCAGGAACAAGGCGTTAGTATAATTCATCTGACTGGTGGCGAACCGCTTCTTAAAATGGAGCTTATTACCAGTATTCTGGAGCATGCTGATAAAAGTACGGATTTTTGGGTTTTAACTTCGGGTTTAAAGCTAACAGATGAAAATGCAAGGAAACTAAAATCATCAGGTTTAAATGGCGTTATGATTAGTCTCGATCATTATATCCCGGAAAAACACAACGAATTCAGAGGCTTAAGATGCTTATTATTGGGTGGAAAATGGGGTGCAGAATGCCATAACCAACAATCTTGTCGTAGCATTATCGATTTGTGTAACAAGGGAATTTACCAACTACGATAATCTGATGCGTTACGTTGAATTAGCCAAAGAAATGGGCGTTTCCTTCATTCAGATATTGGAGCCAAGAGCAGTTGGACATTATAAAGATGTTGATGTTGATTTGAGCGAAGAACAGTTGGAACTCCTAGATGATTTTTACATCGATATGAATTACAACCCAAAGAACAGGGATTTTCCGTTGATCACCTATCACGGTTATCATCAAAGAAGAATGGGTTGTTATGGTTCGGGCAACAGGAGCATGTATGTAGATACTGATGGTGATCTGAATGCCTGTCCGTTTTGCCAAAAGAAATCAGGGAATATTTTAGACGAAAACCTTTCGGAATCATTAGGAAATTTACAAAGTTTAGGGTGCCAAAAATTTAAACACGAATCAGACTAGATGTTTCTATACAAAGATTATAATTTACTCGTGATGGTCGCGATTTTTGTACTGAGATTTTGTCTCATCGCGGGCATTGCCTATTTTATTTTCTATGTTTGGAAGAGAAAGGAATTCATCCATTTAAAATTAAACCAAAAGCAACCGGATTTTATACAGCTAAAAACCGAACTTTTATATTCTGCCATAACCTTACTGATTTACAGCATCTCGTTTTATTTATTGATTTATTGGTATCAAAAGGGTTACACCCAAATTTATTTTAAAATAGGAACCTTTGGCTACGCTTACTTTTTTCTTAGCATTTTGATGATGGTACTTATTCATGACGCTTATTTTTATTGGTCCCATAAGCTAATGCATCAACTACCGTTTTTATTTCGATTTCACAAAATTCATCATTTTTCCCATAATCCAAATCCCTGGAGCGCCTTTTCATTTCATCCGGTTGAGGCGATAATTTCCCTTGGAATTATGCCAATTATACTATTTACGCTTCCGGTTCATCCTTATGCGCTCATTGTGTTTTCGACAGTAGTGGTGGTGTACAATGTTTACATACACTTAGGATACAATATAAAATTCCTGTTCATGGGAAGTGCCTTGCGCAACACAGCGCAAAATCACGATTTGCACCATAGGGTAAGCAAATATAATTATGGTTTATACTTCTCTTTTTGGGACCGAATTATGAAAACCTATAAATAAAAAATCCCGTTCACTCTGAACGGGATTTTTTATTTATATTGAAATTATTTTCTCTTCAGTACTCTTTCCGCAGCTTCCACAATCGCCTGATTGTTTAGCTTGTATTTTTCCATCAATTGTTCCGGAGTTCCGCTTTCGCCAAAGCTATCGTTTACCGCAACAAACTCTTGTGGTTTTGGATTATTCAGAGCTAAAACCCGTGACACGCTTTCGCCTAAACCACCTAAGAAATTATGTTCTTCAGCCGTTACCACGCAACCCGTTTTTGCCACCGATTTCAAAATAGCAGCGTCATCCAAAGGTTTGATAGTATGTATATTGATAACTTCTGCCGATATACCTTTAGCTTCCAATGCTTCTGCTGCAATTAATGCTTCCCAAACCAAATGTCCGGTAGCAATGATCGTAACATCAGTTCCTTCGTTAAGCATAATTGCTTTACCAATTACAAATGCTTCATCAGCAGGAGTGAAGTTAGCCACAACCGGACGGCCAAAACGCAAATAAGCCGGACCATGATGATCTGCTAAGGCAATGGTTGCTGCTTTGGTTTGGTTATAATCGCATGTATTAATTACGGTCATTCCCGGTAGCATTTTCATTAAACCAATGTCTTCCAGTATTTGGTGTGTTGCCCCATCTTCACCTAAAGTCAGTCCCGCATGCGAGGCACAAATTTTTACATTCTTATCTGAATACGCCACCGATTGCCGAATCTGATCATAAACTCTTCCTGTAGAAAAATTAGCAAATGTTCCTGTAAACGGAATTTTACCACCAATAGTCAAACCTGCGGCAATTCCAATCATATTGGCTTCCGCAATTCCAATCTGGAAAAAACGCTCCGGATGGTTTTTCTTGAAATCGTCAAACTTCAACGAACCAATTAAGTCGGCACAAAGCGCAACAACGTTTTCATTTTTTTGTCCGAGTTCGGTCATTCCTGCACCGAAACCTGAACGGGTATCTTTACTTCCTGTGTTTGTGTATTTTTTCATTGTGTTAGTTGTATTTTATGTCTTCTGGTTTTAATGTTAGAAGTGTGTTTATTTTTTTGTTTTGTTTGAGAGTTACCTCGCGTATTGCGTTATTGAAATAGTTAATTTTAATGTGTTTAGGAATGTAATTTTTCGGAAACGTGATTAAATTTCTATCACAAATGGGAAAATGATTAAAAAATCCATATACAAGATTGGGAAGAATTTGGGTATCAATTTTCATCATTATGATACTAGCATTTTGGTAAATCCTTTTCTTCTTTTTATTGTTATACTCAATAATTTCGTATGATTTATTCAAGCTATCAATATCTACTGTTTTGATCTCGAAATTTTCTGTTTTCATTTCACAAGGAGGTTCTTCTTTCTTATAGTTTCTTTTTTTAGAAGATATGTATTTAAATTCTATAGAATTATTTATGTTTGTTAGAGTATAATAATGCTCAATATTATTTTTGTGATCAATAATTTTTCCTTCTAAATTACCACTAATGTTATAACAATAAAAAACATAATCATAATTTGATGAATTAAGCATGAAAACATCATTCTGACTATATAATCTTTCATATTCAAGAAAAGTATCAAAATAATACTCCTGACAAAAAACATTTTGACAAAAAAAGAAAAGAAATATTGCAATGAATTTATTCATTAAGATTAGTAGTCGAGTTCGCCTCCCGTGTTATAATTCTGCGCCAATCCAATAGCCAATTGCTCGTCATTTGGCGCCTTTCCGTGCCACGCATGAGTATGCATCATAAAGTCGACACCGTGTCCCATTATTGTATGCAGCAATACACAAACGGGTTTTCCTTTTCCTGTTCTACTTTTCGCTTCCTCCATACCTTTAATAATCGAATCAATATCGTTCCCTTCCTTAATTTCCAAAACATCCCAGTCAAAGGCTTCAAACTTGGCTTTCAAATTCCCCATACTCAATACTTCATCTGTTGGACCGTCAATTTGTTGTCCGTTTAAATCTACTGTTGCAATCAGATTGTCAATTTTTTTAGCAGAAGCATACATTATGGCTTCCCAGTTTTGACCTTCCTGTAACTCGCCATCACCATGAAGTGAATAAATTAAATGGTTGTCGTTGTTTAGTTTCTTGGCTTGCGCGGCTCCAATCGCCACTGACATTCCCTGACCCAAAGAACCAGATGCAACACGTACGCCAGGCAATCCTTCATGTGTTGTTGGGTGACCTTGCAAACGGGTATTAAGTTTTCTGAAAGTAGCCAATTCTGCTACAGGAAAATAACCGCTACGTGCCAAAACGCTGTAAAATACCGGCGAAATATGTCCGTTGGATAAGAAGAATAAATCCTCACCAATACCGTTCATATCAAAACCAGGTTTTCTATCCATTAGCTGTTGATAGAGTACGGTGAAAAATTCTGTGCAGCCCAGCGAACCCCCGGGATGTCCTGAATTTACGGCATGGACCATCCTAAGAATGTCTCTTCGTACTTGTGTTGAAAAATTTTGTAAATGTTGTGTGTTAGACATCTTTTGTAGTTAAAAAATTAATGTGTTCAAAAGTAATTCTAATTTTACGAATAGCAAAAGTTTTATAAATTTGTTATCAAAAGGCCCTAATAAAATAATGATAACCTATCAGCTTTGCTTCGATTTAAAGTTGTAAATTTAAAACGTATTGAAAAGTGAAATTATATAATAATAGAATAATATAACCCGTTGGGTGTAATTAAATTGTTTGATTTTTAATATTGTTTATTGGTCTGTCAAATATGAATTTATTGATATACTGAACCAATGTTAATGCTGTTATTTTTGCTAAAATTCTTGTTTTAAAACCTTCAAAAGTT
>NZ_JANXTI010000078.1 GCF_025352425.1 Flavobacterium sp.
GTTTTTTTTAAACAGAGTATATTATGAAGCGTAAAAAAGGTCATAATTACCTTTTAAAATGCATTCTGATTGTGATTGTAGTTATTATGTTTAAGTTCACAGTAAATTAATTCAAATCTAAAAAAATGAAAAAATTAATTCTAAAAAAAGCGGTCATTATTATTATTATAGTGGTTGCCGCTGCTGATTCAGCCGCGCAAACCATTGATCCGGAGCAAGATACTCATATTGAAAGCAATGTGAAGGCATTTTTAAAAGTGCTTAATTCGGGAACGGGAAAACCAACAGAACAGCTGAGTCCTAAAGATGCCCGAGCGGTGCTTTCAACTGCTCAATCATCTGTAAATGTTGACCTTTCGGGAATTACTGTTTCAGAAAAAACAATTACGCAGGATGGATTGACTATTAAACTTAATATCGTTAAGCCATCAGATACGAAAGAAATTTTGCCGGTCTTTATGTTTTTTCATGGCGGAGGATGGGTATTGGGAGATTTTCCGACACATGAACGGATGATACGAGATATTGTCGTGTCATCCGGCGCTGCAGCAGTATTTGTCAACTATACTCCATCGCCAGAGGCACATTATCCTATGGCAATAAATCAGGCTTACGCCGCCACAAAATGGGTTGCAGAAAACGGGAAAGATATTGGAGTAAACGGGAAAAAATTAGCTGTGGCGGGCAATAGCGCAGGTGGTAATATGGCCACCGTAGTTGCACTGATGGCCAAAGATAAAAAGGGTCCTGAAATAAAGCTTCAGGTTTTATTTTGGCCCATCACTAATGCAAACTTTGAAACTGAATCGTACAATAAATTTGCGACAAAGCGATTTTTGACCAAAAATGTCATGATTTGGTTCTGGGACAATTATACGACCAATACAATTCAACGTAAAGAAATTTATGCCTCGCCGCTTTTAGCGACGAAGGAACAATTAAAAGGTTTGCCTCCTGCTTTAGTGATGACTGCAGAAAATGATATTTTACGTGATGAAGGGGAAGCTTATGCGCGTAAACTCGATGAAGCGGGTGTGAAAATAACTGCAACCCGATACAACGGAATGATCCATGATTGGGGATTGCTTAATGGATTGAGCACTGTGTCGGGAACGAAATCGGTGTTGTTGCAGGCTGCGGCGGAGTTGAAAAAGGCATTTAAATAAGTTGATTTTAAATGTTTAGCGATTTTGAATGTGTACTAACCGGATAACTATCTTCCTATAGAAACTACCGAATCAGATGACCGTAGAAAAAATATTACACATTTTTCATCAAAATCGTGGCATTTTTACGGGCAGTCATATATAATTTTTTAGCGTCCGGCTGAATGTTTGCGACAACCTCTTGAATGTTCCCTGCGTACTCTTGTGTGTTTCCGGCGTCCTCTTGAATGTTTCAAAAGTCCGCTCAAATGTTTCCGGCATCCGCTTTAATGTTTCAAGAGTGCGCTCAAATGTTTCCGGCGCCCGCTTGAATGTTTCCGGCGTCCGCTTGAATGTTTCAAAAGTCCGCTCAAATGTTTTTGGCGTCCGCTTGAATGTTTTGCGCTTCCGCTAAAATGTTTTCGGCGTATAGTCAAAGACCTTAGATGTGTTTTGTATGATCTTTTGCTTCAATAAAAAATATTTTTGATAAAATTTATTTCAAATCGTTTATTTTAAGAAATTATAACTAATTTGGCTTGACAATTATTTAATAAAAATATAAAAAAATGAAAGAAAAGTATTTACCTACATCCGAAGCAAAGAAAACGCTTTGGATTCAGAATTTTGGAAGCAAGCTGCCAACTTATGCACTCAAGTATGGCATTTTGCCCGCAGCGGTTGAAGATGTTCAATTGGGCGCAACCAACTATCTGTATTGGATGGACTATGCATTCAAACAAAGCGAGTATTCAAAAAACTGAACGCCTTTAAAAATGATTTAGCAAATGGTTCAGCAGGCACGCTTACCGCACCGGTTGCCCCGGAAGCGACAGCTGCCCCGGCCTTGCCTGAGTCAGGGATTTTTAAAAGAATATCAGTCATCGTTGATGGCATGAAAAAAAGCAGTGTT
>NZ_JANXTI010000050.1 GCF_025352425.1 Flavobacterium sp.
GAAGAAATGTAAAGGCAACCTGATCGCCAGTTTTAGCTTTTTCTATGTATGGATTTATTTCCAATGTACTGGTTTTGAAAAAGTATTGGTAACAAAAATGTTCAATTGCGTAAAAATTAAAACGATTTCAATGATTGGAAACCAATACATCACGTCTTTTTCTTTAAGTTTCCCTGCTGCAAATCCCAAGGTAATCCATGTAAAAATATATCGTAATGCAATAATGCTCAGAACAACAATCCATTGAAATTGAAATGCTAATAAAAGAATTGCCAATATAAAAAAGAGCAGTTGCGAAACATAGAATATTCCCAATTGATTCTGGTCAAATATTTTATAATGTTTGGCTGTTGAAACATGACGGCGTTTTTGGGTAAACCAATCTTTAAAAGAGGTTTTTGGTTTGGAGTAAGTAAAACTGTCGGGTAAATAACATATTGTTGTATTCTTTTTTTCCGCAGCCTGATTGATAAACAAATCATCATCTCCGGAACGTATTTTCATGTGATCCATAAAACCACGCACTTTGAAGAACTCTTCCCGTTTGTATGCCAAATTCCGGCCAATTCCCATATAAGGTTTGCCAAGTTTTGCCCAGGAAAAATATTGTGTGGCAGTTAACAACGTTTCAAATCGGATAATTTTATTTAGGAATGAATTGGCGATTTTTTCATACGCACCATATCCCAAAACAATTGTTTTCTCCGCCGTAAATTGGGAACTCATATTGGCAATCCAGTCTTTGGAAGAAGGCAAACAATCAGCATCGGTGAATAAAAGATATTCGTGCTTTGCCGCTTTGATTCCGAGTGTTAAGGCGTATTTTTTATTACCCCAAAAAGCCTCGTTGTTTTCTACTTTTACTAATTTGATGTTGGAATGCTGTTTTTCAAATTCCTCAAAAATCTCTAACGTATTATCACTCGAAGCATCATCAATTAGGACAATTTCAAATTGCGGATAATTTTGTTCAAGCAGCAACGGAATTAAAGTCCTAACATTTTCTTCCTCATTCTTAGCGCAAACAATTACGGATATTGGGATTCTTTTTGGAGTTGCAGTTTGATGTTTAGCAAACGAAAATTTACCAAAAACAACAATGTAATAAAGGAATTGTACAACAACAATGGCAACAAATAAACAGAGTAGAGTTAATAACATAGTGCTTTTTCGACTGTTAAAAAGGGTCAGCAAATGTACAAAAATGAATTATGAATTATGAGTTATGAGTTATGAATTTTTTCTATTCTTTCTCATTTCTTTAGCTACTCCTATAGATTGATAATCATTAGAGTTTTCAAGTTTTGAAATGATATTTTGGTAGTTTTTGTCATCCCTGTTTTGTGATAACTTTTTCTTGGCTTCGATAGCAGTTATTTCAATTTCGAAGGAAACAATTCCGCTTGCCTGAAGCATGGTTTTCTTTGATAAATCTTCTACGCGAACCGGCTTTTCAGATTTTGCTTCGTATTTATTGACTAATCTTTTTAGCGCTTCAACGGTTTCTTCAAGTGAATGGAGCTGCACTTTTCCATAAACATGAACTGCGAGATAATTCCATGTTGGTACGTTTTCATGATCGTACCAGGAAGAAGAAATATATGTATGTGCGCCGGAAAATATCGCTAAAACTTTGTCATTGGTTTTAAAACTTTCAGCTTGTGGATTTTCCCTTGAAACGTGTCCGACTAAAAATTGTTTTCCATCTTTTTCTTCCAAAAGGAGCGGAATATGTGTTGCCCAAAGCTTTCCCAAAGTTTGATTGACCAAAATACAGAACCCATTTTGATGAATGAAGTTTTGGATGTCTTGCTGGTTTTCGTTTTTATAGATTTCGGGAATGTACATGTTGAATTACAAATTATAATTTACGAATCTTTAGATGACATTAACTTCGGTTTCAATCACGATTCCAAATTCCTTGAGAATAGTCGCTTGAATATCTTTTGAAACCGCTAAAATTTCCTGTCCGGTTGCGTTACCATAATTGACCAGAACCAAAGCTTGATTTTTATGAACTCCCGCATCACCAAAGCGTTTTCCTTTAAAACCGGCTCTTTCAATCAGCCATCCAGCCGGAACTTTCACTTCGGTTTTTGAAATTACATAGTGGGGCATTTCGGGATGCAAAGCTTGTGCTTTTTCGTATTGTTCTTTTGAGATAATTGGGTTTTTGAAAAAGCTTCCGCTGTTGCCTAATTCTTTTGGGTCGGGTAATTTGCTTTGTCTTATCGCAATTACAGCATTGGAAACATCCTTTAAAGTAGGAGTAGCCACGTTTTGCTTCTCTAATTCCTTTGTGATATCTCCATACGAAGTATTGATTTTATGATTACGCTTGGTCAGTTTAAAAATCACCGAAGTAATGATAAACTGGTCTTTGGCTTCGTGTTTAAAAATACTTTCCCGGTAACCAAAGTGACAATCTTCCTTAGTGAACGTTCTCATTTCTTGAATCGCAATATTCATAGCGTTACATGAAACAAAAGTATCTTTGATTTCTGTGCCATAAGCACCGATATTCTGCACTGGCGTTGTACCAACATTTCCGGGAATAAGCGACATATTTTCTAATCCACCAAAGTTTTGGTTGATTGTCCAAAGCACAAATTCGTGCCAGTTTTCGCCTGCTTGGCTTTCAACCCAAACGAAATCGGCATCTTCCTTGATTACTTTTTTACCCTTTAAGTCAATATGGATAACCAAAGCTTGGACATCTTGTGTCAACAACATATTGCTCCCACCACCAAGAATGAATTTTGGTACGGATTTGTTTTCTTTCAAAACAGACTTTAAATCTTCGACTGAATGAACAGCGACAAACTGTGTGGCTTTGGCTTCGATACCAAAAGTGTTGTATTTTTTTAAAGAGAAGTTATTTTGGATAGTCATGCTCACAAAAGTAAGTCAAAGAATTTTTAAACGAACTTGCTATAGTAGTTTTTTTGCCATTTGTGAAGCATAAATATCGGCATAAAATAGGGCAATATTTTGGTATTTCCTTTCCTGATTTCAGCAACCAGTTTGGCGCCATCGATGTTTTCAAGAAAAGGCATTTCGAAAATAGGACTTTTTGCAAAGTTGTCTAATTCATCAACAAATTTCGAAAAACTCAACAAATAACTTCCCCATGGCGCGCTAAGTCCAATTTTTCTGAAATCAATTATTTCTTTTGGAAGTCTATTTTCCATTGTAGTTTTAAGAATGAACTTTCCTTTCTTGCCTGTAAACAACCATTTGTCATCCAACGTTCCCAAACCGGCAACCAGTCTTTGATCTAAGAATGGCTCACGACATTCGATAGAAGTTCCCATTGTACAACGGTCATTTCTATCCAATAGAGAACACATATAGGTATGTTGGTCAAAATACAGTGCCTGACGTTGGAGGTTTTTTGGATATAATTCCTGCGCTTCTTTCAGGATTTGATAACGATATTCATTCACGGGTTTTTGTTTATTTCCATAAAAAATATTAATATCTTCCGGATATACATTCGAACCGTTGAATATTACCAAATCCGAATCACTACTGATTTTTGAATACCGCAATAATTTATCATATCGCGGTCTTTTATTAAAGGTGTCAAACTTACTTAGTTGTGAAATCACCTTTAATAAAGACGGGTTTTTTAGCGCTTTGTATCTAACATAACCGCCCATTAGTTCATCTGCACCTTCGCCGGAAAGCAGCACTTTTACTTTTGGTTTGGCCAATTTGGCAATAGCCAATAAATGAGGTTCGTTTAAATGCATTAAAGGTTCGTCGTGGAAATAAGATGCTTCAATCAGGTTTTGGTACAAACTTTCATTTTCAAGCTTGGTATGATTAAATGTATATCCATACTGATCTGTTATTTTCTTTGCCAGATGGTATTCGTTATGTTCTTCTTCGGAAAAACTGATGTTGAACGTTTCGATTTTTTCAAATTTTTGCTCATGCAATGAAGATAATATCGAACAGGAATCCAATCCGCCACTCAACAAAACACCAACCGCGACATCGCTGACCATGCGCAGTTTCACAGATTCGAAGAACGTTTCCTCAAACCAGTTTTTTGGATTGAGGATTGGAATATGATTCTGAATTTTTTCTTTTAAATTCCACCAACGTGTTGTGCTGCTTTTTCCGTTTTCGTCAGTGACCATATAATGTCCGGGCAAAAGCTTTTTTATATGTGCGAATAACGTTTTCTCACCAGCGACAAACCGGTTAAAGAAATATTCTTCCATGCCATCTTCAGAAACTTCTAACGGAACACCTGCTGCGAAAAGGGCTTTTTGCTCAGAAGCAAAATATAAAGTATTTTGATGAATACAATAATACAAAGGTTTCACGCCCATTCTGTCTCGACAAAGCGTCAATTTTTTTTCTTGTGTATCCCAGATAGCAAAAGCGAACATTCCGTTGAGTTTGTGCAACATTTCCATGCCATACAATTCATAAAGTTTTAATAAAACTTCGGTATCAGAACCTGATTTCAGTATAATCCCTTTGCTTTTTAATTCAGGATAAAATGATTGATAATTGTAGATTTCTCCGTTAAATACAAGGATATACCTTCCATTGTCAGAGAAATAAGGTTGGTGCCCGGCCGATGATGTATCAATAATTGACAAGCGCCTGTGACCTAATCCGATATTGTTATTGATATAAATGCCTGAATCATCCGGACCACGATGTTCCAGAATGTCCCGCATTTTTATGAGTTGATTTTGGTCAACCTGTTTAAAATTTAAATGGAAAATCCCATTGATACCACACATACGCTCTATTCGGTAGTTGACTTACTTTTAATTAAATCGTGATAAGTTGTTGCAATTTTTTTCATATTGATTTTATAGTTGGCATGTTCTTCTACAAACTTTCGATTTTCCGGTATTGCTTTTTTTGTAAAATCGTTGTTTTGAAATGCCCACTCAATTTCCTCGGCTAAATTAAACTCATTTTCGATAGTAACAAGAATTCCGTTTACTTTTTGTTGTATCCAGCTTCTATTTCCTGGTAAATCACTTACAATGGGAAAACAACCGCAGGCCATAGCCTCAAAGAGTGAGGAAGAAACGCCTTCAGTTGTGGGTGTGCTGATATAAAAATTTGCTTTTTCTAAAAATTTGGGAATGTCGTTATTGTCAATTTTTCCTACGAAAATGACTTCATTTTCTATGCCTAATTCTTTTGCCAAAGATTTTAATTTTTTTAATTCTGTTCCATCTCCAATAATAGTCAGCTTAAAACGAATATTTTTTTGCTTGACAATTGAAAATGCTTTCAAAACCAAATCATGTTGGTATTCAGGTCGTAAAACCCGAGTGACAATGGCATCTATCATAGTATCATCATCACTATTTTTAAATTCAAAATAATCCAGATTTATACCTTTTGGCAGAACCATCACTTTTGACATATCTACGTTACTTTCCTTCATATGGTTTTCCATTACATCTCCCCAGGCATGAATTAAGTCTGCCTTTTTAAAAGCATAATCCTGAAGTATTTTTTTTAAAATATATAATGGAGAATTATGCGGCCATAAATCGGTTATGCCCTGTTGTGCAATTACTATTGGTTTAATTCCCGAAAGCGCGGCTAAGTAGCCATAACTGGTAGTTCGTTCCGCAATCACCATATCGGGATTATATTTTTTGATAATACTTTTTATAGTCAAAATAGCTTTGGTTAATTCAAAAAGTCTTTTAATTCTGTGAAAGCCGTTACTGCTTGTCTTAAGTTCCCAAGTTACGATTTCAAAATCGCCAAATTCCCTTAGGCCATTCATCCAGGTAATTGCGTCAGCTCGATAGGTTTCCCCAAGAAATAAAATTCTCTTTTTTGACATATACTTACTCTTCGGTTTCTAACGCCCGGCTCAAAAAGTCATTCATTGGTTTTAAAACGATTAATTTTTCGGCTATAACTTTACTAAAGTTAGGGTCTGAAAATAATTTGTTATCAATTTTTTCGGAGGCTGTGAAGCTTTTTAATTTCAAAAACTCTATGGCCGGATGATCCGAGTCGAAATCTTTCGGTGCTTTTTTTAGCGTATTATTTTCATCTCTGGTAAGCGTTCCAAACTCTGATTTAAATTTTTTATGGTTAACAATTGCTTCTAAATCATCATTAAAAAAAGCAATTTCCTTTCTAATTTGTTTTAACTCATTGGGTTCGGGACACCAGCAACCACCAGCAATAAAGGAATTTCCTTTTTCGAAATGTATGTAATATCCGGGAGCGTTTTTCCTGTTTTTGTTTTGCGACATCCAAACACCAATATTAGTTTTATAAGGCGATTTATCCTTTGAAAAACGAATGTCACGATTGATTCTAAACGTACAGTTTTTAACTTCCAATGGTTCCAATGCTTTGTCCAAAGGCTTAAGTGCTCCCAAAATAGATGCGATATAACTGTGATAATCTTTCTTGAAGCTTTCATACCTTTTCTTGTTGGCATGCATCCATTCCGTATTATTATTGGCAACTAAATCCTCCAGAAATTGGATAGCTTCTTTGGTTAGCATATTACAAGTGTTTTTTTAGATCTTCTTCCGAAATATAGCCCACGTTTCGCCAAACCTCTTTTCCCTTTTCATAAACGATTATGGTCGGCAATCCATCTAATTTCAATTGTTCTACGATTGTTTTATTTTCATCAGCATCAAGTGAAACAATTTTTATTTTGGCTGCCATTTCGGTTTCAAGTTTCAAAATATAAGGTTTCATTTTTTGACAGGGCGCACACCATTTGGCATTAAAATCAATCATTACCTTATCGCTTGATTTTACTAATTCACCATATTCCTGGTCGCACATTCCGATGATCTTAGCGCTTGATTCAGCGTTAGCATTGCCCTGTGCTTTCCATTTCATGATACCGCCATCAAGATTATAGATTTCCTTAAAACCCAATTCGGCTAATTTATCTGCGGCTTGTGCACTTCTACCACCAACTTTGCAATACACAAAAACAGGTTTTGATTTATCATAAGTTACAGTTTTGGCAACAAAATCGTCTGCATTCCAATTCACATTTTTAGCATCGCCAATGTGTTCAGTGCTATATTCTTCGGGAGTTCTAACATCTAATAATTGTGGGTTTTCATTAGTTTTTAGCTTTTCAGAAAAGGATTTAGCATCAATGGTATGTACAGCTTTAAATTGTTGTCCATGACAGCTTATAAATAGAAAACTTAACAATAATAATGAAGCAAATTTTGATTTCATGTCCTTTAAAATTTTAGGCTAAATTACAAAATAGAACAACATTACAAATTAAATATTTTATAACTCTGATGTGTTGTTTTTACTATGTTTTCCGTGCGTTCAGGATGCGTGTCAGAAATAAATAACTGTCCGAATTCTTCGTTGTTTACCATTTCAATTATTTTGCTTACACGAAATTCATCGAGCTTATCAAAGATATCGTCAAACAATAAAATTGGTTTTTCGCCGCTTTGTTTTTTGACAAAATCAAATTGGGCGAGTTTTAAAGCGATAAGAAATGATTTTTGCTGACCTTGGGAACCAAATTTTTTAATCGGATAATTATCAATTTCAAATGACAAATCGTCTTTATGAACGCCAACTGAAGTATAATGTAAGGCTCTGTCTTTACTTATGTTTTCTTCCAATAAAGTCAACGTGTCTTTTTCAAACAAATCACTTTGATAAACCAGTTGTACCGTTTCGGCAGAGTTGGTAATTTCTCGATGATAATTGTTGAAAATCGGAATAAAGTCAATCAGGAACTTCTTTCGTTTTTCAAAAATAAATTGCCCGAGTGTATTAAGTTGTTCGTTATATATAGACAAAGTATCGTTTTCAAAAACATGATTCAGTGCAAAATATTTCAACAAAGCATTCCGTTGACTGATGATTTTTTGGTATTGAATGAGTTTTTGCAGATAAGAACTATCTAATTGAGAAATGACGTTATCTATAAATTTTCTGCGGGTTTCGCTGCCTTCAATAATCAAATCACTATCGGCAGGTGAAATAATCACTAATGGAATAAATCCGATATGATCTGAGAATTTTTCATAAACCTTACCGTTTCGTTTAAGGATTTTTTTTTGCCCTTTTTTTAAACTGCATAAAATTTGCTCGGTTCTATTGTTTTTTTCAAATTCGCCATCAACTACAAAAAAATCTTCTCCATGTTTTATGTTTTGTACAGCCAGCGGATTGAAATAACTTTTGCCACTTGCCAAATGATAAATAGCGTCAAGGATATTCGTTTTTCCAATGCCATTTTTACCTACGAAGCAATTGATTTTGGAATCCAATTCGAACGAGATTTCGGAAAAATTTTTATAATTGAGTAATGAAATCCGCTTTAAAAACAATTTGGTTTTTGTTTAAAATTAATCCTCTAAACTTAAGTGCTGCAAATTATTCAAAAATATCCATAAAAATAGCCTTTAAATATGAATTAATTTTTATTTTTGCGCACACTAAATTAAAAATAGATGGCAACTTTTAACAAAAGAGGATATAAAGAACCAAAACCAAAAGCAGAGAAATCAGACAATAACTACATTGAAGATGTAAATGTTGATGCTAAAGACAGTGCAACAGCAAAAGCATTTGATACTTTAGATCAATCAGCTTCAAGAGCAGAGGATTTTGTTGCTAAAAATCAAAGATATATATTAGGATTCCTAACTGTTGTTGCTTTGGCTACCGTTTCGTATTTATTATATCAAAAATTTATTGCTGAACCAAAACAAGAAGAAGCCGCAAACGAATTATTTGTAGCGCAACAAAACTTTCAAAAAGCGGTGGATGCCAATGGAACTAAATCGGATTCTTTATTTAATTTAGTTTTAAAAGGTTCTGAAGGTAAATTTGGAGTAGTGAAAATTGCCGACGAATATTCAGGAACTGATGCCGGAAACATAGCGAATTACTATGCCGGAATTTCTTATCTGAACACAAAAAAATATACTGAAGCAATTTCTAGTTTAGAGAAATTCAAATCAGATGATGTTATGTTAAGCACAATGGCAATTGGAGCAATTGGGGATGCTTACGCA
This sequence comes from Flavobacterium sp., assembly GCF_025352425.1. Lineage (GTDB taxonomy): Bacteria > Bacteroidota > Bacteroidia > Flavobacteriales > Flavobacteriaceae > Flavobacterium. The sequence continues at coordinate 9,033 of NZ_JANXTI010000050.1, forward strand.
CAGCAAAACAAACAAAAAGAAGCTTTAGAGTATTATATCAAAGCGGCAGATGCTAATAAAAATGAATTAACAAGACCAAGATATTTAATGAAAGCTGGTAAAACGGCGTTGGTTTTAGGAAATAAGGCAGACGCGTTAAAATATTTCACTGATATCAAAGATAATTACGATACCGCTCCGGAAGCGCAAAGTATTGATGCTTTGATTGGTTTAGCGCAGTAAATAATTATGGCTACGGCAAACAAAAACTTATCCAATTACGATAAAAACACAATCCCAAACGCGAAAGACTTTCGGTTTGGGATTGTTGTTTCAGAATGGAACGATCACATTACAGACGGATTATATGCCGGAGCAGAAGCTGCTTTGTTAGATTGTGGTGCCAAACAAGAAAACATTATTCGTTGGGACGTTCCGGGAAGTTTTGAACTTGTTTATGGCGCACAGCGAATGATTGTCACGCAGGAAGTTGATGTTGTGATTACGATTGGCTGCGTAATAAAAGGCGAAACGATGCATTTTGAATTTGTTTGCGAAGGCGTAACCCAAGGTATAAAAGATTTGAATGTGCAAACGGATGTTCCTGTCATTTTTTGTTTGTTAACAGATAACAACGAACAACAATCTATAGACAGAAGTGGCGGAGTTCATGGAAACAAAGGAACAGAAGCCGCAATTGCTGCAATAAAAATGGCGGAGTTGAGAAGGAAAACGATGTAAATTTTATTCCGTTATTATATAAAACCCGTTGGGTGTAATTATTTGAAGTAAAATAAATTGATTAGATATTGGTCAAGATACTGAAATTCAGTATCTTGATGTCGCCAAACAAACCAATATCTATGTCAAATATAGTAAAAAATTATTTTAGAGTTTTAGAAGTTATAAGTTCCTTGGGTTGCCAATTAGAATATAAATCTGGCGTT
>NZ_JANXTI010000084.1 GCF_025352425.1 Flavobacterium sp.
GCTTGGGCGATCAACTGGCAGCCAGAATCTACATCTTTGACCGTTACGGGAAATTACTGAAACAAATCAGTACACAGGGAGCAGGATGGGATGGGACTTATAACGGGCATCTAATGCCATCAGATGATTACTGGTTTACTGTGGATTATGCTGAAGGCGCCGTAACCAAACAATTCAAAGCGCACTTTGCGATGAAACGATAGTAATTGAATTATAAATTTTAAATTATAAATGAAAAGCCTTGGTTTAGCCGGGGCTTTTTTATGTCCTGCATGCATTAATTTTGTTAGGGTTCAAAAGGAAGCAGTAAGGTTACATTAGCCCCGATAGGAGTGGAAATCCTGACATTGCGTATGACAATTATGATATGATTAGCTACGCTCAATTCGCTACGCTCGGGTGTCTTCGTGCCACGCAATGACAGATTGTAGCGGATAGCGGGAGCAGTGTCGTAAAGAAAGACAATGGTGTCGCTCCTAAAAAAGAAAAATCCCGCCAAGGGCAGGATATTCTGTGGAGTCGCCGAGAATCGAACTCGGGTCCAAACAAGCAACTAAAAAGGGTTCTACACGCTTATTTTCTGATTGGATTTTCGATATTATGATAGGCCAGAAACAGCCACACAATACTTATCTTCTTTAGTTTTCGTAACAGCCCCGAAGCTTCACTGTTCTTAGGTTTATTTTTACGATTCACCTATACCGACCGCCACAAACCAAAGCTATCGAGGTAAATCCTGCTTTCCTACCTTGTAGGAGCGTGGCTAATCTTACTTTAATTTAGATTATGCAGCAAGAGCGTAGTTTCCTTCGCCGTTTATGTTTTTGCATCTTTGGATTTACGAGCAAAAAATGCAATGCTCGGCGTGCTTACAATTCAATTCGACTTGCTGTCAAAACCAGTCGACCCCAAATGTGTTTTGAGTTATCAAAAAATGTCCCGCAAAAGTAGTCTATTAGATTAAAATTTACCAAGTAACCAGTAAATAATTACAAAAATTATCACCATTGATAAGCAGCCACCACCAAGTTTTCTTGCTGTAAATCCGGCAATAAGCGTTTTAAATAATCCGTTCATGATGTTTAGTTTTAAGTTAATTAGATACAAATTTCTAAAACAAAAGTCTAACTCCTGTTATCAAATCAAGTAAAAGGATTACATAATTATAAGATTAATAATTTCCATTTAATAATTCGCCGCCAATAGCTGATTTGGCTTCGATGCCGAGCTTTTTCATCATTTCGTAAGTAGTACAAACTGCGGCCGAAGTTACCGGAATTCCGATTTCTGCCTGAATTAAATCGATAGCTTCTAACGATGGCATTTGTACACAGGCTGAAACTACTAAAACATCAACATCAGTTAAATCCAATCGCTTGTAAATGTCTAATAAGTTCATTGGATTTTGAGCCGCCACCTCGAGGTTATCAGGGATTTCGAGTGCGATACTTTCTTTTACTTTTATGCCTTGATGTTCTATATAATCAACAACCATATCGGTTAACGGACGCATATAAGGCGTAATAATCGAAATCTTTTTCGCTCCCAAAACTTTCAAACCATTAATCAATGCTCCCGCAGATGTCACAATAGGCGTAGGGAATCCGTTGGCAATAGTTTCCTGATGTAGATTGACTTCCGAAACACAATGGTAACCTCTTCCCATACTCATAATTGCCACCAAACACGCATAACCCATAACGTCAACATGCGCGTCTGATAGTTCTTGGGCACACTTCAAACTCATAGCATCCATGGCTTCGAGTTCTTCTTTGGTTACTTTTTTCATACGCATGCGACTGCTGTGAAACGTAAAGCGTTCCGGTAATATTGTTTCCCTCGAGCGAAAAATTGCAGGGATTTCGGTTTCCATCGTGACATTGGACGAAGGAACTATTTGACCTATTTTGTATTTCATTTTTTTAACTACTGAGATTATTTAGAAGCCATAATTATTAAATCGGTTGTTTTTTCGTTATTGTAAAAATATTCCTTTCGTTCTATATGGATTATTTTTAATTGATTTCCTTCAAGAGCTTTTGTTAAATAATCGGTCTGATGGAAGTTCTGATACATTGTGTCACCGGTACTTCCGGTTTTAAATCCCGATTCGGAATTTTCGTCTTCCATTGTGCTGATATAGAGAATTCCGTTTACACTTAATTTTTGACTAGCATCTTTAATAAACTGAATGGCTTCATCTTTGGATAAATACGGCAAGCCAAAACCACAAAGTATTCCGTCATATTTCATGGTAAGACTAGTTATTGCTCTGCAATCCATCATTTCAAATTTTGCTGTTGGATTATTGATTTTTGCCAATTCGATCATATTCGGAGCCAAATCAGTACCGATAATTTTGAAATCCGGTCGTTTTTCCAGCAAATACTTTGTAATATTTCCGGGACCACAAGCCAGTTCTAATATTTCCGGTTTTTCTTTTTTTATGGAATTGCAAAACACATCGAGTGAATCATGGTACAAGGAAACATCCATAAACTTGTCCTGATAACCGGTAGCCAGTTTATTGAAGATGTCGACTGCAGTTTTTGTTTGATTCATTTTTTTAATGCAAGTTCTTCAAGTTTAAAAACTGACTCTAGACTAAATTTCCTTAACGGTATTAACAATTGTTCCAATTCCTTCCACAGTAGCTTCAATCACATCGCCATTGTATAACCATTCTTGTGGGTCACGACCCGCGCCAACTCCGGATGGAGTGCCCGTTGCGATGATATCTCCGGGTTCTAAAGTAAAAACGGTGCTTAAATCCTCGATTAAAGCATTGATGTTAAACAACAGAAATTTGGTATTGGATTTTTGTTTTTCAACTCCATTTACTTTCAGTGATAAATTTAAGTTATGGGGATTTTTGATTTCGTCTTTGGTGACTAAAATTGGTCCCATTGGCGCAAATGTGTCTTGTCCTTTGGAAACAATCCATTGTCCTTCGCGGCGACAGTCACGAGCCGAAATATCGTTAATCACAGTATATCCAAAAACATAATCCATTGCCTCTTCTTTGGAAACATATTTTGCTTTCTTTCCAATTACGACAGCCAATTCTACTTCCCAGTCTAATTGTGAGGTAAGTTTGGTGTTTTTAATAATATCCGTATTCGTGGCCGTAACTGTTGTTGTCGGTTTTGAAAAGATGATTGGCTTTTGGGGTAGTTTTCCTGTGGTGTCTAATGTTCGCGCACTTTCAGCAACATGCTCCGTATAGTTTAAACCAATTCCGATAATATTTTTTCGTGGTTTCGGAATAGGAGCAAGGAAAGTTACTTCATCCATTTCATAAGCGATTTCTTCGAAGAAAACAGGTTCCGTTTCGGCAATCATATCGTTGAGTTCTTCCACCAATTCAAATCCCATATCAATCAATTCCAACATAGTGGTTGGCAATGGAAAATTAGATATTTCGCCAAAATCTTCCATATCAATAACCTGATTGTTGTGGATGAATCCCAATCGTTGTTCTTCGCTTTCTTGTGTTTTGTAGGTCAGTAGTTTCATTGTTTTGTTTTTGAGTAACGGAGAAGCTTAGTGCCTGAGTTACTGAGTTTATTATTGTTGTGTTTGATGACCGTTGTTTTCTTCTAATTCTCTTTCCTGATACAACCCCAGTTTTTCTATAATCGGCAAATCGTTGAATGAAAACAGGCAAGCATCTTCAGTTTCTGAGCCATTATGATGTTCGTGCCAAGCCCAGGATGGAACACAAAAGATATCCCGTTCTTTCCAGTCAAAACGTTGTCCGTTAATGATGGAATAGCCGCCTCCTTTGGCGCATTGATATACAAATGAACCTGTATGTTTATGCGCTTTTCCTTTAAAACCTGCAGGAAGTAATTGCATACTTGCCGACATAGTTTGCATCACATGTCCACCAGTCAATGGATTAGAATATTGCATCAAGATTCCATCAATTGGATTTACTTCGTTTACTTTTAACGCTTCAAGTAAAGCAGGATAAACCGATTTCCATGAATACTTAAATAATGGAGAATACGGTTTGCACCAAGTTTTATCGGCCGGAATCAATCCCGCACAGCCATAGGTTATTGGAGAAAAGTTAACTTCGTTTACCAAAGATTGCTTACCATCATAAACCGCATAATCATTCGCTTCCAAAGCATTCACTAACGGAATATCTAGACCATCCTGCCAAATACAGGTTTTTCCATTGGCATCTACTCCGTGTTCGTGCCAGGTTGAGTTGGGCGTAATCACGAAATCATTAACCTCAAATGTAATTTTATTGCCATCAACAACAGTGTATCCCCCTTCACCTTCCATGATGAAACGCAAGGCAGAAGCTTTGTGTCGGTGTGCCGAAGTGCTTTCCCCCGGACGTGTAACCTGAATTCCGGTATATAACCAACCGACAGCAGCGGAAACATCTTTGCGCTTATCGTTTACTAAATAAACTACTCTTCGTCCTGCCTGTTCCGGAGTAACCAATTCGGATGACTTTAAAACCAAATCACGTAAGTTTTCATATTTCCATAGCATAGGAACAGAAGAACTTCTTGGTTCCCAGGGTTCTATGTCATTGGCGACAGTCCATAATGCGCCAGCACCGAGTGTTTCCAGTTCTTTATAGTAAGCCTGTAATTCAGGAGAATCCTGGACACGTGCTCTTCCTATTTGGTCGTCAGAATAGTTGTTTGTTTCCATATTTTCAAGTATTATACCTGACAGGTTTTTGAAACCTGTCAGGTATAGAATTATTCTTTATTAAACTCTTCGTGGTTATCAATAAAAGTAATATTTCTTGTCGGAGCTGTATTCACCCTCAAATCAAAAATATCAAAGCGGTTATAATGTCCAAGTATATCATGCATTTGTTTTGGCTGAATGCATTTTTCCAAATCGATATCAGCGTAAACAATTCCTTCATCGTCTATTAATGGTTGGCCAACGACAGCTCCGTTTGGACCTATAATTCCGGAGAAAGCAGAGTTTTTTCGCGTAAGCAGTTCTTCTACATTCGGAACATCATTTTTTAGGGCATTCATGATTTCTTTTGAAATTGTAGAACACGAAACTATCGTAAACAATTTTCCTTCGAAGGAGTGGGCGGCAGCACGGATTTTTATCGCCTCCGCCATATCATAATCGGGTGGTGCAACTGGTAACGAAATATAATTGGCAATATGAATCAATTCGCCTTGCGATAACAAAGTGAAACGCGCTAATGTGTTGGTATTTTCACCACAGGCAAGTGTTCCTATCGGACCAATCTCTGTGTTGTAAACTTTAAGCGACGAACCGTCACCGCTTGTCCAGGTTAGTTTTTCTGCCCAGGTTGGGACTAGTTTTCTGTGTTTTCCAATTAGCTTTCCGTGATTGTCAATGATTAAATTGGTGTTGTAAATTTCTCCATAACTGTCACCGCGTTCATTGATTCCGATAACGATGTGGCATTTGTATTTTTTTGATGCTTCATATAAAGGTTTCATTGCATCATCATCAACTTTTACAGCTGATTTATACAGTTCTTCATACCATTTGCTCCCCTGAACCGGTGTCATAATCCAGTTCCAATATGGATAACCTGCGACGAAAACTTCCGGGAAAGCAATTAGGTTGGCGCCGTTTGCAGTCGCTTCTTTTACAAAAGAAATCGCTTTCTCAATCGTTTTTTCTACATTTAGAAAAACCGGGGATGTTTGGACTGCGGCGGCTTTAAATTTTTTAAACTCCATAAATAATTACGAATTACGAATTACGAATTTTGAAATTTTCGTTTTTATTTCCTCAGTGAAAGGTTCAGCTTTAATATTGTTTCTATCTTCAGCAATGGCAACGTTTACCAAAGTTACTTCTCCTTCTAAACATGTTTTTCCATGTTCGTCTTCAAAACGGAAACCGCAATTCACCGAAGCACCACCGAGATTAATAACCCAAAGTTTTTTGGTTAAGGTTTCTCCCAAACGTGCTGCTTTTTTGAATTGGACTTTTAAATCTACTGTTGGTATTCCATTCGATTCATGGATTTTTGAAAACGGTCGTTCTAAAGCTTCCTCAAACCAGTCTTCGACTAAGTCGTTTAGCATTTCGAGGAAACGGGGATAGAAAACAATTCCCGCGTAATCAACATGCTTGAAGCGGATTTTTTCTTGTTTTGTGAAATAGTTGTTCATTTATAATTATATTTTTAGCCCCGATAGAAGTGGAAATCCTGACATTGCGAAAGACAATTATGATAAGATTAGCTACTCTCAGTTCGCTACACTCGGGTGTCTTCGTTCCTCGCAATGACAGATTGCAACGTATAGCGGGGAATAGCTCCTAAAATTTCTCTACGCTAGCTTTCCTCCAAAAGTACAAAAAATCCAAAGGAACTGTGCCTTCATTTAGTAAACATCCATTGTCTAATTCCGGATAAATTTCATAGAAGGTTTTAACTTGTGTTTTATCAATTCGGGTGCTGACAACTGATCGGTCTACATCGTCAGGATGTGCTAAGCCAGCCGAAGCCATTAAGTCCATCGCACTTTTTACGGTTTCTTCCTGAAAACGGGCTACACGGATACTTTTTTCTTCGGGAACCAACCCTTTCATTAGTTGTGGATTTTGTGTTGCTACTCCGGTCGGACAGGTATTCGCGTGACATTCCAGTGCCTGGATGCAGCCCAATGCGAACATCATTCCGCGAGCAGAGTTGCATAAATCGGCACCAATGGAGAGATTTTTTATAATGTCGAAACCGGTAATAATTTTGCCGCTGCAAATAATTTTGATTTGATCTTTAAGTCCAAAGCCGTTTAATGCATCATATACAAATGCCAACGCTTCCCGCAATGGCATCCCAACATGATCGGAATATTCCTGTGGAGCCGCACCGGTTCCGCCTTCGCCGCCATCAACCGTGATGAAATCAAGATAAGTTTGGGTTTCAACCATTGCTTTACAGATTGATAGGAACTCCGATTTGTTTCCAATGCAGAGTTTTATTCCGATGGGTTTTCCACCAGAACCTTTTCGCAATAATTTTACGAATTCCATTAATTCCAATGGTGTTTTAAAAGCAGAGTGTGTTGGCGGAGAAACAATATCGTGGCCTTTTGAAACTAATCGGATGGCAGCAATTTCATCGGTTACTTTTTCTTTGGGTAAAATTCCGCCGTGGCCTGGTTTTGCGCCTTGTGAAAACTTGAGTTCTATCATTTTGACATTTTCCAGTGTCGCTCTTATGATGTATTTCTCATATGAAAATTTACCATCATCGTCGCGACAACTAAAATAAGCAGTTCCAATATTCCAAACCACATCGCCACCCTGTAAATGATAAGGCGATAATCCTCCTTCACCGGTATTGTGATAAAACTTGCCTATTTCTGCACCTTTATTTAAGGCCAAAATGGCATTTTTACTTAAAGATCCAAAGCTCATTGCACTAATATTGAACAAGCTTGCCTGATATGGCTTTTCGCATTGCGAAGAACCAATCCTCACGCGTGGATTGTCATTTATGTTTGAAAATGAAATTGCCCTTATACTGTGATTTATCCATTCATAACCTTCATTATAAACATCTAATTGTGTTCCGAAAGGCATTGTATCAATTGCTTTTTTACTACGTTCATACACCAAATTCCGTTGCAAGCGATTGAACGGTTTTCCATCCAAATCATTTTCGATAAAATACTGACGCATTTCAGGACCAATGGATTCCAATAAATAACGCATTCTTCCCAATAGCGGAAAATTTCTCCGAATGGTGTGAATAGATTGAAACATGTCGTAAAATCCCATTATGATAAGGGGAATAAATATCAATAATAAAAAGGTGAATTTCAGGTTCACATACATCAATAAACCAATAATGGCTATAGAAGTTATTGCAAAAAGGACGAATGCTTTTCTCATGATTTCAATTTGAATCGTTGTATTTTTCCGGTTTCAGTTTTGGGCAAAGTTTCGGCAAAATAAATTACTCGAGGATATTTATAAGGAGCAGCTACTTCTTTGAACCATTGTTGTATATGGTTTTTCATATCATCGGTAGCTTTATATTTTTCTTTCAGGACAATATGGGCACAAACCAGCATGCCACGGTCTTCATCGGGAAGTCCAACTACTGCGCATTCCAATATATCTTCGTGAGTTAAAAGTACGCTTTCTACCTCAATTGCGGCTATGTTATATCCGGAAGAAATAATCATGTCATCACCACGAGCGACAAACCAAAAATAGCCATCTTCATCCTTACGGAAAATATCCCCCGTAGCATTCCAGCCCTTTTCAACATATTCCTTTTGCTTGTCAATTCTATTTAAATATTTGCAACCTGTGATGCCCCGAACTACTAGTCTTCCCGGTTGGTTTATTGGCGTCTCATTTCCATTGGCATCAACAATTTTGGTTTCATAACCCGTAACTGCAACTCCGGTTGCGCCGGGTTTAATGTTTTCCGTATTGGAAGAAATAAAGATATGGAGCATTTCGGTAGCGCCAATTCCGTCAATGATTTTTAATCCCGTAGCTTCGTACCAATCCTGCCAAACCTTCAACGGCAAGGTTTCCCCAGCCGAAACACATTTGCGTAAGCTGGAAATATCAAATTCATTTACTTTAGAAGTTATAATACGCCAGGCTGTCGGAGCCGTAAAACAAATTGTGATTTTATGTTCCTGAATGGCCTGTAACAGCATTTCAGGCGTTGGTTTTTCGATTAAGAATGTAGAAGCACCAAAATACATTGGAAACAAAACCAATCCGCCCAAACCAAAAGTAAAACCTAAAGGCGGGCTTCCGGTGAAAATGTCGTTTTGTGTTGGCTGTAACGAATAGGGTGGAAACGCTTCGCAAATGTTTAGGATATCTTTATGATAATGCGATGTCATCTTTGGTAAACCCGTTGTTCCGGAAGTGAATCCGATTAAAGCAATGCTGTCCGATTTTGAGTGATAATTGGTAAACGTTGTCGATTTTGATTGCATTAACGTTTCCAATTCGTTATAAAAACACGTCCGTTTCAGAAAATCAGATTTCACCAGGTTCATTTCGTCCTGCAATGTTGTATCGCATAAAGCGTGTGAAATCTCCGCACAATCAATTATCGTGGTTAATTCTTTTGAACGAAGCAATGGCATCGTAGCGACAACAATTCCGCCCGCTTTTACAATTGCAAACCAACACGCCACCATCATCGGGTTATTGGCCGAACGAATCAATACTCGATTTCCCGAAACCAAACCTAAATCATCAATCAAAACATGTGCAATCTGATTCGCTTTTTCGTATAATTCGTTATAGGTCCAAGTGGTTTCAAATGTTCTGATACAGGGATTATTGCCGCGACCTTCTTTGATGTGATTGTCTAAAAGTCTATCAACACAATTCAGCATTTCAGGACGATAAAACTGTGGCAAATCCAAAAAAACGTAGTCAGGCTGCAAGTTCGGGCTTGGTAAATATTCGTGCGCGAAATTGTCTGTGTAGTGCTTCATAATTCGCAATTCATAATTTCAAATTCGTAATTATTTTTTATTGCTCTTTGGTTTCGATGCTTTTTTCATGCCTTCAGTTTGTTTTCTTTCGGCAGCTTTTAACGGGTATAAATGTGATGTTCCCATTTTGTATTGATTCGGAATATCATTGGTTTCAAATTGTTCGTAAGCTTGTGCATTTCTAACAAAATTAGCATCAAGTAACAATGGTCTTCCGAGCGCTACCAAATCAGCTCTTCCGTTGAGGATAATGGTATTGATTTGGTCAATGTCTTGGATGTAACCCGTTGTGATGGTTGGAATATGAACTGTATTTCGAACCAAATCAGAAAAAGGCGTTTGCCACATTCTTCCCGTTTGTGGTTTTTGATGGGCAACTGTATTTCCGGTGGAAACATTGACGATATCTGCTCCTGCATTTTTGAAAGCTGTGGCAATTGCCAAAACATCTTTTTCTGAGATTCCATTTTCTGCCCAATCGGTTGCTGAAATCCTAACGGACATTGGTTTCTTTTTTGGAAATGCTTCTCGAATTTCATTAAATACTCTCAACGGAAATTTCAAACGATTTTCAATGCTTCCGCCAAATTCATCTGATCTGATATTCGTCAAAGGCGATAGGAAGGAAGCTAATAAGAATCCGTGATGCGCTTGTAATTCGACCATGTCAAACCCCGCTTCATCAGCATTTTTTGTGGCTTGTACAAATTGGGTTGTAATTAAATCCATATCTTTTAAAGACATTTCTATTGGTTCCGAAGCTTCGAAAGAAAAATTTTCGTTAAATGCTATCGGTGATGCTGAAATCAATTGCCATGGATTTTGTATTGGTTCGGTTTCCCAGGGTTTTTTTGATGCACCTTTTCGTCCCGAATGTCCGAGCTGGATTCCTATTTTTGTCTGGGTGTTTTTATGAATAAATTCTGTAATTGTTTTCCATTTAACTACTTGTTCTACAGTATAAATTCCGGCACAACCTAAAGTGATGCGACCTGTTTCTGCAATAGCGGTCATCTCTGCAATAATTAATCCGACACCGCCAGTTGCCCGACTTCCATAATGCACCAAATGCCAGTCATTGACAAATCCGTTTTCGGCAGCATATTGTCCCATTGGCGACATTACGATTCGGTTTGATAACTCTAAATCCTTTAATTTGAAAGTGGTAAAGGCCGGAGGAATATTGTGACTATTGAATTCGTTTAAAACTTTATCCGTAAACGATTTATCGCGCAGACGCAGGTTTTCATAAGTTACTTTCTTAGCACGAGTCATGCAGCCAAAAGCAAACTGATAAAACGGATGTTGGTTATTTCTATCCATATTTTCAAACCAATCTAACGAAACCAAAGCGGCGTGCTGAATCATTTCGACCGTATTTCTTCGGGTTTTGTCATATTGCTCAAAAGCTGCCTTCACATTCGTCGGATTAGCAATTACAGCATCGGATAAACCAATAGCAGAATCCATTGCCAGTTTTGTTCCGGAACCAATAGAGTAGTGGGCTGTAGCTTTGGCATCGCCTAAAAGAACGATGTTATTATGAAACCATTTTTCGTTGGTTACATGCGGGAATTGGCGCCAGTGGGATTTGTTTGATATTAAGCCGTGACCCTCTAATTCTTGTTTAAAGATTTCCGAAATTTTAGCAATGGTATCCTCTTCATTGGTAACTTCAAAACCATGTTTTTCCCAGGTTTCGTCACTGCATTCGAATATCCAGGTGCTCATTCCGGGTTGGTATTGGTAGGTATGTGCTACAATTAATCCGTGAGGCGTTGTGCGGAAGAAATAGGTAAAGGCATCCAATGGTTTGGTTGAACCAAGCCATACAAACCTATTTTTCTTTAATGAAATTTTGGTTCCAAAATCATTTGCAAACTGTGTTCTGATGGCGCTTCCGATGCCGTCACATGCTACAATGATATCGGAATCTTTTAATTGGGAAACGTTTTCTATATTTTGTTCAAAATGAAGATTTACGCCTTCTTCGGTGCATCGTTGCTGTAATAATTGCAATAGCTTTTTTCGCGAGCAGCCACAAAAACCATTCCCTGCAATGCTTACCGTTTGTCCATCGCGCGCAATAATGATGTCATCCCAATAGGCAAAATTGCTTCTGATTAATTCATAGGATTTTAAATCTCTGGAAAGAAACTCACCTAGTGTTTCATCTGAAAAGACAACTCCAAATCCGAAACTGTCATCCGCCTTATTACGTTCGTAGACATCAATCTTGCAATCCGGCATTGCTTTTTTGGTAAGGATAGAAAAGTACAATCCGCCAGGACCACCACCAATTACTGATATTTGCATAATTATTTTTTCATAAAATCGAAGGAACCTTTTCTCAGGTTGATTCCGTATTCAAGATAAGCCTTTAAACAAGCCAGGAAATTTGACCAGCCAAAAGAGTTTCCGGAAAGCCATTTGAGTCCGGCTTCATTGTTCTCCATACTTTTTTCAGAGATTTTTACCAAAGTAAAATTGTCACCAACAGTTGAAAGTTTCATTTCCACTAAAAGTGGCAGCCCACTGTTTTCCCAATAATAGGAAATTAATTTATCTTGCTCTATTTTTTCAACTTTTACAGGAACTTCCATTTCAAATTCGGGAAATTTCCATAGTAAACTTTTGCCTTCTTCCATTCTGCCATTGCTTTGCGAGATGAAGTAATTGCACATTTTTTCCGGATTTACAATCGCTTCAAAAACCTCATTTATCGGTTTTGAAATCTGCATGGCAACATTTATTTCTACTACTTGAGGTTTCATAATTAGTTTCTTTTGACAGAGAAGAGCGCTCCAATTTTTGCATAATTTGAACCTGCTAATCGGGAAACAGGTTTATAGTTTTCCAGGTTGATTTTGTAATTATCCAGCAGCACATTATCGTCAAAATGCATCATGATAATGCGCCCGATTATTACACAGGCTCCACCATGTTTATGGCCTTCCAAAAAGTAATGATGCACCAATTCACATTCAAAAGTGATTGGGCTTTCCTTGACGCGCATCGGTTTTATTTTTACTGAAGCAATAGGTGTTACACCAGCTAATTCAAATTCATCAATATCAGAATGAACAGTTTGTGCTGTTGTATTCATTTGTTCTGTCAATTCCTCGGTCACCATATTAACCACAAACTGTTTGGTAGCCAAAACATTATTGAGCGTGTCTTTGTTCGTATTATTACCTCTGCCTGTGGAAAAAATAACATGAGGCGGATCATCGCCAACGGCATTGAAATAGGAAAATGGAGCTAAATTGTTGACTCCCGTTTGGCTAACGCTTGAAATCCAACCTATAGGTCGTGGAATTATAGAGCCTGTCAGAAGTTTATAAACGGCAGTATGTTCTAATTCGTTTGGGTCAAATTGCATGGGTTGGTTTTACGTGTACACAAAATAACGAAAAATACAGGAAATATTATACTGTTTTTTTTGTCTCAGTGTAAACAAATTCATTCTCGGATATCTCAAATTTATTCCAATCTATCGATAACACATGCTTAACAGCTTTTTTCAGACCGCCAATAGTTGTAGGCTTAGGGATATAAAGATTGGCACCAAGCTTTTTTGTCAATTTGATATCGTCAGGATTAATTGATGTAGTTAGTATAAATACCGGAATATGGCTAATAGCCATTGTCGCTTTGATTTCGCGAAGCACATCAAAACCTGATTTCACCGGCATGTTTAAGTCAAGGAAAATTACGGAGGCAAAGGGTGGCGGATTTTGAAGTTGCTGTAACAGCTTATCACCTTCCTCAAACAAGGAAACGGGTTCGTTTATTTCGGTTGCAACTTCATTAAAAAAATCCAAATCATCAACATCATCATCCACATAAAAGATAGAGGTAGGTGTTTTTTCTTTCATTCAAGTCCAGGATTGTTAAAAAAGATTATGTGAATTTAAATAAAAAAATCATTGTTGTCCGATAAAAGTAACCCGTTGGGTGTAATTAAATTGTTTGATTTTTAATATTGTTTATTGGTCTGTCAAATATGAATTTATTGATATACTGAACCAATGTTAATGCTGTTATTTTTGCTAAAATTCTTGTTTTAAAACCTTCAAAAGTTT
>NZ_JANXTI010000085.1 GCF_025352425.1 Flavobacterium sp.
GCTTGGGCGATCAACTGGCAGCCAGAATCTACATCTTTGACCGTTACGGGAAATTACTGAAACAAATCAGTACACAGGGAGCAGGATGGGATGGGACTTATAACGGGCATCTAATGCCATCAGATGATTACTGGTTTACTGAGGATTATGCTGAAGGCGCCGTAACCAAACAATTCAAAGCGCACTTTGCGATGAAACGATAGTAATTGAATTATAAATTATAAATGAAAAGCCTTGGTTTAGCCGAGGCTTTTTTATGTCCTGCATGCATCAATTAATTAATGCGGATAAACCAAAGAGTTTATGCGGATAAACCAATCAATTAATGCTGATAAACCGATTGGTTTATCAGCATTAATTTTATTAGGGTTCAAAAAGAAGCAGTAAGGTTACATTAGCCCCGATAGGAGTGGAAATCCTGACATTGCGTATGACAATTATGATATGATTGTTTCGTGCCTCGCAATGACAGATTGTAGCGGATAGCGGGAGCAGTGTCGTAAAGAAATACAAAGGTTATGCTCCTAAAAAAGAAAAATCCCGCCAAGGGCAGGATTTCAGTGAAGTTTGGGTATACAAACTATAAATTATTTTTTATTATATACTTCTAATGCATCTTTTAAAATTGCTACCGAACGAATTAAATCATCTTTCTTTAAAACATACGCAATTCGGACTTCATCTAAACCAACATTTGGGGTAGAATAAAAGCCTGCCGCGGGAGCAACCATTACTGTTTCTTTATTATTGTCATAGGATTCTAAAAGCCATTGTGCAAAATGGTCGGCATTCTTTACAGGTAGCTGCGCAATGCAATAGAAAGCGCCCTTTGGTGTTGCTACCTTTACACCTTCAATTTTTTGTAATTCGGCAATCAAAGTATCTCTTCTTTCCTTGTACTCTTCAATTACATCATCAAAATAACTTTGTGGTGTATCTAAAGCGGCTTCACTGGCAATCTGGGCATATGTTGGCGGACTTAATCTTGCCTGCGCAAATTTCATTGCCGTTGCCATTACTTCTTTGTTTTTGGAAACAATGCATCCAATTCTTGCTCCACACATGCTGTATCTTTTGGAAACAGAATCAATCATAATGGCGTTTTGTTCTATTCCGGGAACATTCATTACAGAAAAATGCTTTTCGTTTTCATCATAAATAAATTCCCTGTAAACTTCATCAGCAATTAGAAATAAATCATGTTTTTTAACGATTTCAGCCAGTTGCAAGATTTCTTCTTTCGAATATAAATAACCTGTTGGGTTTCCCGGATTGCAAATTAATATCGCTTTTGTTTTTGGTGTAATCAATTTTTCAAAAGCAGCTATTGGAGGCAATGCAAAACCTTCATCAATAGTCGAAATAACGGGTACAACCTTTACTCCGGAAGCTGTGGAGAATCCATTGTAATTTGCATAAAAAGGTTCAGGAATTATGATTTCATCATCAACATCCATGGTGCTTCCCATGGCAAATAATAAGGCTTCTGAACCGCCCGTTGTGATAATTATATCCGCAATGTCAATTGGCAAACCATGTGACTTGTAATACGCAGAAAGCTTAGTTCTGTAACTCTCAAATCCCGCTGAATGGCTATATTCCAGAACCTTTATATCTGCATTTTTTACGGCATTTAGTGCTACATCAGGTGTTTTAATATCAGGTTGACCAATGTTTAAATGGTATACTTTATGGCCTTTCTTTTTAGCAATTTCTGCATAAGGAACCAGTTTTCTAATTGGAGACTCAGGCATTTTTTGCCCTTTTAATGATATTTTTGGCATGACAACTTTAATTTGTTTCGCCAAATCGCTGGCGCTAGTGTGTCTGCAAAATTGCGATTTTTTTAATTGGTAAACAATTCATACCACTATTTATAATTCTCAAAAAATCCAATTACCATAAAATTATTTTTTATTTTTAGTGCAAAATCATTTGTAATGCGTTTAAAGCCACTATTATTTTTTCTTTTTTTTTCTGTTTATACTTTTAGTCAATCAGAATTTCAAATAAACAATTTAAAAAATAAAGTTGTTATCCCTTTTAAATTCATTAATAATCTAATTTTTATTCCGGTTAGTATCAACGGAGAAGAGTTAACTTTTTTATTAGATACCGGTGTTGAACAAACCATTCTTTTTAGTTTAGACGAAAAAAACGAAGTCAAACTTTTTGATGTAGAGAAGTTAAAACTAAAAGGATTGGGTAGTAAGGACGCAATTGATTCCTATAAATCGTCCAGAAATAAAGTGGAAATTAATGACTTTGTCGATTATAACCATGAAATTTACATTGTTCTCGACCAAGAGTTCAATTTTTCCTCTCAAGTAGGTATTCCGGTAAACGGAATTATTGGCTATAATTTTTTCAAAAATCATATCGTTGAAATAAATTATGACAAAAAAAAAATCACCGTATACAACCATAGTCACAAAAAAATAAACAGCAAACTTCAAAATAAATTCATCAAAGAGTCAATAACGATTGAAGATAAAAAACCCTATTGCATTTCAAACATTAAAATGGGCGAACAAACCATTCCTTCAAAGCTTTTACTGGATACAGGAAATAGCGATGCTGTTTGGGTATTTTTAAACAAGACAGATAAAATTAAACTACCAGAAAAGAATATTCAAGACTATTTGGGCAGAGGATTTAGCGGAAGTGTTTTTGGCAAAAGAGCTAGATTGAATTGTTTTGAGTTTGGCAAGAAAACATTCGATTTTCCTTTAATAACTTTTCCCGATTCGACTTCTGTAAAAAGTGTAAATTTTGTTCCAAATAGAATGGGTTCAGTGGGAAGCGAAATTATTTCAAGGTTCACAATTGTATTTGATTATTTAAATAATGCCATCTATACAAAGCCCAATAGCCAGATAAACTTACCATTCCATTTTAATATGAGTGGAATAGAGGTAGAACATTCCGGGCTTGAATGGGTAAAAGAAACCCTTGATGAAAAACAGAATCAGGGAATAAAAGTATTTACCGACGCAAGTGAGGAAAACCTTCAAAACAGTTTAAAGATTCGCTTTACACTAAAACCTATTTTCAAAATAGCAAGCGTTAGAGCCGGTTCAGAAGCCGAAAAAGCGGGGCTTAAAATGGGAGACAGAATTCTTAAAATAAACCACCAACTATCTCACGGTTATACTATCGAAATGATAAATGAACTCCTAAAATCAGAGGAAGGAAAAACTATCGAAATGGAAGTGGAGCGAAATAACAAAACCTATAAATTCAAATTCCAACTAAAAAAAATAATATAAAAAAAATCCCGATTTAATCGGGATTTTTTTTATTGCATCATCGGACTTGTTTTCTTTTTCTCTAAGAGATTCACGATAGGCTTCTCAATAACTTCTCCTTTAATTTTTATAGCTACGCGGCCTTCCTCAACATTTACGGCATTACTTTCTACCGTAATCGTTTTTCTTATTGGCCCGGTGTGCATATTGTATTTTACATCAATCTTTCCGGTTTTTCCCGGTGCAATGGGTTCTGTTGGTTTGGATGGAACCGTACAGCCACAAGTTGATTGCACATTAGTAATAATCAAAGGAGCATCGCCCGTATTAGTAAACTCAAAAGTGCGAAGACCGCTGTCATCGTCTTTATTCACCGTTCCATAGTCAATGGTGTTGTCTTTATCCTTGAATTCAATTTTTGGGCCTTTTTGCGCAAAAACCGCAGCATTCATCAAAAGCACAGTCAAAAGTAGATATTTTTTCATGGGTCAGATATGTTATTTGGTTTGTAAATTTACCTTGTTTAAATTAATACACAAAAATTTAATTCTTAATTTTTTCTAAAGTCTTTATTATTACTTTTGCAGTCAGTTAACAAAAGGCATGCCAAAAGGAATAGGAGCGGATGGCTTGGGATTTATCAGTTATCCATTTTCCCGCTTTTCGGGCTACCCCGAAGCAGCGGGGGTAGCCTCTTCAATCGGGGCTAAAAGACAAACGCATCGCATTTTTGTAATTTAAAAAGCTAACAATCTAAGAAGTCTAACAATCTGAATATGTCGATTCCCGCCCAATTTAATGCCGCAGCAGTAGAAAAAAAATGGTACGACTACTGGATGAAAAATAACTATTTTCATTCAAAACCCGACCATAGAAAACCGTATGCCATTACCATTCCGCCACCAAACGTGACTGGAGTTTTACATATGGGGCATATGTTGAACAATACAATTCAGGATGTTTTAATTCGTCGTGCGCGGTTAAAAGGATTCAATGCCTGCTGGGTTCCGGGAACGGATCACGCTTCTATTGCGACAGAAGCTAAAGTTGTAGCAAAGTTAAAAAGCGAAGGCATCAACAAAAATGACTTAACTCGTGAAGAATTTCTAAAACATGCTTATGCCTGGACAGACAAATACGGTGGAACTATCTTAGAGCAATTAAAGCAATTAGGCTGTTCCTGCGATTGGGACAGAACCAAATTCACTATGGATCCTGATATGTCAGCATCTGTAATAAAATCGTTTGTCGACTTATATAATAAAGGATACATCTATCGCGGTTACCGCATGGTAAATTGGGATCCGGAAGCGAAAACAACCTTGTCTGACGAAGAAGTAATCTTTGAAGAAAGACAAGGAAAGCTATACTTTTTAAAATATCAAATCGAAGGAACATCCGATTTTCTAACTGTGGCAACTACGCGTCCGGAAACCATTTTCGGAGATACGGCTGTTTGTATCAATCCAAATGACGAACGTTTCACACATCTGAAAGGAAAAAAGGCAATCGTGCCAATTTGCAACAGGGTAGTGCCAATCATAGAAGATGAGTATGTTGATGTTGAATTCGGAACAGGTTGTCTTAAGGTAACACCTGCTCACGATTTGAACGATAAAACATTGGGCGAAAAGCACCACCTGGAAATCATTGATATTTTTAACGAAGATGCTTCTTTGAATTCTTACGGATTGCATTACCAAGGAAAAGATAGATTCGTGGTTCGCGAAGAAATTGCCAAGGAACTTGAAGCAATGGGAGCGTTAGCCAAAACAGAATCGCACCTGAACAAAGTTGGAACTTCGGAAAGAACCAAAGCCGTAATCGAACCACGTTTGTCCGACCAATGGTTTTTGAGCATGGAAGAATTGGTAAAACCAGCCATCAAAGCGGTCTTGGAAACCAAGGAAATTAAATTATATCCTTCCCGATTTGATAATACCTATCGTCATTGGTTAGAAAATATCCGCGACTGGAATATATCACGCCAATTATGGTGGGGCCAACAAATTCCCGCTTATTTCTATGGAGATGGTAAAGAAGATTTTGTTGTTGCAGAAAATATTGATGATGCGTTAGTATTAGCCAAAAAAGTGACTGGAAAAGATAATCTAGCTAAAAACGATTTACGTCAAGACGTTGACGCTTTAGACACTTGGTTCTCATCATGGTTATGGCCAATGGCTGTTTTTGGTGGAATTATGGAACCAGAAAACGAAGATTTTAAATACTATTATCCAACAAATGATTTGGTTACAGGTCCGGATATTTTATTCTTCTGGGTTGCCCGAATGATTATCGCAGGTTATGAATATACGGGCGAAAAACCGTTTTCTAATGTTTATTTAACAGGTTTGGTACGTGATAAACAACGCCGGAAAATGTCTAAATCATTAGGGAATTCCCCTGAACCATTAGAACTCATTGAAAAATTTGGTGCCGATGGCGTTCGTGTCGGATTGTTACTGAGCGCTTCTGCTGGAAACGATATCATGTTCGACGAGGAATTGTGCAACAACGGAAAGGCATTCGCCAACAAGATCTGGAATGCTTTTCGATTGATAGAAGGCTGGGATGTTGCAGATATTGATCAGCCTGAAAGTTCTAAAGTTGCTATTGAATGGTATGAAGCTAAGTTGCAACAAACGTTAGTAGAAATTGAAGATCATTTCGAAAAATACCGTTTGTCTGATGCGTTGATGTCAATTTACAAATTGGTTTGGGATGATTTCTGTTCGTGGTTTTTAGAAATGATAAAACCTGCCTACCAACAGCCAATTGACAGAGCAACATTCAACAAAGTAATTGAAATGTTGGAAGCCAATTTAAAATTACTTCATCCGTTTATGCCTTTCCTCACGGAGGAAATTTGGCAGCACATCGCAGCCAGAACTCCGGAACAAGCATTGATTATTGCTGAATATCCAAAGGTAACTTCATTTAACGAAGAACTGATTTCTGATTTCGAATTCACTTCTGAAGTTATTGCGGGTTTGAGAACCATCCGTAAAGAGAAAAACATCGCTATGAAAGATGCTATCGATTTGAAAGTGGTTAACAGCGAAAAGGTTTCGACTTATTTTGACAGCGTAATTATGAAACTTGGAAACATCGTTTCTTTAGAATATATAACAGAGAAAATTGACGGCGCATTGACTTACAGAGTAAAATCTAACGAATACTTTATTCCCGTTTCTGGGAATATTGATATTGCTGCCGAGATTGCGAAGCTGACTGAAGAATTAAAATACACACAAGGCTTTTTACGAAGTGTACAGGGAAAATTATCAAACGAGAAGTTTGTTGGCGGTGCGCCCGAAAAAGTCTTGGAAATAGAACGAAAAAAAGAAGCTGACGCATTGGCGAAAATTGCCACAATAGAGCAGAGTATAGCAAGTTTGAAATAAAAAAAATCCCACTCTCTAAAGTGGGATTTTTTATTTGTCCAATCTTTTCTTTAATTAAAACTGCTCTCTTCCAGCAAAGTGGAAAGCACTTTCAATAGCGGCATTTTCGTCGCTGTCAGAACCGTGAACTGCATTTTCACCAACTGAAGTCGCGTATCGTTTTCTGATTGTTCCTTCTGCAGCTTGTGCCGGATTTGTAGCTCCGATTAATGTTCTGAAATCTTCAACAGCATTGTCTTTTTTCAAAATGGCTGCTACGATTGGTCCACGTGTCATGAATTCTACTAATTCTCCGTAAAAAGGTCTTTCAGCGTGTACAGCGTAAAATGCTTTTGCATCAGCCACTGTTAATTGTGTTAATTTCATTGCTACAATTCTGAAACCACCTTCAGTAATCATATTTAAAATTCCACCGATGTGTCCGTTTTCAACACCATCAGGTTTAATCATTGTAAATGTTCTATTCGTTGCCATTTTTTTTGTTTTTATTTAATTTGGGTGCAAAAGTAAACCTTTTATACCATTATAAAAACGGAACGACTATCAATTCTTAATAATTTTTTGCACAGTAAAGTCCAAGCCGGATTTAATTTTCACAAAATAAACTCCGCTACTTAATCTAATTCCGTCTAATTGGAATTGCATGGCATTTGGAGTAAAGCTTTGAATCAATTTTCCTGTAACATCATAAATTTCTACGCTATCAATGGTAGTTGTATGAGAAAGATTCCAAAAAGCTATAGTTGGATTCGGATAGATTTTTACTTTCGAAATAGAGTTCTCCGGGTTGGATAACGTATTGGTAAACGTGTAATTACCACTGCTTTTTTCAAAAGTAATGTTGTACGTTCCTGCAGTCACCGGAATATTAGCCCCATCCTGTGTTCCGATACCGTTAGGGAAATTAGCTGATCCCCAATTGGTTATCCACAGATTGTCTTTCCTGAATTTCGCTTCTCCATCGGTCATGCTGAGTGACGATATACTGTAATTAAATCCATCCGTCGTTGTTAAATCAATATCCTGAGCGGTAAATCCACTGAGTGCTGTACCTAAAATCCCTACACTTGGATAAGCGAAACTATACGCTCCTGTATTTTTGTTATAGGTCACAAACCATTCGCCTCCGGTAACTTGAATCGATGGGCCTCCATGAACAGCAGTGCCCGTTGGAAAAGCAGTGCTTCCCCAAGTGTTTAAATTGTCATCATTAAAACGAAAATAAGCCGTACCACTACTAAAAATAAATCCGGAAAGTGTGTATGTAATTCCATCCGTAGTCACCATATCCACGTCTGGACCACCAAAGCCATTTTGTGAATCTACCGCAGGTCCCCATATTCCTATTTGCGTGAAGCCAGAAGGGATAAAAGTATATGTTCCATTGCTTCTGTTAAATGTAACATCATAAGTACCAGCTTGTGTCATGATGTTGGCACCGCCCTGAACCGCAGTCCCCATAGGCCAGTTACTGTTTCCCCAGTTAATTGTCCAGTCATGATCCTGCCTGAACTTTAATCCGGTTGTTGCCGGATCAGTAGCTGTTGTTAACACTACATTGTTTTTGGTATAGGTAATATTGTCGGTAGTAGTAAGATCTGTATCAACACTCCAACTTCCGGAAGGGCTAGTACTTCCAATCATTGAAATCACCTGACTATAATTGATTTGTGTACACAATAATAACATATAAATTAAGGGTAATTGTTTTTTCATAACAGTTTGATTTAAATTAATGCAGATTAAATGTAGACCAAAAATTCTACAAAATGTTGAGCCAGTCAAACGAAAACGTTTTCGTGTTGAAAACTTTACTGAATTAAAGAAGAATTATCGTAAAGTTGGACTCTAATGGCTTTAATTCCTGAAATATTTTTTCAAAGAGTTTGCCATTTACATCCAAATAAAACTCGGAGAAATTTGCTTTTCGCTCCTGTAATCCTTGGTTGGGAAAGAGTTCGTTTTGTAATAAAATAACTTGCTCCAGTTTTTCGGCGTGAACTCTTTTTTCCGCTTTCAGCAATCGTTTTTCTAGATTTTCTAAGCCTTTTAGCTGCTTGGTTTGTTGGGCATTCACTGCACCAATAAAAGATTTGTCTGTTTGATTAGCGATTAACACTAACTTATCAAACTGTACTTTCAAATGTTCTTTTTGCTCTGAGAAATCTACGTTGAATTGAGAAAATTCTTTTATCTTTTTAGTAAACAACTCTTGTTGATTGCTAAATAAATCTGCCCACGAAAGGTTTAACTTGTCCGCTTTTTTGATTTGTTTTTCCGTCGCCAGCAAAACCGAATTACGTATCAAAAGTATTGGGAAAGTTACCTGGTTAGCTTCAAAAGTAGATTGTAACTGAAGCCAATAGCTTATTTCTCCACCACCACCAATGTAACACAAATTGGGTAGAACGATCTCTTCATACAAAGGGCGCAGAATTACATTTGGACTAAATTTTTCAGGATTGTTTTCCAGTAATTCAAAAATTTCTTTCTCGGAAAAAACAAGATTGGTATTGTTAACTTTATACAGATTTTCTTCAAATAGAACTCGTTCCCTTAAATCGTCTTCTATATAAAACAAATTGATTTCCCGAGGGTTTACCTGAATTTCATAGTTAGTCTCTAATATTGAATTTGTTTCTGTTACCTTTAGGAAAGACGTTTTATTTGTCAATTCATTTTTGACATAAGGGATGAATAGTTGCTTTAACGTTTTATCGTCACCGTCAAGAATAACCAAACCTTTGTCTCCAAACAATTCGTTAGCTAAATATCGTGTAGCATCAGCCAGATTGTTATGTTTCAGATAACTATTTTTGAAAAGTTCTTTTAAATACTCAGCATTAACACCAATGCCTAATTCTGAAGCAAAAACTTCTAAAACAACTGCCAGTCCTTCTGTTGATAACCTTCCAACCGGGCCATGGCTTTCCTTATTCCAGCTGATTTTTGCATTTTTAAAATGGAAATAATTGATTTCTTCAAAATCGTGATCTTCGGTCGCCATCCAATAAATCGGGACGAAATCATAATCAAGGTGTTCTTTTTTTAGCGTTTCACAAAGTTTGATTGTGGAGACAATTTTATACAAAAAATACAATGGACCAGTAAATAAATTTAGTTGATGACCCGTTGTTACTGTATACGTTTTTGAATTGGATAAAAGGGAAATATTAGCTTGTGTGGACTCTGAAATGTGAAAACCCTTGTATTGATTTTCAAGAGCAGCAACCAAATTTTTCCTATTTTCTAATGGATAGTTTTGTGCCTTTTCTACCAGCTGACTTTTAAAGTTTTCCAAGGTTGGAAAGCGATTGTAAAGCGATTTCAATTCGGGTTTCTCGTCTAAATAATCTACAATTAATTTAGAGAAATATCCGGATTTTTGATAGCTAATACAGTCAGTCGGCATGATTGTTTGATAAATTAATTGGTTATCAAAGTTCCAAAAAGATAATCGTTACCTAATGAAAAATCACTATTTCCTTTCTTCAAAGTTACGTTTTTCAAGCGTATAGTGTGTTGAAAACCAGTCCCTAAAGTTGTTGTACTTACTTCAATTATTCCGCTTGTTGCGGCAATACCATCTATGGCATCCCATTGTTGGGTTAGTGTTGGAGTAACGGGAATAGTAGCAGAACAGAAATAGGCGTCCGTTATTGTTCCTGAATATAATCGGTAGGATAATTTATTGCCGGAATTAATCAACGCAGTTCTTGGAGTTGTCGTTACTTCATTAGCAAATAATGCAGCATAATCGGCGACATCTAAAGTAAAAACTTCCCCACCACTAAAGTCATAAATTTTTGTACTACAGGCGCTTTTATCAACTTCGTGATTAAATCCAAAGGCTAAAGGATTTACCATCATGACATAATTTCCGAAAGTAAATGTCTCATATACCTGCGGCCCGCTTGGCTTCTGAAACGTAATATTTTTAAAAACGATATTATAGGTATAGCCGGAAATTCGGGTGGAATTGTCAGTTGCATTTGTCGACTTAATTGCTGTAGAAGTAATTTGAATTGTTCCCGAAGTTGCATGCCATTCTTCTTTTAAATTTGGTGTAGCATCAGGAACTGTTGGGCAAATATTGGATGAAGTTACATTGCCATCATATTTTCTGTAAGTTACCTTGTTGGTTGAATTTATAGGCACTTCGATTGGTGATCCATCAACCGTTTGGTCATTAGTAAAAGTTGATGCCGGAATTTCAATAAAAAGCATTTCAGCACCTTTAACTTTGTAAATGACATTTTTGTTACTGCATTTTTGGGCAGCTACTTCAGAAAAATCGATAACATCCACGGTTAAATTTCCATCGTCACAGGCGGTAATAAACAGTAGCAATGCGAGTATGCATAAAATTTTTTTCATTGGAATAGTATAATTTTTAAGCAAAAATATGTTTTTTATACTATTAAATTTGCCTTTTATCATTTAATTAAGAGCAGTACTTTTATATTTGCAACTCGAGACCGGAAGGTCGAACTCTACAAAGTAAAATGAAAAAAATATACCTTGATAATGCCGCAACAACACCAATTCGTCAAGAAGTTATTGATGAAATGGTGAAAGTTATGCAGTCAGAGTATGGGAATCCTTCATCAACACACAGTGTAGGCCGAAGTGCCAAAGCTATTATTGAAACGGCAAGAAAAACGATAGCCAAATATTTGCATTGCAATGCACAGGAAATAGTTTTTACATCTACCGCAACCGAAGCTACTAATTGGATTTTGAGAAGTGCCGTTAAAGACTTTCGCGTAAAACGAATCATTACATCTAAAGTCGAACACCATGCTACTTTGTATACAGTACAGGCTTTGCAGGAAGAATTTGGTGTAGACGTGGAATTTGTAAATGTTTCCCACGACGGAACATTAGATTATAATCAATTTTCAGCTTTACTTGACAAAGATGTTAAAACGATAGTTTCCTTAATGCACATAAATAATGAAACCGGAGTCGTGAATGATATTGAAAAGATAGGAGCGATGTGTCACAAGAATAAAGCCTTGTTTCATTGCGATACCGTGCAATCTATCGGAAAAACCGACTTTAATTTACAGGAATTACAGGTTGATTTTTTAGTTGCCAGTGCTCATAAGTTTCACGGGCCAAAAGGTGTAGGCATTTTATATATCAATGAGAATGTACGTATCAAACCCTTTATTCACGGCGGATCGCAGGAACGTAATATGCGTGCGGGTACAGAAAATGTTTATGGTATTGTAGGTTTTGCAAAAGCTTTTGAAATGTCAATGACCAATCATGAAACTGACAG
>NZ_JANXTI010000052.1 GCF_025352425.1 Flavobacterium sp.
TTCTAAAACTCTAAAATAATTTTTTACTATATTTGACAT
Source organism: Flavobacterium sp. (assembly GCF_025352425.1). Taxonomy (GTDB): domain Bacteria; phylum Bacteroidota; class Bacteroidia; order Flavobacteriales; family Flavobacteriaceae; genus Flavobacterium. The sequence continues at coordinate 40 of NZ_JANXTI010000052.1, forward strand.
AGATATTGGTTTGTTTGGCGACATCAAGATACTGAATTTCAGTATCTTGACTAATATCTAATCAATTTATTTTACTTCAAATAATTACACCCAACGGGTTAATATATTGTAAGTTATATTGTAATTTTAGGTTTAACTTGCTATCTGAAAATATACTTCCATGAAAAAGGTTAAAACCATTTATTATCTAGACGACGATTTCGACGATTTAGGCTTATTCAAAGAAATTGTAGAAGAATTGGGGCATAATGTAAAGGTGTTTTCCAATGGTAAAAAAATGCTATTAACCCTAGAGATTAAAGAGGACAAGCCGGATTTTATTTTCTTAGATATTCATATGCCCGTCCTTAATGGAGAAGAAATCTTAGAAATAATCAAGAAATCAGATGATTTAAAAGATATACCTGTTGTAATGGTCTCAGGGGCTTACCCAAAAAAACTACTTCAATATTGTGCACAATTGGGAGTCAAATGTCTTGTGAAAAAGCACAATTTTCAAGAATTCAAGCAGAACATCAGTGATGTGTTAAAAGAATTAGAAGTTGCTAAGGTATAATTTCTCCAAAATTTAATTTAAATCACTGAAATCTCTAAGTCAAATCTTTATGTTAAATATATTCTTAACTCATAATCCGTAACTCATAATTCTTTTATCTTTGCCGACTGATTAAAAGAACTAAATGAAATTTGATTTATTACTAAAAGACCCCAATTCAAAAGCCCGCGCCGGAAGTATCACTACAGATCACGGCGTTATTGAAACTCCAATATTTATGCCTGTCGGTACTGTCGCTTCGGTAAAAGGGGTACATCAGCGCGAACTAAAAGAAGAAATCAATCCTGATATTATACTTGGAAATACCTATCATTTATACTTGCGTCCACAAACCGCTATTTTAGAACAAGCTGGCGGTTTACACAAATTTATGAATTGGGATAGAAATATCCTCACCGATTCCGGCGGTTATCAAGTGTATTCGCTTTCGGCTAATCGGAAAATTAAGGAAGAAGGCGTAAAATTTAAATCACATATTGATGGTTCGTACCATGTTTTTACTCCTGAGAATGTAATGGAAATTCAGCGAATAATTGGTGCCGATATCATTATGGCTTTTGATGAATGCACACCTTATCCGTGTGATTATCGTTATGCGCAAAAATCCATGAAAATGACTCACCGGTGGCTGGACAGATGCATTAATCACTTAGAAAAAGTGCCCACAAAATATGGATATGACCAAACTTTCTTCCCTATAGTTCAGGGAAGTACTTATAAAGATTTGCGTCAACAATCAGCAGAATATATTGCCAATGCGGGACAACAAGGAAATGCTATCGGAGGACTTTCTGTAGGCGAACCAGCCGAAGAAATGTATGCCATGACCGAAGTGGTTTGTGATATTCTCCCGGAAGACAAGCCACGTTATCTGATGGGCGTTGGAACTCCTATAAATATTCTGGAAAACATTGCCTTAGGAATTGATATGTTTGACTGCGTGATGCCCACACGGAATGCTCGTAACGGAATGTTATTCACCGCCAACGGAACAATCAATATCAAAAATAAAAAATGGGAAGCCGATTTTTCACCGCTGGATGAAATGGGTTATACGTTTGTGGACACCGAATATACGAAAGCCTATTTGCGCCATCTTTTTGCTGCGAATGAATACTTGGGTAAACAAATTGCCACCATTCACAATTTAGGGTTCTATATGTGGTTGGTTCGTGAAGCAAGAAAACATATCTTAGCGGGAGATTTCAGAACATGGAAAGACATGATGGTAAAAAATATGAGCCAAAGATTATAGTCTATGCTAAAAATAATTGACCGATATATTCTCAAACGCTACCTAGGAACATTCGTCGTAATGTTGTTTATGTTCATCCCTATTGGGATAGTGATTGATGTTTCGGAAAAGGTCAATAAAATGATTGAAAATCACGTTGCTTTCTCAGCTATTGCAAAGTATTATTTGGATTTTACTATTTATTTTGCCAATCTTTTATTTCCTATATTTTTATTTCTTTCGGTCATTTGGTTTACTTCGAAACTTGCGAATAATACCGAAATTATTGCAATACTTAGTTCCGGAATTTCGTTTTCAAGATTTCTGAGGCCTTATATTATTGGGGCAACCATTGTATCGGTTTTTACTTTGGTGATGACAATATATTTAGTGCCAAATGCAAGTGCCGGTTTCAATAGTTTTAGATTCACTTACCTTAATAATTCGGGTGTAGCAGGAATGCGTGATGATACTGATGTGTTTCGCCAAATTAGTAAGGATGAATATATTTTTGTCAGTAATTTTAATGAAGTTTCAAAAATGGCGTTTAATTTTTCTATGGAAAAATTTGAAGGTGATAAGTTAAAATATAAGTTAGTAGCAGGGAGAATTAAATGGAATCAAAAAGAAAAAACGTATACATTATACAATTACAGCAAAAGAAAAGTTGGAAAATTTGGTGATATTATCGAGTCGGGCGAAGTCAAAGACACTGTTTTTAAATTTGATTTAGAAGATTTAACGCCAGTAGTTTACATTGCCGAAACCTTGCCTTTAAATGAACTTAATAAATTTATTGACAAAGAAAAAGCGCGTGGTTCGTCTAATATCAATATTTATTTAGTAGTGCTTTATAAAAAATACAGCATTCCTGTTTCGGCTTTCATATTAACTATTATAGCGGTTTCAGTGTCGTCTATGAAACGCCGAGGTGGAATGGGAACTAATTTAGCTATGGGGATTCTTCTCGCATTTTCTTTTGTCTTTCTGGATAAAATTTTTGGAGTCCTGGCCGAAAAATCTTCAGTGCCATCATTACTGGCAGTTTGGACACCAAATATTGTTTTTGGAATCTTAGCCATTTTTCTTTTGCGAAATGCCAAGCGATAACCTGAAAAGTTATTTGCATCTCCATGTAATAGTATTTATTTGGGGATTTACAGCCGTGTTGGGCGCCCTTATTTCACTTGATGCTTTGCCGTTAGTATGGTTCCGAATGCTCTTTGCTGTTGGATTTATTGCTATTTATATATACTTCAAAAAGTTGCCTTTAAGAATTTCGAACAAAACTTTCCTGCAATTCATTTCTGCCGGACTCATCATTGCTCTGCATTGGTTTACCTTTTTTCATGCAATCAAAATTTCAAACGTTTCGATAACCTTAGCTTGTCTTTCAACAGGAGCTTTTTTCGCTTCACTGCTGGAACCCATTTTGTACGGAAAAAAAATTGTCTACTACGAAGTTTTCTTTGGTTTGCTTGTTGTCTTTGGACTTTATATAATTTTTAAGGTAGAAGGAAACTATTTATTGGGAATGCTTACTGCCTTAACCTCTGCTTTTCTTTCCGCGCTGTTTGCCGTTATCAACAGCAAGTTTGTAAAACAACACGATGCAGTAGTTATCTCTTTTTACGAGCTCAGTGGAGGCGTAGTGTTTTTTTCTTTTCTATTATTATTCACTAATAGTTTTTCTGCCAGTTTCTTTATGCTTTCCTCACAGGATTTCATGTACTTAATGATTTTGAGTTCAATATGCACGGCATACGCGTTTATTGCTTCCACTTCAATAATGAAGTTTTTAAGCCCTTATACGGTGATGCTTACCATTAATTTAGAACCCATCTACGGAATCATTTTGGCAGTATTAGTGTTTAAGGAAAAAGAAAGAATGAGCTTTGAATTTTACATCGGCGCATTCCTTATTTTACTGACAGTTATTCTGAATGGTATAATAAAATCACGTAAAAAATTGAGCTAAAGTTGTTTACAAATTATATGTAAAAAGGGGATTTTATCACAACTTAAATTTTATATTTGCTATTCGATTATACAAAAATAGTAACTTATGGAATATTTAGATTTTGAACTTCCGATTAAAGAATTAGAAGAACAACTCGATAAATGTCAAATAATTGGTGCGGAATCAAATGTGGACGTCACCAATACATGCAAACAGATTGAAAAAAAATTAGAGGAAACCAAAAGACAAATTTACAAAAACCTAACTGCGTGGCAGCGTGTACAATTATCCCGTCACCCAAACCGACCCTATACTTTAGAACATATTACCAACCTGACAAAAGGTACGTTTTTGGAACTTTTTGGAGACAGGAATTTTAAGGATGATAAAGCAATGATTGGCGGTTTAGGTCAAATAGATGGACAATCGTTCATGCTTATCGGACAACAAAAAGGAATTAATACTAAAATGCGTCAGTTGCGTAATTTCGGAATGGCAAATCCTGAAGGATATCGTAAAGCATTACGTTTGATGAAGATGGCTGAAAAGTTTAACATTCCTGTAGTGACCTTGATTGATACTCCCGGAGCCTATCCAGGATTAGAAGCAGAGGAAAGAGGGCAAGGAGAAGCTATCGCCAGAAATATTTTTGAAATGGTTCGTCTGAAAGTGCCAATTATATGTGTTATCATAGGAGAAGGCGCATCCGGTGGTGCACTTGGAATAGGTGTTGGAGATCGGGTTTTAATGATGGAAAACACCTGGTATTCTGTTATTTCTCCCGAATCCTGTTCTTCGATTTTATGGAAAAGTTGGGAATATAAAGAGCAGGCAGCTGATGCTTTGAAACTGACTTCTACAGATATGAAAAAATTGAAATTAGTTGATGATATTATTCCGGAACCGCTTGGTGGAGCCCATTACGATAAGGTAACCGCTTTCAAAACCGTGGAGCAATATATTATCAAAGCTTTTAACGAACTGAAAGATTTATCAACAGAAGAACTAGTTTCTCAAAGGATGGACAAATACAGCAAGATGGGCGAATATAAAGAATAATTTCTTACAAAAATATTTAAATCCGAAGCCCAATGGTTTCGGATTTTTTTTTGGTTATTAACAAAAACAAGAAACTTATAAACACCTTTATCGGATAACTCTATCCTTAAAAATACATCAAAATAGTTACATTCGCTTCATGGAAAACTTCAGAAATATAAACCCAATTAAAGTAGATAAAACTACCATAATAAATTTAGAAAAAGGCAAGTTGCCACCGCAGGTTCTCGACTTAGAGGAAGCCGTATTAGGCGCTATGATGATTGATAAAAAAGGGGTTGATGAGGTTATCGATATTTTGCAGCCGGATGCCTTTTACAAAGAAGCGCACAAGCATATTTTTGAAGCTATTTTTCAGTTATTCACAGATTCTCAGCCCATTGACTTATTAACAGTTTCTGCTCAGCTGAAAAAGAACGCCAAATTAGATTTAGCCGGTGGTGATTTTTACCTAATTCAGCTGACGCAAAAGATTTCTTCTTCTGCACATATTGAGTTTCACTCCAGAATTATTTTACAGAAATACATCCAGCGAAGCTTAATAAAAATCTCATCCGAAATCATCGAAGAATCTTATGATGAAACTACAGATGTTTTTGACTTATTGGACAAAGCGGAATCAAAATTATATGAAGTAACACAGGGTAACATCAAGCGAAGTTCGGAAACGGCTCAAAGTTTGGTAATCCAGGCCAAAAAACGAATCGAGGAAATTGCCAACAAAGAAGGCTTAAGCGGAATTCCTTCCGGTTTTGAAAAGTTGGACAAAATAACTTCTGGCTGGCAGCCTTCCGATTTGATTATTATTGCAGCCCGTCCGGGTATGGGTAAGACCGCATTTGTGCTTTCTATGGCGAGAAATATTGCTGTAGATTTTGGTCAGCCTGTGGCGCTTTTTTCCCTTGAAATGTCTTCTGTCCAGTTAATTACGCGTTTAATTTCTTCCGAAACCGGTTTGTCTTCCGAAAAATTGAGAACTGGAAAATTGGAGAAACATGAATGGGAGCAACTTTCCACGAAAGTGAAAGACTTAGAAAAAGCGCCGTTATATATTGATGATTCACCTTCGCTTTCCATCTTCGATTTGAGAGCCAAAGCGCGTCGTTTGTCTTCGCAACACGGAATCAAGCTTATAATTGTTGATTACCTTCAGTTGATGACTGCCGGTGGAAGCAACGGAAAAGGAATGGGCAATCGCGAGCAGGAAATCTCTACCATTTCGAGAAACCTAAAAGCATTAGCAAAAGAATTGGAAGTTCCTGTAATTGCATTGTCTCAGTTATCGCGTGCGGTTGAAACCCGCGGTTCAAGCAAACGCCCATTGCTTTCCGACTTACGTGAATCGGGTGCGATTGAGCAGGATGCCGATATTGTTTCGTTCATTTATCGTCCGGAATATTACAAAATTGATGAATGGGACGATGAAGAGCAAACTCCAACTACGGGTCAGGCGGAATTTATCATTGCAAAACACAGAAACGGTTCTCTTGAAAATATTCGTTTGAAATTCATAGGAAACCTCGGTAAGTTTGATAACCTTGAAGAATACGGAAGTTCATTTGACGATTTACCTTCAAAAATGAATCACGATGATAATCCGTTTCAAACGAAAAATTTACCATCACCGAATGAGGCTTTTGGAAGTAATATCAATTCCAATGACGACGATAGCGACGTTCCTTTCTAAAATACAATCCCGATTAATCTCGATTTGATATTAAGAGGAGAATGTCCAGTGGACATTCGGTAAAATAGCTGAGATATTTTTGAATACTTCAGCTATTTTTTTATGTTTTTCTTCACACTTAATCTGTTATCTTTGGGTATTATTTTACTAAAATGTTCAAAAAAACAATCTATATTTTTCTGGTACTGATTTCCTTTTCCGCAAAGGCAAATTTTATATTGCTGCCGATGGATGAAACTACACAAAAAAATCACCTTAAAGCATACGGAATTACCTATTGGGCATTAGACAAACAATATAAAGCCAGTTGGCTTTTGAATTATCGAGGCGGTTCATTTTTGTTGCCCGATGTTTCGGAAATCAGAAAGGAATGTCAAATTCGGGGCGTGAGTTTTGAAATTTTATCAGACGCGGAAGAACAATCTATCCTGGCAGATATTTCCAGTCCGTCACAGAATATGGAAGCGGTTGTACTTGAAAAAGCACCCAAAATTGCTGTGTATTCGCCACCCGGAAAACAACCTTGGGATGATGCTGTAACAATGGTTTTAACCTATGCTGAAATTCCGTTTAAAGTGGTTTACGATGAAGAAGTTTTAAGTGACCAATTGCTTTTATACGATTGGCTACACTTGCACCACGAGGATTTTACAGGCCAATATGGGAAGTTTTATGGTGCGTATCGAAATGCGCCTTGGTATATCGAACAAAAGAAAGATGCCGAAGCGTTGGCTGCCAAATTAGGTTTTGCCAAAGTATCTCAGGATAAATTGGCTGTTGCCAAAAAAATTCGCGATTTTGTAATTGGTGGAGGATTTATGTTTGCCATGTGTTCTGCAACTGATAGTTTTGATATAGCTTTAGCGGCAGATGGTGTAGACATTTGTGAACCAATGTTTGACGGCGACGATAGCGAACCTAATTATCAATCGAAAATTGATTACAACAAAACCTTTGCTTTCAAAAATTTTATTCTGGATAGAAAGCCTGAGCACTATGAATTTTCAGATATTGATATGACTGAAAAACGCCGTATTCCCTTTGAGAAAGACTATTTCACCTTGATGGAATTCTCAGCAAAATGGGATGTTATTCCAAGTATGTTGTGTCAAAACCATACTCAGTTGGTCAAAGGTTTTATGGGACAAACCACTTCTTTTGATAGTGAGTTGATAAAATCGAATGTGTTGATTTTAGGAAAAAATGAATTGAATGGCGAGGCTCGCTACATACACGGACAAAAAGGAAAAGGGTTCTTTACGTTTTATGGCGGACACGATCCCGAGGATTACCAACATAGAGTAGGAGATGAAGCAACTGTTTTAGACCTGCATCCAAACTCTCCGGGCTTCCGATTGATATTGAATAACGTTTTATTTCCGGCTGCGAGAAAGAAACCGCAGAAAACTTAGGCCTTCATAATATCCTCAATAATTTTAAGATGATGTTTGGTGTGCAATTTCAAAAACCAAATCGCACTTTTCAATTTCAATTCTCCAAAAAATGGATGTGTAAAGTAACTTTTAGTAGGAAGCTTTCCCATGTTGATAATGTTCTTTCTGGCAAGTTCGAGTTTGGTTTTTAATTCTTCAAACGTTGCAACATCAACAGGTTTAACTGCTTTTGGAACTTTTACTCTACCTCTCGGAATTGTATTTACGATTTGGATTAAGAGTCGCGTTTTATTAAATTTCCATTTGTAATTTGCAGGATTAGAGTTTTTCAGTTCTTCTACTACAGCATTAATAACAATTAAACTATGGTCAATTTTCCATCCGATAGTTGATTGAGAAACAGCCAAATTGGTTTTTTCGTAATTTGGAATTTGATTTTCGAGTTTGTCTAAAATTAATTGGAGTTTTTTCATAAGCAAATCTTCTAACTCTCCATTCCTTCGGTCATTATTTACAGTTTTGATATTCTTGTGCAATCTTAATAAGGTTGTCTTCAATTTTTAAATCAAATTCATTTTTTTTAATATCTTCCGACAGGCTTTTGCATGCTTTTAAATAATCGGCCAATTGTACACTTAAATTTTCACTGCTTCTGCGGTCTAACATTTGTCCTTTGGCTTCGGTTGTAATTTTAATAATGTATTTTTCAATTTCTACAGGATCGTGTAATACCATGATTTTATCTTCTTTGTGAATCATTTGGAAGAAAAAGGCATTATCAAAAGCAAAATTACCAATGTTTTGCATTTTTTTCATGGCTTCTCCTTTAACTGGCAATCCATAATAAAAAGTTTCCTTGTTGTTTTCAGTGATACAGAAATAGGCTTTGCTACTCGCTTTGAAGCTTTTAGTGCGTTCCTGATTTTTTTCGTTTTTATATTTGATACTGACTCTTTTTCCAAAATTATCTGCGGCATCTTCCGGTAATACCTGCCCCGTTTCATTGAGGTCTAACATTTGAAAATAAATGCTGATAACACCATCATAACGTTTGCCTTCTTCATCAATCAAATATCCTTTTTTGTTATAAATGTTGACACTTCTTTCTTTTGCCAAAGCTATTTTAGCCGCAAGTAGTTTGGCATTTTCATCACGAATTTGGTGTCCGAGAGTGTAGCCATGAGATATTAAGTCACATAAGAATTCGTACAGGAAAGTTGAGTTTCCTTCAGAATACATGCTTTTAGTGGCATACTCATAGTTTTTGCCATCAAATGTTGTTACTTTATAATTCGCCATCATACTGACAAAACCTAAAGAGGCTGCTTTATTGCCATCAATATCATAAATGTGTACATAATCGCGTGCACCGCCGCCAACTATGTATGGTTCAGTAACCATACGACCGACAATCACCAATTTTCCTGCGTTGGTAAACGTAATACTTTTGTCATTTTGGATTTGTGGATTGTACTGAGATTTTATTTGTTGTACTTTTTTCTTTTGCGCGTCGCCTTCAATTTTGGCTGATGCAACGGTTTTGCCATATTTATCACTAAGGCTTTCCCTTTGTGTTTCAAAGAAAGTCGCTAAGGCTTTATCGTTTATGCCGGAAGCATCAAGTAAATTATATTTTACCGTTAAATTGTGGGCAATAATACGTTTTACGTCAAAAGCAGTTATCAGCACATCATGCGGAATTTCGGTTTTGATTTTCCCGTCAGCATTAGTTACTTCGAGCCATTGATAAAACTGCGTGTCATTTACAGACAATCCTTTGAAATCAACAGAAAATTTCTTTTCGCCACTTAGTGTTGAGAAATCGTAATGATTACGGTACGGTTCGTTGATGATAGCTATTTCTACTTTGTCATAAAGAATTTTGTCTTTTTTAATCTGGATTTTTTGACCAAAGGTCAAGCAGGTTATTAGTAATGTGCAAATAAGAAAAATTATTTTTTTCATTTTTTCATTTTTTGAATAACAAATGTAAGGTAATCCATTTTTACTTTTATGATTAACAGATGTTTTTGATTTATTTTACGGTTATTAATTAAACAAAAATCCCAAACTTATAGGTTTGGGATTTTGTGTTGTTATTTATTCTTCACTTTCTTTATCTAAATACTCCTGAACAATATTGATTGCATTCGTAACAACATCGCTCAAAGCCGTAATAAAAGTACCTTCTTGTGCATTGTTGATGGCGTGTCTGATTGCTTCAACTTCTTTAGGAATAATTTCATGCGTAACATTTTTGCCGCTATCAGCTATTCCTTCCAAAATCAAACCAATTATTTCTTCCTCGGTTCTGCCACGCAAATATTTCTCTTGACGGATGATGATATGGTCAAACATTCTTGCCGCAATAGTAGCGCATTCTTTAATATCTTCGTCACGACGGTCGCCAACTCCGGCAATAATTCCGATTTTTTTGGTGGCTTCAACAGAACCTAAATATTCTTCGACACCTCTATATCCTGATGCATTGTGAGCGAAATCTATTAAAACCTTGAATCTTTTGAACTCAAAGATGTTCATTCGACCCGGAGTTTGTGCCGCACTTGGAATAAATGTCTGCAATGAAAGGCTGATATCTTCTGTTTTGAAACCTTGTAAATAAGCAGCTAAGGTCGCAGCCAAAACATTGGCAATCATAAATTTGGCCTTTCCGCCCATGGTTAACGGAACATGAGTCGCTCTTTCGACTCTCATTTTCCATTCGCCTTTCTTGATGGTAATAAATCCATTTTCATAAACCGCAACAATCTTACCTTCTTTTGAAAACTGCTTTACTTTTGGATTGTTTTCATCCATACTAAAATAAGCGATATTGCAACTTAATTCATTGGCAATCTTCAGACATTGTTCGTCTTCGGCATTTAAAATTGCCCAACCATCTTTCTTAACACTTTTTACAACCGTACTTTTTACACGAGCCAAATCATCTAAAGTATGAATGTCACTTAGTCCCAAATGATCTTCCTGAATGTTGGTAATAATGGCAATATCACAACGGCTAAAACCAAGACCGGAACGAAGAATTCCGCCACGGGCAGTCTCTAATACAGCAAACTCTACTGTTGGATCTTTCAAAATATATTCGGCAGAAACGGGTCCGGTTGTATCGCCTTTTTCCATCATGTGGTTTTGGACATAGATTCCATCAGAAGTTGTGAAGCCGACCTTGAATCCATTATTTTTTACAATATGGGCTAAAAGTCGGGTAGTTGTTGTCTTCCCATTGGTGCCGGTAACCGCAATAATTGGAATACGACTTGGTTTTCCCGGAGGATAAAGCATGTCAATGACCGGTGCTGCAACGTTTCTCGGCAAACCTTCCGATGGTGCAAGGTGCATTCTAAAGCCTGGCGCAGCATTTACTTCCAGAATGCAGCCTCCATTTTCTTTCAAGGGTTGGGTTAGGTTTTCCGCCATTATATCAACACCGCAAATGTCTAATCCAATGACACGCGAAATTCTTTCGCAAAGGAAAATATTTTCAGGATGCATCATATCAGTTACATCAATAGAAGTTCCGCCAGTGCTCAAATTCGCAGTTGATTTGAGATAAACAACTTCGTCTTTTTTAGGAACGGTTTCTAAGATATAATTTAATTTTTCTAATAAATCGGTTGTATCTCTATCAACATCAATTTGGGTTAAAACATTTTCATGTCCATAACCGCGACGTGGATCTTTATTGGTTTCCTCAATTAATTGTTGGATGTTATGTTTCCCATCGCCTTTCACGTGCGCAGGTTCACGTTTGGCTGCAGCCACTAATTTATTATCAATGATTAAAACCCTAAAATCATAACCTGTGATAAATTTTTCGACGATAATGCGATGGCTATATTTCTTGGCGTAAGCCAATCCTTCTACTGCACCTTCTCTTGTTTTTACATTGATAGAAGCGCCTTTGCCGTGATTTCCATCCAATGGTTTTAATACAATTGGATAGCCAATTTTTTTAATTATTTCATCTAAATCTTCTTCATCAACACAAATTCCGCCATTGGCAACGGGAATCGATGCCGCATCGAGCATTTTCTTGGTTTGCTCTTTGTTGCACGCAATATCCACAGCAATGCTGCTGGTTTTGCAAGTAATTGTAGCTTGAAAGCGCATTTGATTGATACCATAACCCAATTGTACCAATGAGTTTGTGCCTAATCTAATCCAGGGGATATCTCTAGATACGGCATCTTCAACAATACTACCCGTTGATGGACCAAGACGCACACGCTCTCTGATTTCACGCATTTTCTGAATATCAGCTTCAAGGTCATATGGTGTTCCGGCAATTAGAGCTTCGGCTATTGCTACGGAACTTTCGGCAGCAAACATTCCAACATTTTCTTCGGTATAACTAAAAACTACATTATATATTCCGGGTGTTTTGGTTTCTCGGGTTCTTCCGAAACCTGTTTCCATTCCGGCTAACGTTTGAATTTCTAAAGCAATATGTTCAATCACATGTCCCATCCAGGTTCCGCGTTCAATGCGCGAAAAGAATCCGCCGCGAACACCTTCAGAGCAGCGGTGCTCAATCATAGTGGGGAACATAGCTTCTATCCTTTCACGAAAACCATCAATTTTATTGGTTGGAAATTGTTCCATTTCTTCCAAATCGAGACGCATTTGGATTAATTTTTTACGTTGGACACTCCAAATATTAGGACCGCGAAGTGCCTGAATCTTATCTATTTTCATGATTAGGAATAATTAGTAAAAGTAATTAGTAATGATTTTGTTAAAAATAGGAAATTTTTATTGTTGAAATGTATTTTTTTTACAGAAATGGTAAAAAAGTAAAACTGTCTTTTAAGTTGTATTGATTTTCAGATTTTTAGGGTGACTGAAACACACGACAATTTCATTCTAGCCCCGATGGAAGTGGCACGAAGTAGAACGGACAGCGGGAACACGGAAACCAAGAAAGCCAGAAACACCCGCTCCTAAATAAAATCAATTATTTTTTGATATAACTCGGCGTCATGCATGCTGTGTCCTAAACCTTTCGTTTCTATATAGATGGCGTTTTTCCAAGTGTTGGCATATTTGCGACCTTCATCAATAAGTACGACTTTATCTTCAATATCATGTGCAATGAATGCTTTCTGTGTAAAGTTTTCGGCAAATTTATGGCCCGAAAAATCATTGATATGAATGTTAAATTTTTGAAAATAATAATCCTCTAGCCCGGATTTTATTTTGTCGTTTAAACCTAGAAGTTTTACAAAATTGTCGCTTAAAATCTTAAAATCTGAGGGAGCACCAAGTAAGACCACTTTTTCTAAATTGGAATTTTTGTACTTGTTCAGATAGTAAGTAATGGCTGCACCGCCTACAGAATGGGCGATTACAGTTTGGGGTTGGTATTTTTGAGTTAGTACATTAATATATTCGGCATATTTGGGTGCGTTAAACTCTTTGCCGGCACTCAACCCATGAGCGGGCGCATCAATGGCGATGATGGTTCTTCCCAAAGGTTTCAAATGGTTCAATAATTTTTTCCATCTGGATGCGTTGCTCTCCCAACCATGAACCAATAGTATTACCTCTTGATTTCCATGCCAGATATAGGTCTGGAATTTTTCGTTTTCGTATTCAAAAGTTTCATAGGTTGCGTTCTGTAAGGTTTTTGGCAATTTTTCTTTTTGGATTCTGCCTTTTCTGGGCTGACTGAAAAGGTGGTAGGCTTTATTTTTGGCCGATTCCAGATTGAAATAGCTCAAGATGTTGAGGTATAATCCAATAGATTTTGTGATAATAAATAATTGAATTTTCTTCATAAAAAAATCCCGAAAACATCGGGATTAGGGTATTATAGGTGAGCAAATAATTTTTGCATTTTCTCTCTTTCTTCTTCTGCTAAGGAAGCATCAACTAAGATTCTTCCGGAATGCTCATCAGTGATGATTTTTTTTCTGGCGGCAATTTCCACTTGTGTTTGCGGTGGAATTGTAAAGAATGAACCAGCAGAAGCGCCACGTTCAATGGATACTACTGCTAAACCATTACGAACGCTAGAACGGATTCTTTTGTAAGCGGCCAAAAGTCTTTCTTCGATTTGTCCTTCATATTCCGCTGATTTTTCGATTAGGAAGGCTTCTTCTTTTTGAGTTTCAGCCATAATATCGCTCAATTCTGCTTTTTTATGTTTTAGATGCGTAGATTTCTGATCTAATTTTTCTTTAGAATTTGAAATCACTTCTTTCTTATGTTCGATAGTAGCTTTTAATTCTTTTATTTGTTTTTCGGCCAATTGAATTTCCAATTCCTGGAATTCTACTTCTTTAGTCAATGAATTGAATTCTCTATTATTACGAACATCTTTTTGTTGAACCGTATATTTTTTTATGGCTACTTGATGATCATCAATTGCATTTTTTTTAGTTTTGATTTGCTCTTCAATAGTAACCAAATCACTTTTTAACTTATCTAAACGTGTACTTAAGCCAGTAACTTCATCTTCTAAATCTTCCACTTCCAAAGGCAATTCGCCTCTTACATTCCTGATTTCATCAATTCTTGTATCTATGATTTGAAGGTCATAAATAGCTCTTAATTTGTCTTCAACATTTAATTCTTTTGTAGCCGCCATATTTTATAAGTACTTAACTGGATTTGTATTTTCTTCCGAAAAAATGATTGCAAAATTAAGGTTTTTTTTCTTAAGAAATTCAACAATATAATTTTTTGTAAATCTTTCACTTTCAAAGTGTCCAATATCTGCCAAAACCAATTGATTTTCACCTTCATAAAAGTTATGATACTTCAAATCGGCAGTCAGGAAAACATCTGCATTCGCCTGAATAGCGTTTTTAATCGCAAAACTTCCCGAACCGCCAAGCACAGCAACCTTTTTAATAGGTTTTCCAAGAAGAGCACTATGTCGAATTCCGCCACATTGCATTTTGTCTTTTACGAATGCCAAAAACTGAACTTCAGACATTGGTTTTTCAAGTTCGCCAATCATTCCGAGGCCAATATTCTGATGGGAATTTTGTAAATCGTAAATCTCATAAGCCACTTCTTCGTAAACATGATTGGTAAACAATGCTTTTAGGATTTTGGATTGCAGGTGTTTTTCAAAAACAACCTCAATTTTGACTTCATTTGTTTGGGTTAATTCACCTTTGTTTCCAATAGTTGGATTGCTGTGTTCATTGCCTTGATAAGTGCTGAAACCTTCCGAATTGAAACTGCAGTTGGCGTAATTTCCAATGGTTCCGGCGCCAGCTTTGCCTAAAGCGAGACGAATTTGTTCCGCATTTTCAGGAACCGTATACGTTACAAGTTTTTGAATAAAGTTTTGTTTTGGAACTAAAATGGTAGTGTTAATCAAACCTAATGCATCAGAGAAGATTTTATTGACTCCATCTTTGTGATTGTCCAAAGCAGTATGAACGGCATAAATAGCGATATCATTTTTAATAGCTTTAAGTACAGAACGTTCAACATAATCCTTCCCCGTAATCTTCTTTAAACCTAAGAAGATAATAGGATGGAAGCACACGACCAGGTTGCATTTCTTGGAAATCGCTTCGTCAATCACGCTTTCTAAAGCATCATGGCAAACTAAAATTCCGGTTGCGACATTTTCCTGATTTCCAACAAGTAAACCAACGTTGTCAAAATCTTCGGCATACGCCAAAGGCGCCATTTCTTCAAGGATTAAGAGTATTTCTTTTATCTTCATTTTATGTTGCCCATTGGTTTAAATATTCCTTAATTGTCCAAATGCCATTTACTTTTTCAAGCAGCATAAAACTACCACTGTTGTGTTCAATACTTCGGTAGAACGCAACTTTTACTAAAGCATTATTTCCATCTCCAAAATATATTGGTTTGCTGATAATCATTAAACGTTGGTTGTTTTCACCATAGCGGTCCGAGACAATTTTATATTCTTCAAAAGACAAACACGCATTGACTTTGCTTTTCAAATATTGATTTTGATTGTCAAATAAGAGATTATAAGCGGTAGACCAGTCTTCGTCGACAGTAATGATGATTTGGCTTTTGATTTCCGCAGCATTCTTCTTAAGGAAATCACTTTTTGAAATAACTTCCAGAACTTCCTCGTTGTTTGGTGCTTTTTTGCAATAAAAACTCAGCAACTGAAGTCTTCCTTTTGCGATTACTTTTTCGTCTTTATAATATTTGGAAAAAATTATCTTCAATATAGCCGAGTTATCCGCTTCCTGCGAAAAAGCAACAGGAGAAATCAGCAGCAAAACGAATAAGATTTTTAGTAATTGGGGTTTCATTTGCATTGTCTAAATCAAATAATTTCATTCAAATATAAAAAATCGTTACTTTCGTAGGATGATTTTGTTGCGAAAATTACTCTTTCCTTTTGCCATATTCTATGGTTTTATCACTTCTTTAAGAAATTATCTTTATGATAAAGGTATTTTAAAATCGTATTCGTTTGATATTCCCGTTATTGCTGTGGGAAATCTGACCGTTGGTGGCACCGGAAAAACACCACAGATTGAGTATTTAATCAGGCTGCTTTCACCAAAATATAAAGTAGCAACCTTAAGTCGGGGTTACAAACGAAAATCGGAAGGTTTTGTTTTGGCAGATGCTTCTTCAAATGCAGAAATTCTTGGGGATGAACCTTTTCAGTATTTTAAAAAATTTTCAAACATCCAAGTTGCGGTTGATACTGACAGACGAAATGGGATTGAACAATTATTGAAACAAGAAACGATTCCCGAAATCATTCTGTTGGACGATGCTTTCCAACATCGCAAAGTAAAAGCTGGTTTTTATATCCTTTTAACGACTTACGGCGATTTGTTTTGTGATGATTTTATGTTGCCAACAGGAAACCTTCGCGAAAGCAGAAATGGAGCGGAAAGGGCGGACCTAATTATAGTTACCAAATGTCCGCTGAAAATTTCTGAGCTTGAGCAGCAAAATATCAAAAAGAAACTGGGTTTTGACCTGCCTGTTTTTTTTAGCAGTATTGATTATGATGATAAAGTTTATAATGAGACAAAAAGCATCGCAGTAGGCGAAGTAAAGACAATGAAAAAAATATTAGTAGCCGGAATTGCCAAACCAAAGTATTTTTTCGATTTTTTAAAAGCTGATACTGATGAAATTATAACATTTCCGGACCATCATCATTTTAGCGAAATCGAAATTTTATCTTTAAAAAAACAGGGTAAAGACAAAATCATCGTCACAACTGAAAAAGATTTTGTACGTTTGAAAGCTAAAATTTCAGAAACGCAATTATATTATTTACCAATCAAAAGTAAGTTCGTGAGCAATTCGGAAACTTTTGACCAAATCATTTTAAACTATGTGGGAACTTGTACAGGAAACCGTTAATTATATAAAGAATAAAACCAACTTCACGCCGGAATATGGTGTTATTTTAGGTTCAGGATTAGGAAGTTTTACCGATGATATCACTATTGAATTTACATTACCATACAACGAAATTCCAAATTTCCCTGTATCAACTGTTCAAGGACATAAAGGAGCGTTGGTTTTTGGAACTATCGGAACCAAAAAAGTTGTTGCCATGCAAGGACGTTTTCACTTCTATGAAGGCTATGATATGAAGCAAGTCACCTTCCCTGTTCGCGTTATGAAATATCTTGGTATTACTAAATTGGTTGTTTCTAATGCTTCAGGCGGTGTGAATTCTGATTATGAAGTAGGCTCAGTGGTAGTAATCAAGGATCATATTAATTTTTTCCCCGAACATCCGTTACATGGAAAAAATGACGAACGTTTTGGACCACGGTTCTTGAATATGAACGAAGCTTACAATAAAGCTATGATTAAAAAAGCAAAGGAAATAGCTGTTGAAAATAATATCACGGTTTATGATGGCGTTTACCTTGGTCTGCAAGGCCCAACATTTGAAACTTTTGCAGAATATAAAATGGTAAAAATTCTTGGTGCCGACTGCGTTGGAATGTCCACAGTTCCTGAAGTTATTGTCGCACGCCATATGGGAATAGAATGTTTTGGATTATCTGTAATTACCGATATGGGAGATGAGGAAACAAGCATGGAAGATGTTAGCCATGACGAAGTTTTAAAAGCTGCAGCAAAAGCAGAACCTCATGTTAGAAAATTAATTAAAGAATTGATTCTGCAGTTTTAACTCAAATTCGCAGCAATAATTTCATAGAAATTTTCTGGGTCAAAAGGTTTAGTGATTACATCGGTCATGCCAAATGACATAAGCATTTCCCTATTTTCGTTCAAAGAAATCGCCGTCAAGGCAATGATGGGTTTTTTTGTGTCAAATTTCCGAATTCGCTCCGTAGCAATGGTTCCGTTTATTCCTGGTAAATGAACATCCATCAAGACTAAATCGAAATCATTTTCCTTGCTAAGCAATTTAACCGCGTCTTCGCCATTGTCAATAATTTGACATACAATTTCTTTTTTCTCGAGCATTTTTTTGGTCACCATTTGGTTGATTTTGTTATCTTCCACCACCAAGATGTTTTTGCCTATCAATACCGAGTCCGAATAGGATTTTTCTTTTTTCACTACAATTTCTTTAGTTCCGTGCAGTAGATTTAATTCGAAATCAAAAGTAGTTCCAACACCAACTTTGCTGATTAAATTCACTTCGCCACCTAATAAATCAACCACTTTTTTAACAATGGTCAGACCTAAACCTGTTCCGCCGTATTTTCTGTTAATTTCAATAGAACCTTGCGAGAAACTTTCAAAAATAGTTTCCTGTTTATCCTCAGGAATACCAATGCCCGTGTCGCTTATCGCAAAATTTATTCTGGAGTAATCATCACCGGTTTCGACTACTTTGACTGTAACTTTTACTTCGCCATTTATGGTAAACTTCAGCGCATTATTAATTAAATTGATAAATATTTGTGACAATTTGGTAGGGTCGCCAAGCAGAATTTCCGGAACGTTGGGGTCTATTTCCAAAATAAATTTATTCTCGTTTTTGGATGCAATTTCATGCATCGCATTTTTAATATCCAACAACAATTGTTTGATATTAAAATCGATATATTCAATTTCTATATTATTCGAGTCGATTCGGTTAATTTCCAGGATTTCATTGATGAATGTCAAGAGGTAATTTCCCGAAAATTTCAAAGAATTTAAGTAGTGTATTTGATTCTCCTTAGGATTATCTTCAATCAATAAATGGGTAATTCCATTGATGGCGTTAAGTGGCGTTCTGAGTTCGTGGCTTACGGTTGATAAAAATTCTGCTCTGGCTTTTGAGGCTTTTTCCGCATTGTCTTTTGCAATTTGTAATTCGAAATTTTTCTCTTTTAGCGTATTGTTAGATTGTTTTCGGATGATGTTATTTTTATATAACGACAAACTCAAAAGTGACAGGATAGTAATCAGGGCAATTGCTAAAATGCTGATAAGCTTGGCAAATTTGTTGGTTTTCTGTTGCGTTTCATTTTCTTTCGCCATTTGATTAATGGCTTTCATTCGCTCGCTTTCCTTAAAACTCACATAGTCACTAATATTTAATTTTTTGTTGTATAAATGGGAAAGGCTGTCTTTTAAAGCTAAGTGTGCTTTTAAATACGTATACGACTTTTTTAAGTCAAGTAATTTTTCATAAGATTTGCTTAAATCCAAAAGTATCTTTGCTTTTTGATCTAAGTTTTTATCATCTGAGCTTAACTGCAATGCTCTATTGAGATAGTTTACACTTAAGTTGTTATGATTTAATTTTTGTTCAATTGTTCCGAGTTGGTAAAGCGCTTCAGCTTTGGTTTTGAAAACATCTTTTGTATCGTCTTTTGAAATGATTTCGTTAAACAACTTAGAAGCTAATTCCGTTTTTCCGTTGTTTTTATATAAAATCCCTTTTTGCAAATTCATAAAAGGCGAAGCGTCAATTTTTAATAGATTATAGATAGATTCTGCTTTATCAAAATTGTCTTCGGCTTTATCAAATTCTTCCAAATTCATGTAGCAAAGCCCAATGTTATAATAGCAAAAAGCATAGTCGGTTGATGGTAGAAGTAAATTGTAGATATTAGCACTATTCAAAAAGGACTCTAACGCATCATTCATTTTTTTTAACTCAAAATACGTTGTTCCAAGAAAGAATAATGCGTCAGCTTTTCCTTTTATATTATTGTGAAGTTTAGCATAATTATAGGCTTTCTGGGAGAAAGCAAGAGCAGATTTATAGTTGTTTGTTTTTTTATTGAAGTTGGCCAACTGGATGTAATAAGCAGTGCTGTCAATTTTATTAATTGATGGTTTTTGTCCAAAAAAGACAACTGGAATAAATATGAAAATCCAAATCCATTTCATTTTGTGAGGCCAGATAAATTATGCTGTTAAAAATAAGGAAATTATTTTTTTAACAACAGTATTAAATCAATTATTCGGGAAGAATAACCAATTTCGTTATCATACCAACCTACAACCTTAACCATTTTACCGATGACAGAAGTTAATTGGGAATCAAAAAGACAAGAGTTTTGATTGCCGATAATATCTACTGAAACTATCGGATCTTCTGTATAATCTAAGATTCCTTTAAGTGAAGATAGGGACGCTTTTTTAAACGCAGCATTGATTTCCGCAATGGTAACTTCTTTTTTCACATAACAGGTTATATCGGTCAAAGAACCATCAGGAACAGGAACGCGAATTCCACTACCGCCAATTTTTCCTTCCATTTCGGGAAAGATTTTAGTTAGCGCTTTTGCGGCGCCGGTTGTTGTTGGAACAATACTTTGGCTTGCTCCTCGCGCCCGACGCAAATCTTTATGGGGCTGGTCGTGTAAGCTTTGATCAGTTGTATAGGAATGTACGGTAGTGATATACGCTTGCTCAATGCCGCAAAGGTCGTTGATGATTTTAATCATTGGAGCTGCATTATTGGTTGTGCAACTGGCGTTAGAAACTATCTTTTCAGTTCCGTCTAATATGTTTTCGTTGACACCAAGAACTACGGTTTTAATTTCAGCAACTTCAGAAGGAGCAGAGAGAATTACTTTTGTGGCTCCAGCCAGAATATGTTTATTGATATCTTCGAAAGTGTTGTATTTTCCTGTGCATTCTATTACGAAATCAATGTTATTCCATTTAAGGTTTGAAATTTCCTTTTCATGGAAAAATAAATAAGATTTTCTATCTACGATTATCGACGTATCGTTATAGGAAACATTTAATGGTAAAACGCCATGGATACTGTCATATTTTACCAAATGCGACATAGTTTTGTTATCAGCAATGTCATTGATGGCGATAACTTCAATCGAAGGATGATTGAGCAGCAATCGAAAAAGACTTCTTCCAATGCGTCCAAAACCGTTGATGGCAATTTTTGTTTTCAAATTCGTACTTCGTAATTGTTAATTCTAAAGAATATGTTTTTCTGCGTGATAAGAAGAACGCACTAACGGACCACTTTCTACATGACGGAATCCCATTTCCTTACCTAGTTTTTCATATTTAGCGAATTGTTCCGGAGTAATGAATTCTTTAACAGGCAAATGCTTTTTACTGGGTTGAAGGTATTGGCCAATGGTAACGATGTCGACATTTTGTTCACTCAGATCCTTCATAGTTTGTATTACTTCTTCTTCGGTTTCTCCAAGACCAAGCATGATACCCGATTTGGTTCGGCGTATTCCCTGGTCTTTCAGATATTTTAAAACCGCCAAACTCCGGTCATATTTTGCCTGAATACGGACTTCACGCGTTAAACGGCGAACGGTTTCAACATTGTGTGAAACTACTTCAGGATTGGCTTCTACTATTCTGTCGATTATTCGTTCAACGCCTTGAAAATCAGGGATAAGTGTTTCCATAGTTGTGTCAGGATTCATTCTACGGATTGCCTGAACGGTTTCCAACCAAATGATAGAACCCATATCTTTTAAATCGTCACGGTCAACACTCGTAATTACCGCGTGCTTTATTTTCATAATTTTTATGGAACGCGCAACTTTTTCGGGTTCATCCCAATCTACTGTTTCCGGGCGACCGGTTTTTACACCGCAAAAACCACAGGAACGCGTACAAATATTCCCCAGAATCATAAAGGTTGCGGTGCCTTCGCCCCAGCATTCACCCATATTTGGGCAACTGCCGGAAGCGCAGATGGTGTTGAGATTGTATTTATCAACTAGACCCCGTAGTTCGGAGTATTTTTGACCGATAGGTAGTTTTACCTTAAGCCATTTTGGCTTACCTATATGTAAATTAGTATCAATAACTGATTCCATTCTTTATTTTTTGCGATACAAAGATACAAAGGTAAATGTTAGAATGGCGATAAGATGGTTTGGATTTTTTATTGTTTGGAATTCGCTCTTTTTCCCTGTTCGCGATTCATAATTGCGAGAAACGGCTGTTACTAGAAGTTGTGCCAAGTTTGATTTTTACGCAACATTTCACGTAATACTTTTCCAGTTTCTACTTTCCACACGTTCTTTTCAGCAACATTATTTAATAAAAAATTCCACGCAAAAAATTATATGCAACAATTTATGCGCAATACTTTCTGCGTATCAAATTCTACACAATAATTTCTACGTTACAATTCCAAGTAATATTCCGCAACATTTTTTTCGAATAGCGTTTAAATTTCTGTGTTTTATTTACCGAGAAATAAGGAAGAAGACTTGAATTTAAAAGTGAAAGTTCTGAGAAAAAGCGGAATTTCTAGTAACGTGCCGCGGCTTTGCGACAGTTGCGAACTTCGGAACGAATTATTTTCCAGTAAGATAATATTTCTTGCGAAACGCAAACGTGAACTTACCACAAAATTCGCAATTGCCAGAAACGGCTGTTACCAGCTGGCGTTTTAAGTAAAAAATTCAGGAATTACTATTCATCATCATCTTTTTCATATCCTTCATAATAGTATGACTGTTCAATTCCTTTAAAAATAACTTCTCTATTGTTTATTTCGTCAGTTAAGTTTTGACTTAATAAAGTTCTTAATTCCAAACCATTAATTGGGCTTCTTTCCATAGCTTGTAAGTAAAGTGATTTATCTACAAATTGCCAATTCACTAATTTTTCAATCCTTGTTTTTAAAATCATATCGAGCCATATACGCATTGTTCTTCCGTTACCTTCCATAAAAGGATGAGCTATATTCATTTCAATGTATTTTGAGATAATTTCTTCGAAATTGTTCTCAGGCATTTGCTCAATTTTTACCAAAATTTCGTTTAAATATATAGCGTTTGCAAATCTAAAGCCGCCTTTTGATATATTATGTTTGCGCACTTTTCCAGCAAAATCGTATAAACCATTAAAAAGATAATAATGTATCTCCATAAGACCTTTTGTTGTTCCAATTTCGATATTGTCAATATCATTTGATTCGAACAAACGATATGCATTTTCTAAACTATTTTTATCAATATTTTTCATATAAAATCAGATTTATACATCTGTATGTTTATTGTCAAAAATACTTCAAATGATTGTCATTTACTTCAAAAGACTTTACTTTTTTTGGAAGTAATTAATAGTGTTGATTTCCGCGGTGTAGCGTCCTGAAATAGGTTGACATTTTTTTACTCTGTTTTCAATTCAAATTTAGATAAATAATTTCTTTATTCCTACGATAAGATTTATATGGCATATCGGCATTTAAATGCACGCTAACAGGCGTTCTTCCATTTAAGCTGTCATGTGGTCTTAATGTGTTATAAACCTTTACAGCGCGTCTTACCATCTTCTGGGCAATTGTTTTGTTAGGAATAGTTTGATTAAGTCCAAACTCATATTTCATGGTTTTGTTCAATCGTTCTGCAAGCGCATTTTCATAAGGATCATATTGTTCGGTCATGCTTACTAGGATATCATTGTCTTGCAATATTTTGACGTATTCTGGCCAACAGTAATGGAATCCTCTGTCGGAATGATGAACTAGTTTTCTTTGGGGATATTTTCTATTTTTCAAATCCATTTTAAGCGCCTCTAATGATAATGAAGCTTTCATATTGGTTGCTATATGAAAGCCCATTACTTGTTTTGAATAGGCGTCGGTTACTAAAGCTAAATAGGCATTTTTCCCATTTAGTCTTAGATTACCCACCAAAACTTTCTTTCGGTTTAATGCTTATTTTTTTAGTTTTTAAATCATAATAGATATATCTAACTTCGGTATCATCTTGAATATATATATAACTCTTATTCCAGTTATGGTATGATTTAATTCTAGATTTGGGTAGAAGTTGAGCAATAATTTCTTTTTTAGCCACATTTCGCCCAATATATTGTCGGTAATAATTAGAAAAGTTTTCACCTTTTATTTTTATTTGCTTTTCAATTTCTCTAATATCATTTATACTAGGCGAAAAACTTTGCTTATTATTGGCAAAATACTCTTTTGTAAATATTATTCCCTTTATTCCTTTTTCATTGAAACATATAGTTTTTTGGGATTGTACGGTTGAGAAAATTAGAATTATTAGTATTGAAATAAATGTTTTCATATTAATAGATTTTAAATTTTAATTAAGGGCATCCGCCTGCAGTTAATTCTTGACTCCATACGCTTGCATAAGTTTGTCTTGTTGCTGGTGGTAGATTACCCCATGCAGTAGTATTGTGTAGACCTGACCAAGATATACCAGTTAGCGTTTCAGGTGATACGGAAATGTTTGCGGCGGTACAATATTCTTGAAGAGCAGTAACCATTTTTGTTACATAAAAATTAGCCATGTATTCATGATCTGGATTGGATTATTCATGTTGTTAACATATGCGTTCCATAGCGATGGAAAATCATTAGGATTTGGAATTAAATCTCCATCGCCTTCAGAAATAAGAAGTCTAATTGTTTCGGCATGGATTAATTCGTGTAGCATTGTTTTTGCAATCCAAATTTTTGATGCAGAGCTAATCATATTTGAATTAAGAGCAATATTTGCAAAGGTATCACCAAGTTGATAAGTTGTTCTACCATTTAAACAATTAGTTGAAGAGCATGTTCCTAAATTCGCAATATCCCAATCTAGATTAACAATTGGTTTTTCTCCAGAAAAATTTCTTAACAATCTTGCCATTAATCTTGTTTGTTTCATTTGGCCATACACGTTATTAGTGCATGGATTCGCTTCTAAATCGGTGCTATTAACATGCTTGCTTTCCCAAATAAGATCCTCCAAAATTTCCTTCGCTAAAATGCTAGCTTCATTACAATTGTCGCTTTTATATATATAATTCTGTAACGTATTGCATTGGTCATAATTATCATATAGCCATATTCTTGAATCGTTATCCAAACCTGATAAAAATGATTGTGTACACTTATCATATGGTGATAGAATACCAATTTGAGTTTTTATAGGGCATGGATCTGTTTCAGGTTCTTCAGGAGTGGGTGTGCCAATTGGGTCAAAAAAGCGCATAAAAACTTTAGAAGTACCTGGCGGAGGATATGGCGAATGCACATGAATAGCACTTGCTGGATTGTCTCTTGGTGTATCGGAAAAAAGCATAGCAGCAATCAAATCTACTATACCATTTCCACCTGTTCCATGACCTAAATTATCGCCACAATTTAAGCACCCTCCTCCGGGAGGAGGGTTGTTGTTGTCATTTCCACCACCTCCAGGCGTTGTAATTGTTGGTACTTCTCCTATATGAATTATCAAATCAGGATCAGGACATGGTGTGTCATTATACAAAACAAGGTAAGAAACTGTTCCTTTAAAATCTTTAAAGTCTTGAGTTAATTTATACTTTTCTGCAAATTCGTCAGTCATCGTATACTCAAAAAGTTTAACTACTGAATAGCCATCTTTTTCTTGGAAGAGTAAATTATAAAAAACTTTGTAATTATCTGTCGGTCGTAAAACCTTAAAGGTGTAATTTTCCTTTCCAAGACTATCTATAACTTTTAACACTTCGTCAGATTCTATTGTTCCAATACCTGTAATAACTACTCTATTATAACTACCTGCAATAGAAGAACCTTTAATTCTGATTTTGTTATTAACTCTGTCAAATATTTGTTGTGCTTTAGTTCCAGTTAAGGTTTCATATTTAAATTTGTAATCTTTTTTTATTTTCTCTTCATACAAATCTTTTTCGCAACTGAAAAGCAAAATAAGTGAGACAATCAATAAGGGCTTCGCAATTTTTTTAAATAGGTCTTTCATAATTTTTGTTGTTTAAAATTAATGTTTTGTAACAGATTTTTTTGACATTGATTGCCATTATAAAATGGCATTTTAATCTGTTCAAAAGACCAAGGTGGTATTGTCTTATTTGAACGCTTAGAAATTTGGCTATTTCAAATGTAAGTTAAAAGTGTTAAAGAAAAACAAATTGTACTTCTTTTTTTACGATTAACCATAATTGACGGACAGCAACGTCTTACGACTATCACATTAATTTATATCGCACTTTACAGACTTGCAAAGGAACTTGACAACCAAATGCTAGTTAACCGAATTCAGAAAACGTATTTAATAAATGAATTTGCACCCGAAGAAGAAAAGCTGAAATTAAAACCAACCGAAAATAATAAAGAAGCACTTCGACATATTCTAAATTCAACAGATGGAGAAGAATTTAAAGGCTATTCAAAAATTATAGAAAATTTTGATTA
This sequence comes from Flavobacterium sp., assembly GCF_025352425.1. Taxonomy (GTDB): domain Bacteria; phylum Bacteroidota; class Bacteroidia; order Flavobacteriales; family Flavobacteriaceae; genus Flavobacterium. The sequence goes on from NZ_JANXTI010000052.1 coordinate 26,516, forward strand.
TTTCAGGTCAGCAATTAATGCGGAGAACTTTGAAGTTATTCAGCGTGGACTTTCTAAACTCATTTTCGTTGATATTGCACTTGACAGACAAAAAGATAATCCGCAAAGAATTTTTGAAAGTCTGAATTCAACCGGTCTTGAATTATCACAAGCCGACCTTATTAGAAATTATATTCTAATGGGGCTTTCAAGAACAAATCAAGACAGAATTTACAAAAGCTATTGGGAAGTAATCGAGAAAAACGCAAAGGATGAAACATTGAATAAAACTCGTGTTTCTGAATTCATTCGTGATTACTTAACTCTTAAAAACAAAGAAATACCAAACAAAGGTGACGTTTACGCAAAATTCAAAGAGAAATATCCAACTTCCACCATTGACGAATTGGAGCTTGTTCTCACAGAATTAAAATCATTAGTTAAGTATTACAATAAACTAACTAACCCGAAAAACGAACCTGACAAACTAATACGAATTCAACTTGAATACATCAACAGGTTAGAAATAAATGTTGCGTTTCCTTTCTTAATGAAGGTTTATGAAGATTTTTCAAATGACATAATTGATAAAGCAACTTTTATTTCAGTTTTATCGACAGTTCAATCATTCACATTCAGACGTTTCATTTTAGGCTTGCCGACCAATGCACTTAATAAAATATTTATGGGCTTATACGACAAAGTTGAGCCTAACAATTATTTGTTTTCAATTCAAAAATCTTTACTTCAAAGGTCAGGTGTTCAGCGTTTCCCAAGAAACACAGAAACGATAAACGCACTAAAAGAAAAAGATGTTTACAACATTAAACCTAAAAACCGAACCTACTTATTAGAACGACTTGAAAACTTTCAAAACAACGAACCAGTAGCAATTGAAGGAAATTCCGACATAACTATTGAACATATTTTTCCGCAAAACCCTGACCCAAAATGGAAAATTGAATTAGGTGCGGACGAATACAATTTGATAAAAGAAAACTATCTCAACACAATCGGCAATCTTACTCTCTCAGGCAACAACGGCAAATTAAGTAACAAGCCATTTCTTGACAAGAAAGTAATGAATGTTGATGGCAAAGAGCAAGGTTATACTTTCAGCAGACTGTGGCTAAACAGAGATTTGAAAGAAAAATCAAAATGGGATAAAACAGAAATTGAAGAACGAGCAAATACTATTTCTGAACGCTTTATTAATATTTGGGAAATTCCTAAAATTGACATTGAACTCGAAGCAACTAATGACGAAATAAACATTTTTGATGCAGAAGACCCAAAACACAAGAAGTTAGAGTATGCTATTTTCTTCAATCAAAAACTTGAAGTTACACAAGTAGCAAAACTTTATATTGAAGTGTTCAAACAATTATTCGACTTACAACCAGAAACCTTTTTTACATCAGAAATTGGCGACCGACTTAGTTTGACAAAAACACCTGAAGCGAATGGATTAAGACAAGCAGTTCCAATAAGTGAAACATATTTTATAGAAGCAAACATTGACAATATGGGCAAGTTCGACAGAATAAAACAAGCCTTGACAATTTTTGGATTTGAAGACGAATTATCAATCAAATATGCTGACTAGAAAAGAAGGGCGAAGGCATAACAGCACCTACAAGAAATTGGGGGTTCAGTGGTTAATTGAACATCCAACCTCGCATCAACATTTGTGCTGGCTTGACAGTTTTGTGCTCCGAAATCCCCAACTTCTTGTAGCTGCAAAACGTTATGGGCAAGTTTACCGCAGAAAACTGCAAATCAGAACGTTAAACGAAAAATTGAAAACAAAAACTTTTAAAATTAAAATATGGCTGTCTACAAATTAATAGCAAAAGGTAATTATGGAAATATGCCTAAAGGTTATGAATTTCAAGTTGTTTCATCAACCATTCCAACTCCAGATGCGAAAGATATTGAAAATGAAATCGATAGACTTGGATTTAATTCACAAGCAAAATCATATAAAAGTGCAGGAAATTTTGAGGTTAAGAAAATTTAATAATTTGAACAATTAAAAATAAAAATTTAATGAATATCCAAGAAAGACTTTTAGAAATTTGGAATGAAAAATATATTAACGAATTGCCTGAAATAATTAAGGAAAGAGGATTTAATTATTCAATAAACAATGAACAAAAAGATATTCTGATTACTGGAATAAATCCATCATTTAGAAAAGGTGATGAAAATGGTAATGTGTGTTTCGATTTTAAGATAATCGCAAAAGAAACTAAATACGATACATATTGGACTAAGTAAAGCAAATGTTATTATTTGGATAAATAATATTGGGAAAAAAGAAGGAAGTTATTCAAATGGAAGCCCTTCGATGAGAAAATATGCTGAAATAAACTTTATTGAAAAGACAACAAAAATAATTTATAAAAGAATTGAAATCGCATATTTAGGGAATGCTCCACAATACATCGAAAGACAAGTCGGCTATTCAAATTATGACGAATTTTTCGGAGAAAGACCTGATGTGAAAATTCAAACGGCAATTATGGATGAAATTATTTGGAGTTTGAAAAACAATCCTGAAAATTATGTAGATAAATAATAATAAAGCCAGCTGGTAACAGCCGTTTCTCGCAATTGCGAATTTTGTGGTAAGTTCACGTTTACGTTTCGCAAGAATTTTTATCTTTAACGGAAAATAAGAAGTTCCGAAGTTCGCAACTGACGAGAAGCGGCGGAACGTTATATGAAACCCGTGAGCTACACGGAACGTTGAAAAGAAACTGCTCAAAAATCCACTATTTAAAAAACAATTACAAAATAAAAACCTTTACCTTTACTAAATGGTTTTCAACTTAAAAATACTTTTCATTTCTCTAATTTCGTGCTGTTATTTAAACACAGTATTTGAATTTTCAGACATTGAAGAAAAGCAAAATTTTCAAAATGAAACTCATATTTATATCTATCAATCTCCTTTAGATATAAGCACAACAAAAATTGAATCTCAAAAACAATTAAACGATACTTTATTTTACGCAAAACCAGAAATAGTTATAACTCAAAAATATATTTCTGAAAATGTAGCTAACTACAATCTTAATAAATATTCAGAACCACCCGAAAGGCGTTACATTCTTTACTCTTCACTATTAATTTGATATTATAAATAAAATTACTGTTACATAAATTATGTGACAAACATTCTATTTTATTTATAATATCAAATTACACTAAAATGCTAAACATATCATTTTTAGACCTTTCCTCGTTTACAGGATTAGTCGCCACAGTCGTGCTATCTTTCAACTTCCTTTTAGGAATGTTATTAAGCACAAACTACAAACGTCAAACGTATTGGAAAACGCTACCCAAAAAAATCAAAAACATTAATCTGTTCGTTTTTCATAATTGGACAGCCTACATCGCTTTATTTTTGGTCGTTCTGCATCCAACATTACTACTATTTGATGCTTCAACAAAATTCAAACTCATTGACATCATTTTTCCAATCAACGCACCAACACAAAAACTATTTGTTGCTTTTGGAACACTTTCAATGTTTGCAATAGTTACGGTTATCATAACAACCCAAAAAATAGTGAGAGATAAAATGAGTTTTCGCACTTGGAAAAACATACACCTTATTTCTTATGGTACGGCAATGCTATTTGTAATTCACGGAATAATAATGGACCCCTTATTAAAAAACCGCCCTGTCGATATTTTTGATGCCGAAAAATTAGTATCAGAACTTTGTCTAATTGTTTTAATTGGGGCTACTTTTATGAGATATAAATTCCACATTAACTCTAAAAAAGCAAAATGAAAAATTTATATTTATCATTGTTGCTCTTGTGTTTCATTAATTCAATAGCGCAAAATGACAGCATCAAGCATTTTAGTTATAATCCCGATGCAGGCTTACAGTACAAGAAAAATGATTTTCAATGGACAACTTGGGCATTTGCCGAAAGATTATTTTCACCAAATCAACTTCCTGTGTGGCGAAGAGCTCGGCAAGGAATGGAGTTTCAATTACCAAGTTATCCATTCAAAATAAACGGAAATAAATACCGTTCCACGGTATTTTACGAAGTTGATTTTACGGATAACAATTTCTTCCAAGATAGTAAACGCTTCAAAATTTTGGAAAACTTATTTGTAACTTTTCAAAATACAAATGACCCAAATAAATTCAGAATATTGTTTGGCGAAAACACTAGCATACTTTCACGAGAAGATAATTTGTCGTCAGGTAATCTTCCAACAATAAACCGAAGTTTAATACTAGAACAACACGGAAACACAAATAGTTTTGGCACACAATGGGGATTTCAAATTCAATCACAAATCAGTAAAAAAACTTTTTTACAAGCATCGATGCAAGACAATCGGGGTTCGCTCAATCAAGACCAACCCAATTTTCAATTTTGGAATGCATTAGCAATCAAAATAACACAAGCACTAATTCAACCTAATGATAAAAGTGTTGAAAAACTAAATATCGGTTTTGCAATCGACCATACACGCAACATAAATAACAAAAGTTTCACACTACTTTCGGCAATAAACAATGAAAATCTTGGTAATACATCAGCAACCGGAAACAAACTAACTTTTGAAAACAATGCAGATTATACAAACAAAATCGGAAGTCATTATTATACATTAGAATATGAAGCAATATATTCTAATTACTCCAACCAAAACTTAAATGTTTCAGGCGGTTACGGACAAATACAATTTCAAGTATTTGAGAATACTAAAATGGGCGATTTAGTTCCGTTTGTACGATATGATTTAGTTACACTAAATAATCAAATAGAAAACGCAACAGAACAAGCACTAAGATTAGGAGTTAATTATAATTTACCTTTCACAAATAAGTTAATCAATTTCCATGTCGAATACGCACATCATTCATTAAAAGGTTCACAAACCACAATCACAACATTACAAAATCAATTCGACGAATTCAGATTTGGAATTCGAGTAAACGCAACAAGATATTTACGATTTTAAATTTAATCGTTAGAAAATAAATCTTACAAATATTTTTTTGCTATTTTTGGTTTACTATTAATTCAAAACCAACTTATTATGGCATCAACATCCGAAGTAGGACACGCAAAAAACATTGCAAACCTAAATTTATTAAACACTAACATTATTGCTTTGGGCGCAACATACAACCCAAGTAATCCAAAATTACTTTTACCAAATTTACAAACCATCTACACAACATCTTTTACCCAACAAGCGAGTGTAAATAATCTGGTTGCACCCTACTCTGTTGCGGTAGATGAAAGAGAAGTAATCTTCAAGCCTTTAAACCGTGAATTAACCAAACTCCGAAAAGCCTACAAAGCAACAGAGGGAGTTACACAAGTGCAACTTGAAGATTTTATGACAATCATTCGTAAACTGAAAGGGATTAAAAAATCAAAAGATAATCCCTCAACCGACCCGAAAGATGAACAAGACAGCTATTCAACTTCACAAATGAGTTACGACCAACGTACAAACACAATGGATTTGTTAATCTCATTATTACAAAACACACCAAATTATAACCCAAACGAAAACGAATATAAAATCGCAACCTACCAAGCCAAAAAAGCTTCTATGCTGGTTAAAACCCAAGCCGTTGCAGACACTTTCATACCTTTAAACAATGCTCGTAGCACAAGAAACACAACACTATACAATTCAGAAGATAACCTTGTAGATACTGCTAACAAAGCCAAAGATTACCTATTCACAATCCTTGATGCGAGTTCAGCACAATACAAAGCTATCTCAAAAATAAAATTCAAAAAACGCTAAACCGAATAAGCAATGTCCAAATCGAACAAAGCCTTGGCGCAATCGAACAAGGCTTTGGCTCGACTAAACAAGACACAGGCACAATCGAAATAAGCATAGTCCAAAATAAACAAGACAATGTCCAAATCGAACAAGGCTTGGGTTCAATCAAACAAGACAATGTCCGAACTAAACAAAGCTATGTCCCGAGTGAAATAAACGAAGTCCAAAACAGAAAGTGGAAGAGCGAAACAGATAAAGAAGCTAAATAAAAAAAGCGGGCATCATATAACAGCCGTTTGGCAAGATTGCGAATTTTGTATTAAGTTCACGCTTCCGTTTCGCAAGAAGTATTATATTAGTGGAAAATAAACGGTTACGAAGTTCGCAACCTCGCCAAGCGGCGGAACGTTGTGTGCCCATATTATCGAACCGCCAATTCCGTTAAGCCTGATGCTGTGTAAACGTCATCGTGAACATAAACTATACTCCCAATAAAGTGAGCATTTGTCTTGTCGTTTTTACCCGTTTCGATAATGTCGTGAAGTAGCTGTTTACATTGAAAAAGTGTCCAGTCGTAATTTCTCTGATAAACAGGAATGGCAAATGTTGTTTCATTTGTCGCTAAGAATTTATCTACTTTGGTTTCGTTTGCTTTCATATTTTATTTCTGTCTGTCTGTTTGTTTACGACTTCCGTAGAAACTGTTTGCTAACGTTCCGCCGCTTCTCGTCAGTTGCGAACTTCGGAACGGATTATTTTCCGTTAAAGATAAAAATTATTGCGAAACGTAAACGTGAACTTATAACAAAATTCGCAATTGCGAGAAACGGCTGTTGTGTGCTGTTTTTTTATTTAATTTTCTTTTCAAATCTTCTTTTTGAACGTGCAAAAGCCGTTTCCTCCCAAGTAGAATCAAATCCTTGCCAAAAAATTCTTATCGTATAACTTCCCATATTTGTCCAAATTAAAACATCCATATCGTCATATTTGAAATAGATATTGTTGTTATCACCATTTTCATTTAAGAATTTTTTATTTTCTTCAATCGAAGTCACAATTTTATTTAAAAACTCAATTGCTTTTTCTTTTTCGAGATTCTTGAATGAATAACCTTGATACAAAACACCAGCTTCGTTCCAATAGTCACCATAAAAACCTAAAATTAAACCTTCTTTTTGTTTCGCTTCACATTTATATAACAAAGTTGTAAGTTCCCCTGAACTTGCCGCAGCAAGTGGAATAACTTCAAAAGGAACTATTTGTTCAGTAGTACCTAAAACATTTTTAAATAAAAATTCTTTGGATTTAAAGAGTGATATTTCTTTACTAAATTCTTTAGCTGTCCAAATATTATTGCTATTTACTTTAACTTGCGAAAAAGAATATGTTATTGACAATAAGAATGTTAAGGTTAAAAATTTAATTTTCATTTTTGTTTATTTTAGTTGTTTTTTAAGTTTTCAATTCTTTGATGAACAACTGCAAATTCTTCATCTATCATTTTTAGTTTATTAGAACTTATATTCGTTAATTGCTTTATCATATCATAAATCCCAATTATTTTATTCATTAATATATTAAATATGAATGTTACGCAGATAACAATAAAAATGCAGATATTTTTATATGAAAGTTTTGTTGTATCATCGTTTATTGAAATTAGAATAAACACTATTGGTAAAATATATAAAAGTCCAAATTCAAAATATTTTACTATTTTATATTTTGATGATTTTTTAATCAATTCGGGTAATTTTCTGCCAATTAAAAACATTTTTCCACTTAACCAAAAAAAACAAAACATTACCAATTCTACAATTAGTGAATCTTTATTTTCTATTATCCAATTTTTAATGATTTCAAAAGTCATCTTTTTTTTGTTTATGGTCGGTTTTCTGTCGCTCGAAAATAGCACACAACGTCCCGTGGCTTCACGAAGTGGCGAACTTCGTAACCGATTATTTTCTGTTAAAGATAAAATTTCTTGCGGAAAATAAACGTGATTTTACCACAAATTTCGCCATTTTGTGAAACCGCTGTTGTGTGAAGTGCCATTATTTAAGATATATTTCATTTTTAACGTAAGTATTATTCAGCCAAAAACAATGCTTTGTGTATTCATTTTGTTTTGTTAATTTGTCTTTTTTCGGCAATTCAAAAGTATCAGAAGCATCTTTTGCGTGAGGACGAACGTGAGAAATTGAACTAAATTTCTTGCTGGGAAAATTCGTGAAACGAATTTCCTTGCCTTTTTTATTAGTTTTTATTTCTTTTACGATTTCGCCTTTTGCAACAATTTGTTTTGTTTTTGTCCAAACTTTTTCAACTTCGATTAAGTCCAAATATGGTATATTCCAAAATTTAACTTTTCTTAAAATAAGTTTTTCGTTCTCAAATTGAAAGAATACAAATAGAAATTTATGTTCCAAAATGTCTTTGAAATCAGAATCTTCCCACTCTTGATTAACAATTTCTTTATACTTAAAATTCGGAAACGAAATGTCTTCTTTTGGCAAATCATTTTCTTTTAAACGCACGGTTTTTACAATAATTTCTGCTTTTTCAAACTCTTCGATTTCTTTATCAAGTTCAATCCCAAGAATTGCTTTTGTCAAATTTGCGTAAAAACTTTTTGCTTTTATGTTTATGTCAATTTTCAGAATTTTTATAATTTCTTCCTCTGTTTTTCCGTAAAATAGTTTGAATTTTGAAACTACAATTTCTTCAATTGTTTGTTTTTTAGCAACTTGAGCGTTAGGAATTAGTTTTCCGTAAATTCCTTTACTTTCGTTTGCAATTGATGCAATGATATGATTTACATATCCTTGCTTAAAAGAATATGCTCTTTGTTTTGCTGGAATTTCGCTAAATGGTTGTTTTCTAACAGACAAAGCAGTTGCACCTTTGGTGCAAGCACCAAGATAAAAAGTGTCGCCTTCAGAAAGTTCGTGTGCTTTTCCTTCAGCGATTTTTTTTGTAATTAATTCCCAATCTTTCCTTATAATTTCTAAATCTGTTGATGGAAAACTCCATTCATCAACAAGTTTTATTAAATAATCTAAAATGTCAAATCCCGCTTGATGTAAATAGAAAATCAAAAGAATGCTTGCATTCTTTTTGAAAAAATCACTATTTTCAAAATTCTGATTAACAACATTAACGTAGTTAATGATGTTCAAAACTAATCGCTCTTTAGAGCGAAATTCGTCATTTTTCAGTTGCTTTAATGGAGAAGATTTTAATTCCATTCCAATTTGTGCAAAATCAGCTTCCGCCAAAGAATTTGGTTCATAACCAAAATAGAATTTCTCTAAAACTTGACCAAAGTTTCCTTTTCCTGAATATGAGTGCTCCAAAACTTTTGAGTCGCAAACTTGTCTTAAAGATTTACCTTTTAACTTTTTTGCATACTCGATTACAGAGTTTTTGTCGCTTGGATTATACTGTAACTTCATTATTTATTTTTTGAGTTAAAGCAATTCCAATTTTTTCTATTACTCCAACAACCAAAGCATTTCCCATAAAAAAAGCACGTTTTGTGTCGGTAACTCCGTCAAATTTTGTGTGATTATCTGGAAACATATTTAATCTTTCAAGTTCAACTGGCGATAATCTTCTATAACCTTTTGCTGTTTTTATTACGTGTTTAAATCTCGAAGCAGATTTTCCGCCTTCGCCTGTAATTATTGTTCTTGATGGTTTTTCTAACGGATCTGGAAAAATCATTCCACCTTCACTATAATTGTATTCAAAACCTTGAGAATTTTTTCTCATTTCTTTTTTTGCACCTTTTAAGTAAAACCATTTATCCAAATCTTCTTCGTTTATATAAAACTCCTCGGTTACTTCTCCATTTTGAATTATATCTTTTAGGATTGTAAATTTGTCTTCGTAACTTGGTTTAGTTTTTATTGTAGTTACAATTCCATCAATCATAATTCCTGTATTTTCAAACATTCCTGTTTTTCCATTTTTGTTGAAATTTTCTGAAATTTCAACAATATCTCCTTTCAATTGGAATTCATTTGGAAATAAAATATTATCTGATTGAACAGGAAAAGCATTCGCCAATGTTCCATCTTTAAGCAACCAATCGTTTGAATTAGTTTCTTTAATTTCGTTATAAATTGTTGAATTTCGGGAATATGCTAAAATAAAAATTCTTCTTCTTCTTTGTGGCATTCCATATTCAGCAGCGTTTACAACACGCCATTCAACTGCGTATCCTAATTCATTTAAACTTTTTAGAATAATTGCAAAATCTCTTCCACGTTGTCCTGATGGAGAAATTAAAAGTCTATCAACATTTTCTAAAAATAAATATTTAGGTTTGTTTACTTTTTCGCTTAATATTTTATGAATTGACCACCACAAAACACCCTTTTTCCCTATCAATCCTTTTGAATTTTTTAGCGTTGTAGCAACCGAGTAATCTTGACAAGGAAAACCACCAACTAACAAATCGTGATCTGGAATTTCAGATATTTCTACACTTGAAATATCATTATTTGAATGTTTTGAGTTTTCCCAACGGCTTTCATAAACCATTGAAGCGTGTTGCACTTTGGTAGATGGTTCCCATTGATTGCTCCAAACAACTTCGTATGGAGTTTCAAATTCTTCTTTATAATTAGATGATGAGGATTTATTATTCCAACCTTCTAAACCAAGTCTGAAACCGCCAACTCCTGCAAACAATTCTACAACTTTTATTTTATTTTCCATCGTGAATAGTTTTTAAGTAAATTGCTTTCTCTTCTGCTACTTTTAGGACTTCTCCGATATTTTCTTCGTAATAAATTGTGTTTGCAATTTGGTCACTTAACCAGCTTGTAATTAATTTATTTTTATCTAAATCGTAAAATTCCGCAAACTTTTCAACTTGTTCTTTCGATGGTTTTCTTTCGCCACGTTCAAATTTACTGACAATTGCTTGGTCAATGTCAAGTGCAGATGCAACTTGTCTTAACAAAAGTCCTTTGTTTTCTCGTTCAATTTTGATAATATCTCCAAATGTTTCCATAAGACAAAATTTGTTTTGACAAAAATAGTCAAATTAATTTTAGAAACAATTTTTTTAAAGATTATTTTGTTAGATGCAGTTTTTTCAGCGTCTCGCAAGGCATTTCACACAACGTTTCGGCGCTTCTCGTCAGTTGCGAACTTCGGAACTTTATATTTTCTGTTAAAGATAAAACTTCTTGCGAAACGTTAACGTGAACTTACAACAAAATTCGCAATTGCGAGAAACGGCTGTTGGCAGATGCCGTTTTTAGGTTTGCAATTATTCCTTGATGAATTTTTTATAAACTTTTTCATTTTCTATCTGAATTTCCATTAGGTAAATTCCCTCAGAAAGATTTTCTACATCAATTTCATTAATGTTTTGGATTTGCGTCAAAACTTCCTTTCCAAATGAATCAAATATTGTTATTTTTTCAATTTCTGCATTATTTTTTATCTGGATAACATTTTTTGTTGGATTTGGAACAATTTGTAGTCTATTGTTGTTTGAATTTGATATGAAATTATCATTAGATAAAGTAATAAGATAATTATATGCTACTACTGAGCAAACCGAAGAACCAGTTGCTGCCCAAGGACTAACATTTGTAGGAGAACAAATTGATCGGACAAAATATGCATAACAATCAGTAGATTGAGGCAAATCTGTTATATAAAATGTAGTTGTTGAAGTAATTATTCCAAATGTAGGCAATGCGTCGCCTACGCTAAAATTAGGTATAACTGCAACTTCCCAAGCAGTTGCGGTACCGTTTTCAGTCCAACTTAATTCTACATTATCTAATAATGCAATATTTGACGGTGCAGGACATTGACCGTTACTAATTAAAAAGGCAAGAGATATAATTAAAGTTATAATTTTTTTCATAATGGTTATTGTTTATGTGTTTTCTATGTTCTGTGTAGCTCGACGGTTTCTGCCAACGTTTCGCTGCTTGGCGTCAGTGGCGACAAGTTGAACGTGTTGGTGTAAATATAAGAAAGTTTTCCGGCTTTCGATTTTCCGTCTAAGGAAAATCGGAACCAGCCATTGCGCCAAACAGCTGTTATAAGCTGGCTTCGTATTCCCATTGGTAAGTTTCATATTTCACTTCCAATTATTTTCTATTATACACTTTCTGTTTCACTTTCGCCCAAGCTTTGTTTCGTTGAGACATTGTCTTGTTCGATTGCGCCCAAGCCTTGTTCGATTAGGACATTGTCTTGTTTACTTTGGACTATGCTTATTTCGATTGCGCCAGTGTCTTGTTCAGTTGAGCCAAAGCTTAGTTCGATTGCGCCGAAGCTTTGTTCGATTTGGACATTGCTTATTCTACTTCAGCGGATGCTTATTTCACTTTGGCGGAAGGCTTGTTCATTTTGGCGGGTGTCTTGTTCATTTTCTGAAAAGTTAGTTTCAAAGCTACTTTTTCGGTTTCTTATAACGTGAATTTCCTTTACCGCAAAATTTTTGAGAAGCTAGCTTATAACGTTCCGCCGCTTCACGCAGTGGCGAACTTCGGAACGAATTATTTTCCACTAAGATAATATTTCTTGCGAAATGGAAGCGTGAATTTACCACAAAATTCGCAATTGCGAGAAACGGCTGTTGGCAGTAGTACTTTTTATTCTGGAGCTTTCCATTTTATTTTCTTCTGTATTTCTTCAACCTTGTAATCTCCAATCTCTAAGATTTCTCCTCTATCATTTATGTAACCATATTTTTTACATTCAATGGAGTAGTGGTGGCAATCACTATGATTTGCTTCTTCTGCCAATTCCCATGGTTTTTTTTCACAACTTTCTCCAATAATTGCTTTCCCTTTATAAAATGAAGATGCTATTTCAAATTTAGGTTTTATGATAATTTTCCCTTTATAATCTGCAAATCCAATTTTATCATTCTCATCGACAATTCTAATTTTGTTGTCAATTATTTCATCAGGAGTAGGTTCTCCATAACTTGTGTTATAGACTTTGAATAAAATCTTTTCATTAATGTCAATTGCTGACCAACCTCTTTCTCCTTTGATCATGAAAATAGCAAAGTATTTGTATTTATCATCATTCAATGAAATGACATATTTTGCTGTGTCCAGCTCTTTTATTGTTTCTCCTTTTTCATTAACCAAATAATAAATTGACTTCCAATTTTTAGTTTCTACTTCTTTTATTTTGAACTTTGTTTGTCCAATACAATTCAGTGAAATTAAAAGTGAAAATAGATAAGTTAAATGTCTCATTTTACGATTTTTCGGAGTATTACTGCCAACGTTCCGCCGCTTCTCGTCAGTTGCGAACTTCGGAACGAATTATTTTCTGTTAAAGATAAAAATTCTTGCGAAATGTGAACGTGAACTTACAACTAAATTCGCAATTGCGAGAAACGGCTGTTATAGGTAGCCCGTTTTTACTTTTTTCCGCCTCTTGTTTTTCTTCCGCCTATCATTTTCTCTTCCGTATGTTTTGGTTAAGCTTCCCTCTGTCAATATTTAACTTCCGTGCATCAATATTTAATTTCCATATCTCAAGGTATCGCTTCCGCCCTTCAATATCTAACTTCCCTGTACCAGAATAAAACTTCCGCCTGTCAATATTTTTCTTCCGTGTGTCGAGATAAAGCTTCCGCAATTGAATATTATACTTCCGTAAGGTCGTGTTGAGTTTCCGTGTAGCTATTATTTTTTCTCTTCCTTTGGTGGTTGGCTATTTTGGTTTGAAACTACTTTGGCAAAGCTAAAAAGTTGTTGTTTCTTTTTGTCGGTTTTATAAAAATTGCTTGAGATTTTGGCTATGCTTATCACTTGGTCGTAGATTCCGTTGAATGCTTGTATTGCTTCGTCCGTTATTTCTTGGCGTGTTCCTTTGTATGTTTCCTGACTGATATTGGCATTTTTTAAAGTGTCTGCATATCCAATTATGTTGTCAATTGTTACTTGTGCTGTTCCTTTTGCAATGATTTCGGCATTTAGGGTTGCATCCATATTGGTTTTAAATTGGAACAACAAATTGACTAAGCCTTCTTGGTCTCCATTCTGTGCTAACTTATGATAGGTTGTGAAACCGAGTTGCGTAAGGATTTCTGTTTTTTGTGTGGGATTGGCTTTAAAGTCTTGTTCAATTTGTACTTTAAATTCGGCAAGGTCATTTAGTGCCTGTGCCTGAATACTTAGAACAATTTGGGTAGCTTTCCGCATATCTTTTGCTGCATCTTTCCCCAAATAAGTATTGGTTGTATTTTCAATATTTGTTTTTAAATCTTCAAAAAATGGGTCAGCCCAAGTTGTTCTTTTAGATTGTAGTAATGTTTTGTTGGCGATTGCGTTTTCGATAATTGTAGCTGTTGCGGTTAGCATTTCTACATCTTTAGTTTTGTACTTTCTAGGAATGGAGTTCGACATAAGATTTATTTTTAAGAAGTTATATTCAAAAATAATAAATTTTTCTTATGAAATAAAAATGTAGGAAATAAAAAGCAGTTTTGGCGAAGCCAAAACTGCTTTTTATTTAAGGCTGTTTGATTAAAGTATAGTACCCACCAGGAATATTTGGTTCTGGAGATGATGGTGTGCCTTTTAAATGACCAGATATTGCCCAGAGAATAATTATTTTTATTGCTGGTTGTCCACCTTCAATAACTCTTCTTACTATAAAAGAATCTGTCACATTATCTGTTAAATCATCTACAAAACCTAAAGATATTGCTTTCTCATTTGGTGCACATTCTGGGCAAATACCACTTGAATTGGTAATGATGTTATTACCATGAATTGAATAATTTGTTCCATCGGCTCTGTTAATTGCTAACCTACTTAATGTATTTGCTATTTCAGTACCATTTTTTATATATTGATATTCGCCAACTATTAAATCTTCGTAATAATAGTTATTCATTGAAGACATTATTTTTTTCTGCAATACTATTTTTAGAGATGTTGTACCATCAGTATAAATATAAGTGCCTACAAATGGGTCTAAAACATTTTGAATATCTTTATAATATGCTCCATGTATTTCATCACCATTGTCATTTTGTATATCAATAGTTTGTGCTTTACAACTTACTGTTATTGTAAAAAGAAATAATAATTTTATTATATTTTTCATAATTGTATTTTTTTAATTGTTAGTGCAAGGTACTGATTTTACTCCTGATGGTTGACTACTGTCTAATTTTAATGTTTCCCAATTATCAAGGTTGTCATCTGTAGCTTTGAGAATATCAATACCAAATTCTGAGAACTCTTCTAAAAATGTTTTTTCTAATAAGGGAGTTTGATTATTCGTGCTTTTATATTTTTTTGCTTGCTTATTAAGGATTGCTTCAATTTTTTGCTTTTCAGATTTCCCTGAATATTTAGGGCTATTCCATATATCATTAACTTTAGTTGTAAAAGCTAAAAGGTTAGTTATTTTAATTGCATATGTATTTATTATTCCAGCTGCATCTTTACAGACTATCATTGTGAAAACATCTTTTTGACGGAAAGGGGGAACGTGTGATACACAATCTTTTAACCATTTTAAATCTCCAAATGATGGTATTGCATAAGTTATATTTGAAGGATGACAGTGTGCTGCACCAATAACATATTCGCCAAATGATAATTCAACATGATTACTTTCGTCACTTTCTTTTTCTGTTTTAGGGTAGTTATATGTTCCATCAGGATTTGGGTTGGGAGATTTTTCAACTTCAACACCAAATTCTTTTGTTTCATCTAGTTTGGTTTTTAACCAATTTATTTCGGGTTTCATATCGCCAGAATTAGGTTTAGATAAATCTGCTAAATCTCTACAAGGACTTTTTGAGGTTGGCGGTAAAACTAATAAGCCATCATCAATTGGAGTAGTTGTAATACTATTATCTTGAGAACTTCCACTGCCATTTTCGCTACCCGTTCCATTATTTCCACTACTTATACCGCCACTATTAAATACGCATTCGTGTGATGTAATTATATCAGTGCATTCTAAATCTGCAGGTTCATTTGGGTGTTCCTCAATCCATGTAATTACTATAGTTATATCAATACAAACAAACGATTGTGCCTCAACAGGATATTCCACTCCGTTTTTTAATAAAGCTTGGTATTTTATTTCCCGTTGATTTAATTCCTCTTTTGTATAATTGCTTAAATCCTCTTTAGTATAATCATAGTTAACAATATAAACATCATAAGCATTACTGGTGTTTTTATTGAACGTAATGTTTTTAATTTTTACCGTGCTATCAGATTGAATTATAGGGAAAGTGTAGGATTCTTTTCCGTCTTTTGAAATATAGATGCCTTTTTCATCATCATAGAATAGTCCTGAATTTTCATCATAGACTAATTTGGAATTAGCATTTTGTTGCAAACTTTCAGCTTGTAAGCGATTTAAATAGTTTGCGGCTTCGTTGAGTTTAATGTCTGAACGCAACTTAAAATCCTTCATAGAACATTTTTTGACAATGATTTTATTGTCTTTTGCAACATCTTTTTCCGCTTCGCAACTACTAAAAGTAATGCCAATAAGAAAAAGACAGATCAAACTAATGAGTAATTGGTAGAATTGCGATTTGTTTTTTTTCATAATTATATGGTTTTAAAGTTAATATTATTTTTTGCATCTTCATTTTGCATAAGATGGGCGTAAAAGGATTTATTAGTTCCCTTTTATAAGGAATCTTTTGAATGTAATTATGAAAAAAAGATTTCTATAACACTCACTACAGTGTTATAGTTGCTAACCAAGACTAGAAGTGGTATTTGTCTTATTTAACTTTTTGATAATCTGTAATTCAAATGTAGGTTAAAAGTGTTAAAGAAAAACAATTGAACGTCTTTTTTTGCACGTTGTCTTTTTACAATGAGGCATAACGTTCCGCCGCTTCTCGTCAGTTGCGAACTTCGGAACGAATTATTTTCCACTAAGATAATATTTCTTGCGAAACGTGAACGTGAACTTACCACAAAATTCGCAATTGCGAGAAACGGCTGTTATGTG
>NZ_JANXTI010000055.1 GCF_025352425.1 Flavobacterium sp.
AACTTTTGAAGGTTTTAAAACAAGAATTTTAGCAAAAATAACAGCATTAACATTGGTTCAGTATATCAATAAATTCATATTTGACAGACCAATAAACAATATTAAAAATCAAACAATTTAATTACACCCAACGGGTTATAATTAAGTATTTATGTTAGATAAAATACTCTGTGTAGATGATGACCCAATTACGCTCATGCTTTGTCGAAAAGTTGTTGAGAAGGTTGAATTTGCAAAAGAAATTGTCACTGCTAAAAATGGTGTAGAAGCTATTGAATACTTCGACAGGCTGCTTGAAGAGAAAAAGGTTAAAGATTCAATTGAGTATCCTAAGTTGGTACTTTTAGATTTAAACATGCCCGTGATGGACGGTTGGGAGTTTTTAGAAACTTATATGAGTAAAGAGTATCATAATATTTTCATTTTAACCCGATTCATTGTTCTTTCGTCATCTATAGATCCGTATGATATCAATAAGGCTAAAACCTATCCTGTCATAGGTTTTTTATCAAAACCTATTACCAAGGAAATGTTAGAAAATTTAAAACCTCAATTTATATAAATAAAAACGTCCCGAAAATTCGGGACGTTTTTGTATGGATAAACAAAGTTAGATTACAACTTTGATACGTGTTTAGTTAATTTTGATTTTAAATTAGCTGCTTTATTATCGTGAATAATATTTTTCTTTGCCAATTTATCAATCATAGAAACAACAGCAGATAATTTTGCAGATGCGTCAGATTTATCTGTTGCTAATCTTAATGCCTTGATAGCATTACGAGTAGTTTTGTGTTGGTATCTGTTCAACACTCTTCTCTTTTCGTTACTTCTAATTCTTTTTAAAGCTGACTTGTGATTTGCCATTTTTTCTTTTTTTTTTATTTAAAATTGTAGCCCGTAGGGGAATCGAACCCCTCTTACCAGGATGAAAACCTGGCGTCCTAACCGATAGACGAACGGGCCATCTTTCCTAATGCGGATGCAAAAATACAACTATTTTTTATTTTCGCAATAGTGGAGATGAAAAAAAAATATTTTTTTTTAATATGCTTTCGCAAATAGTACTCTACCAGTTGATTTTGCTTCCGAAAAAATACATTTTCCTTCCTCTGCTACCCTGTTTAATGGTATACAACGGATAGTTGCTTTGGTTAAATCCTTTATTTTCTCTTCTGTTTCCGAAGTTCCATCCCAATGTGCCGAAATGAATCCGGTTTTATTTTCTAAAACATCCTTGAATTCTTGAAAGGTATTTACTTCTGTCACATGAGTATTTCTAAATTCTAAAGCACGATTGAATAAATCATTTTGAATTTGTTCCAACAATTCTGAAATATAGATTACAATTCCTTCTTTTACTTTCACTTCTTTAGATAATGTATCCCTTCTCGCAATTTCAAAAGTTCCGTTTTCTAAATCTTTTGGTCCAATAGCAATTCGCAATGGAACGCCTTTCAATTCCCATTCGGCAAATTTAAATCCAGGTTTTTGTGTAGTTCTATTATCAAACTTCACCGAAATATTAAGCTTTTTAAATTGTGTTATTAAATCATTCGCCACAATAGAAATAGCATCGAACTCTTCATCCGTTTTAAAAATTGGAACAATAACCACTTGAATTGGTGCCAAATTTGGAGGTAATACCAAACCATTGTCATCAGAGTGAGTCATAACTAATGCACCCATCAGACGGGTTGAAACTCCCCACGATGTTCCCCACACATGTTCTTGCTTTCCTTCCTGATTGGCAAATTTCACATCAAAAGCTTTGGCGAAATTTTGCCCAAGAAAATGTGAAGTTCCCGCTTGCAATGCCTTTCCATCTTGCATCAAGGCTTCAATACAATACGTTTCTTCAGCACCAGCAAAGCGCTCGGTTTCGGTTTTCAATCCTTTAATTACAGGAATCGCCATAAAATTCTCAGCAAAATCTGCATAAACATGCATCATTTTTTCAGATTCTTCAATAGCTTCAGTCTTAGTGGCATGAGCGGTGTGGCCTTCTTGCCATAAAAATTCAGCTGTTCGTAAAAACAAACGCGTACGCATTTCCCAACGCACCACATTAGCCCATTGATTAATCAGCAATGGTAAATCTCTATACGATTGCACCCAGTTTTTATACGTTGACCAAATTATAGCCTCACTAGTTGGACGAACTATAAGTTCTTCTTCTAACTTAGCATTTGGGTCAACCATTAATTTCCCGGGTTTATCAGGATCATTCTTTAATCTGTAATGAGTAACGATAGCACATTCTTTAGCAAATCCTTCTGCGTTTTTTTCTTCAGCTTCAAACATACTTTTGGGCACAAAAAGAGGAAAATACGCATTGCTATGTCCTGTTTCTTTAAACATTCTGTCTAGTTCTGCCTGCATTTTTTCCCAAATAGCATAGCCATATGGTTTTATAACCATACAACCTCGAACACCGGAATTTTCCGCTAAATCGGCCTTGACAACCAACTCGTTATACCATTTTGAATAATCGTATGCTCTTTTTGTTAAATCCTTACTCATTTTGAAACTTTGGCATAAAAATTGTTTAACTAATTTTAACTAAATAGTTCGACAAAACTAACTATTTTTGTATAGTCCAACAATTAAAATGCTATAGATATGAAAACTAATTTTTCTTCACGTAAAAAAATATCCATTTACTCCCTATTTGGATTATTCGCATTTGTAGTCACCTCTTGTGGCTCTTATCAAAATAGCTCCTATTACGATGGTGACGGAGTATATGGAAATTCACAAAATAAAAAAGAAGTCGCCAACAAAAACAATTCCCAAAGTGATAAATATCAGGAATATTTTAGCGACTTGAATAAAGATTCACAATCATTTACAGATGTTGACAGTTACAGTACTGTAAATAATGAAACTCCAAACAGAACAGAAAATAATTCGAGTTGGGGAAATAACCCTCAAAGTGTAACTGTAAATGTTTATGACAGCAATTGGGGTTATGGGTATTGGAATAATTATTGGTACGGGAATTATTGGGGTTGGAATAGTTGGTATGGCCCAAGCTGGGGTTGGAACAGTTGGTATGGTCCAAGCTGGAGTATAGGCTGGAGTAATTGGTACGGCCCAAGTTATTATGGAGGTTATTATAATGGGTATGGAAATCATTATAACAACTATTATAATGGAGGGCGAAGAGGTTCTGCCTACGCCTCAAATGGTAGTAGATACGGTGTTAGAAATGGTACGAGAAGTTCGAATTTCACTAACGGAAGAAGCAGCTATACAACATCGGGGAATAGAAATACTTATTATAACAACACAAGAACTTCATCAAATAATCCTGTTAGAAATAATAATTATATCCCAACAAGAACTAATACTAATTCTCAGCCCACAAGAAGTAATGATAATGAATTAGCACCAGTTCGCTCCTATACCCCAAGTTCTACTAACACCCGCTCGTCTTCATCATCCTCTTCTTATGGCGGCGGAAATTATGGCGGAGGGAGTAGTAGCGGAGGAAGATCCTCATCTGGTGGAGGAAGAAGATAAAAAATTTTAAAAAAAATATCTATGTTATTAAAACAAATTTCATAGATATTTTTTTGACTTATAAATAAATTTACTATGAAAAAATACATTACCATCATCATTACAGGATTAACTTTTTCAACATTACATGCCCAAGAAACAACACCTGAAGATGCATTGCGTTATGCTGTTGAAAATTTAACTGGCTCAGCCCGATATAGATCTATGGGTGGTGCTTTTGGAGCGGTGGGTGGTGACCTATCTGCTTTGAAACAGAATCCTGCAGGTTCATTATTCTTCAATAATAATTACGCAACAGCAACAGCAAGTATTTACAACACTAAAAATAGTTCTCTCTATTCTGGCACAAGGACAAAAGACACTGACACTTCGCTGGATTTAAACCAGGCAGGGATAGTTTTTATATTTAATGATGACAAAGGCAAAACTGATTGGAAAAAAATTGCAGTAGCTTTCAATTATGAAAATACAAACAACTTTAACAATAATATTTTCTCTGCCGGAACTAATCTGTATAATTCTGTTGGTAATTACTTTTTGAATCAAGCAAATGGTAATGGCGGGATTCCGTTGGAACTATTAGAAACGCAACCTGGTGAGACCTTTTATGAATTATATGATTATTTAGGAACATTACCTGATTCGAGCTATCCTAATGTAAATGGTTTTCAGGCACAACAAGCATTTTTAGGGTATACAACCTATTTATTTGATTCTAATTCGCCAAACAGTTATACCAGCAATGTCCCGGCAGCTAACTATTCGCAGCAAAACTATTACACCTCAACAGGTTACAACGGCAAGATTATCGGAAATTTTGCTACACAATACAAAGATATTTTGTTTTTGGGACTGAATATCAATGCCCATTTTACTGATTATGTGAGAGCAACATCTTTACGCGAGCAGAATGACGGTCAGGCCGCCAACGGAGTGTCTTATATTCGATTTGATAACGAACTTCATACCTATGGCGCTGGTTTTTCTTTTAATCTTGGCGCCATTGTTAAAATTGTACCACAATTCCGGGTAGGTCTAGCATACGAATCACCAACTTGGTACCGATTGACAGATGAGTTAGCGCAACACTTGGAATCAGATTATAGCAGTAATTCTGTTTCAAATACCTATGTTGCAGATCCCGACATTGTTAATGTTTATGCGCCTTATAAAATACAAACGCCCTCAAAATGGACCGGAAGCATGGCTTACATTTATGGTAAAAAAGGATTATTGAGTATAGATGTTTCTACGAAAGATTATAGCACAACACGCTTCAAGCCTAAAAATGAATATCCATATACAGGTCCAAACGGGCTAAATCAATTCTTAAATAATAATCTGCAGAATGCAATTGAAGTTAGAATTGGTGGCGAATATAAAATCAAAGAATTTTCTTTGCGTGGTGGTTATCATTTTGATCAAAGTCCTTATAAAGTAGATCAAACTTTTGGTGATTTAACTGGTTATTCTGCCGGGGTCGGGTATAATTTTGGCGAAAGCAGGTTGGATTTAGCGTATTCATATGAGCATAGAAACATGAATCAAGCACTAATTTCTTCGGGAATGCCAGATCCTGCCAGAATCAGCAGATATAATAACAACGTAGCAATAAGTTATTCTGTAAATTTCTAAATTTTACTTGTCATCCAATAAATATGAAACCACTTCTTAGGAGGTGGTTTTTTTATTTAACATTTTAAATCGAAATAAAAAGCGTAGTTTTGCACCCGAATTTTAAGTCTATGAGAACTAAGTCGTTAAAGAAAAATAAGATCAATGTTATTACGCTTGGATGTTCCAAAAACACCTACGACAGTGAGGTTTTAATGGGGCAATTGAAAGCCAGCGGAAAAGATGTAGTACACGAGCAGGAAGGTAATATTGTAGTAATCAATACTTGCGGCTTTATCAATAATGCCAAAGAAGAATCGATTAATACTATTCTGGAGTATGTTGATAAAAAAGAAAACGGCCTTGTAGACAAAGTTTTCGTTACCGGATGTTTATCTGAAAGATATCGTCCCGACTTAGAAAAAGAAATACCTAATGTGGACCAATATTTTGGCACAACAGATTTACCCCTTTTGCTAAAAGCGCTTGGCGCAGATTATAAACACGAGTTACTTGGTGAACGTTTAACAACAACTCCAAAAAACTATGCTTACCTCAAAATTGCTGAAGGTTGCGACCGTCCCTGCAGTTTTTGTGCGATTCCAATCATGCGTGGCAAACACGTTTCGCAGTCTATTGAAAAATTGGTAAAAGAAGCCGAAGGTTTAGCCAAAAATGGTGTAAAGGAATTAATTCTGATTGCACAGGATTTGACTTATTACGGTTTGGATTTATACAAAAAAAGAAACCTTGCTGAGTTATTGGAAAACCTTGTGAAAGTAAATGGCATCGAATGGATTCGTTTGCATTACGCATTCCCTACTGGTTTCCCAATGGATGTTCTGGAGTTGATGAAACGCGAACCAAAAATCTGTAATTATATCGATATTCCGTTACAGCACATTTCCGATAATATCCTGAAATCGATGCGTCGCGGAACGACTAAGGAAAAAACGACCAAATTATTAAAGGATTTCCGTGCTGCAGTTCCGGGAATGACCATAAGAACAACTTTGATTGTTGGTTATCCTGGTGAAACGCAAGAAGATTTTGAAACCATGCGTGACTGGGTTCAGGAAATGAAATTTGAACGTTTGGGTTGTTTTACCTATTCCCACGAAGAAAATACCCATGCTTATTTATTAGAAGATAACGTTCCCGAAGAAGTAAAACAAGCACGTGCTGCCGAAATCATGGATTTACAATCGCAGATTTCCTGGGACTTGAATCAGGAAAAAGTGGGGCACACTTTCAAGTGTATTATCGACAGGAAAGAAGGCCAATATTTTATCGGACGAACCGAATTTGACAGTCCGGATGTGGATAACGAAGTACTGATTGACGCTTTAAAATTTTATGTGAAAACGGGGGAGTTTGTCAATGTAAAAATCATTGATGCAACCGAATTTGACCTTTATGGGGAGCCTGCTTAATAACTAAAGCTTATTCCAGCCACAATAAAATTTTTACCGAAGGTTTCCGTATTTTGTGTTGCTCCATTGTGTACATAATTCAAGGATAAAGGCATGGTTATCGCTTTTCCTAAATCAATTTCCTTGGTAGCTTTAATTCCTAAATTACAAAACGAAACTTTATCATAATCGGCATAACTGTAATAACCCGATTTGTTATTGAGTACCGCACCAATAACCGGATCCAATTCAATTCCATGCAAAAATTTTATTGATGATTTTTCAAACAGCGTAAAAGTATAACCCAATTCAAGGTAAGTCGTATAGTTGTGCTTCGGATTTTCATCATTGCTGTCATAACGGAAATCATTCCCGGCAACAAGCGTGCTTATCGTAGCATTAAACGGATATTTATAGCCTTCCGAAAAATCAAAATACAACATAGCGTCAACCGTTTTTACACCATCATTTCCATAGTTAAAGAAACTGTTATCAATGCCCGTCACTTTTTCTACGGATGGCCAGTAATAATCCCAAAGCTGGAATTGCAAAAAGTCATTAAGCTGGTAAGTAACATACAAGTCAATTTCCTGATAACCTTTACCCGGCGTTCCATCTGCGTAAAAATAATCGTTTTTGAAATTGGTCGTCCCCCAAAAACCCAACGTCAGTTTTGGCGTAACCGCATATTCTATCATAGGTTGCACCGCGACATAGTTTCCGCCCCAACATTGTCCACGCCATAGATAACGGCTGACAATATCAACATTTAAAGATAGTTTTTTCTCTTTTTTAACACTCAAGGTATCCTCTGCCGCTTGGTTTTCCTGAGAAAATATTGAAGTCGAAATAATAATAAGATGAAGCAGCAGCAGCTTAATTTTCATTGAAATTCTCTTTATCTAAATACTTGTTTATCATTTCAAATAAATTCTCTCTACTTAAAGGTTTTGTGAGGTATCCGTTAAATCCGGCTTCTTCAATCTTTATCTTATCTTCCGATGATGAATAAGCTGTCTGTGCAATTATTGGGAGATTCGGACGTATCGGCCTGATTTGTTCCATCGCTTCAAAACCTGTCATAATTGGCATCTTTATATCCATCAGAACCAAATCGATGCTTGGATCATTGAGGCAGATATCCACCGCTTCCTGACCATTTATGGCTCTTATGATTTTGTAGTTTTTATTCTGCATCATTTTTTGAAACAAAAGGAAGTTGATATTGTCATCCTCCGCAATCAATATGGTTTCTCCTTCTGATTTTTGAATTTCAACATCATTGACCTGTTTTACCGTAATATGATCCACTCTTGAATAGGTCAGCGGAATTGAAAAATAAAACGTAGAACCTTCACCCACTGTAGACTCCAGGTTGATTGTTCCGCCAAGCAAGTCGACGTACGCTTTTGAAATGGCCAATCCTAAGCCTAAGCCACCAACCTTAATCGAAATATCACTATCTACACGCTTAAACCTATCGAAGATATTCTTGTGATTGTCTTCATCAATACCTAACCCTGTATCCTTTACAGTAAAATTGATTAACTCCTTTTCCTCATCTATATCAAAACCAAAGGTAACCGAGCCGCGCTCCGTAAATTTAAGTGCATTGGTCAGCAGATTGATGATAACCTGTTTTAGTTTTATATCGTCAGTAATAATATTGAACTGGGCAGGGATTTCAGGTTTGATTAGTATAAAATCAATGTCATTATTCTTAATCGTAATTTTTACAGTTTCATACAATTCATTAATACATGATTCCAAATTAACAATAGTTAAGTTCGGCGTTAACTGATTCGAATCAATCTTTGACATTTCAATCAAATCATCGATAATACCAACGAGGTTTTTTCCGCTTTTTTCAATAACATTCAAATATTCCCGTTTTTCGCTTTCGCTGATATCTGTATTAAGCAGCAATTCTGTAAAGCCATTAATCGCATTCATCGGGGTTCGTATCTCATGCGACAAATTGGCTAAAAACGAAGATTTCAACCGGTCTCCTTCTTCCGCTTTTATCTTTGCCTTAATCAACTCAAGTTTTTGGTTGCTGTTTTCTTCGGACAGATTTCCTATGTAACTAAACTCCCCTGTCGTTTTCTTCAGTTCCTTGATAGCCCTTCTGTTTCCTGATTCTAAAGCTCTTCTAACTAAATCCAAAGGATAATAAACCAACTTTCGCGTGTAGATTAAATTAACTATAAGATTGAGGATAAAAAATACAATAATAACATACAATATTCTTATGGCATTTTCAAAATACACTTCAAAACTCCGTTTGAATAAAAGCTTTCCGACAAATTGATTTCCTGAATCCTTTAACACATACAAAGCGGATATTTTATGTTTTCCCGTCGCTAAAGTAGCTTCAGTGTCGGTAAACAGTATCGAAGAATTTGTCAGTTTCTCTAAGTTCTTAATGTAATTTGAGTCCATCAAACGAACAACAAAGAAATAACCCGACGTCATCGACTTGTTTTTTAACGGATCGTTAGAAGGATGAATAGCGGCGCCCGTAACTTCCACAATTCCTTCGGGAATTTTGAGATAAAATTTACTTATACCAACTTTATTAAGCAATGTCATCTCTGTTTTCGGAATAAAATCAATGGACTTAATTTTTGGCGTTGGCGTCCTGATAATAAAATTCATGTTGGCATCGTAAACACCCAGATAATCGGCTTCATAAATTTCCAGTTCGTTACCTATGGTTTCGTTATACCAGTGGGCATCGGGTTTGTTTATGAATTTTACAAACTCATCCCAGTTGGTATCATTTTTAATTGCAACAAGTATGGGTTTGGAATTTACTTCAAGTAATTTTGTAACCTCGTTATTAAACTGCTCTACAGTAGTAGTGTAGAGTTGTTTTTCTGCCTTTTTGGTATAATAAAACAACGCAGAATAAAGCAGTATGAAAAATATACTCGAAGAAAATATCAACCATAGTATTTTTGGAAATGTTTTTTTAACCGTCATAATTATTCAACAAATTATCTTTTGTTTAGCGGCTAAAAATAAGGTAAAAAAAACAGAAATATTTCTGCGCTGTACAAAAACAATAAACAAGTTATCAAGAAAGTTTAAAGCGCTAACAAACCGAATTCTTTCAGCGTATTAATTGGCTTGGAATACCAAAACAACTCAAAATCTTCAAACTGGTTTTCAAAACTGGTTTTGAGTTGTGAAAAAGTGGCTACTTTCTCATTGTAAACCGAAAGTAAACCCAACGCATTTACAAACCAATCTGCTTTGTCTTTTTCTATTGAAAGTTCAACCGTTTCCCTTTTGTAGTGAAAGGTTAACTTCATCATTTTCCATGAATTGCCTTTTTTTGATTTTGTAAATGTTTCCGTAAGTGGCATTCCTCCTATCCAGATGATTTTTGCTGAAGGTTTTGTACCAAAATTATCCTGGCTTTCAAGGCAGGAAACAATATAGTCGGAAGGAATTGTAGTATGCGGTATCTTAAAATCAAACCATTCCTGTAGCTCATATTCAAAACAGATGCCGTGCATAAAATTGAACAGCGATTTCTTTAATCCAAAACTGAATTTATCGTGATTAATTCCGGTTTTGTCCGAGAACTGAATGTCATTGTTGGCAAAAGTTATTGGATTAATTTCGGGAATGACACCAAACTTCTCCGGAAACATTCCAACCGGACTGTGCGCGGTCATAGCAAACTGATGCCAAAAGCCTGACTGCAGGATTCCAAGTTCAAACATCTGGCGCACCATTTCTAAACTGTCAACCGTTTCCTGAACCGTTTGTGTTGGATAGCCATACATCAGGTACGCGTGAACCATGATTCCTGCTTCGGTGAAATTTCGCGTTACTTGCGCTACTTGTTCAACAGTAACGCCTTTTTGGATGAGTGCCAATAACCTATCGGAAGCAACTTCAAGTCCACCGGAAATGGCAATGCAGCCCGAAGCCTTCAGCAACAAACACAAATCCGCCGTAAAACTTTTCTCAAAACGAATATTTGTCCACCACGAAACCGTCAGTTTCCTCCGAAGGATTTCCAAAGCTACTTCCCGCATCAATGCCGGTGGTGCCGCTTCATCCACAAAATGAAAACCAGTTTCGCCCGTTTGGGCAATGATGGTTTCCATACGGTCGACCAAAGTTTTAGCGGCTATGGGCTCGTAAAGTTTTATATAATCAAGCGAGATATCACAAAAGGTACATTTCCCCCAATAGCAGCCATGCGCCATCGTCAGTTTGTTCCAACGCCCATCGCTCCACAAACTATGCATTGGGTTAGCGATTTCAATAACGGAAATGTATTTATCCAAAAGCAAATCGGAGTAATCCGGTGTGCCGACTTCGCTTTGTTTATAATCGGGTTTAGTCGTGTTGTTTTTATAAACTACTTCGTTGTTTTCGAGGAGAAATGTTCTCTTATAAAGAGATTCTTCATTGCGTTCAGAATGACAAATAGAATGGTAAAGTAATTCCACAGGCAATTCGCCATCATCCAATGTTATAAAATCAAAGAATTCAAAAACCCGTTTGTCATTTAGGTTGCGAAGTTCCGTATTTGGAAAACCGCCGCCCATGGCTGTTTTTATTTCAGGGAAATGCTTTTTAATGAATTGCGCACAGCGAAAAGCTGAATACAAATTACCCGGAAACGGCACCGAAATCAGTACCAGTTTAGGCTTAACCTGCTTTAGTCTTTCTTCTAAAATAGGCAACGTCAGCGTATCAATATAGGTCAGTTCGGTTAGCAGTTGGCTGTAAAGCTCATCAAACGAGTTGGCACTTCTGCCCAATCGTTCGGCATAACGGCTAAAGCCAAAGTTTTCGTCAACCACTTCTTTGATAAAATCGGATAAATCTTCGAGATAAAGTGTGGCCAAATGTTTGGCTTTGTCCTGCATTCCCATTGAGCCAAATGCCCATTCCATATCGTCAAGCTGTGCAAAACGGGAAGCTTCCGGAAGAAAGTTTCCGGCACATATTTGACGGGCTAAGGTTGAATTCTTGCCCTGAAGAAATGTGATGACGGCGTCAATGGTGTTTATGTATTCCTGCCGTAACGAATAAATCCGTTGAAGGTTATCAGTTGTAGGTTGTAGGTTTTCGGTTATCTGTTGTCGGTTGTCAGTGGAGAAAATGCTGGCAAGGCCTTCTTTAGAAAAGAGTGCCAAAATAACTTCGATCCCTAAATCCATTTGAAAAGAACCTATGCCTTTAGTGTTCAGGAAACCTTTTAAATAGCCCGTTGCGGGATACGGCGTGTTAAGCTGAGTAAAGGGTGGCGTGACTAACAGAAGGTCTTTCATTGTGGGGAAAATTACGCGGGTAAAGATAAAGTTTTGATATTTAAAACGGTGAAGTGTTGTTGATATGTTTTGCGGTAACTATCTAAACCTTTTACGAAAATAATTATATTTCAAAGGTAATACGTGAAAATAAGCGTCAATTTCATGAAAAATATAGGGGTCATATTAATTTTATCAATTTTAATTGTCTTTTCATCTAAACAGGCTGATGCAAATGCTGAAGTCCGTGCAGCAACTGATTAAGTAACAGTTCCCTCTATTTTCATTTGTATATAAATTGACAGATTCTTTATGTTAAATGTTTTGGTGTTAAATAAAAGAACTTTCTTATATTTGGCAACTATTTCAATTTCAAATCTGTGAAATCATTTTTATATCTCTTTCTTCTACTTGCATTTACAGGCACCTTTGGACAAAACGCTTCTAAAAGTAAGGCTGCCGTTCCTTTTTATAATAAAACCAAGATTGAAGACAGTAACGGACATTTGATTTACCGATCCCATTAAAAGAAAAGCTTTTTTTGAAAAAAGACAAAAGGCAATTGATTTACAAAACAAAAGAAGTGTTGTATCACTTGCAACGCTTCCTGCGGTGCCCTTGTGTTCTAATGGTGGTTTTGAGGAATTCGAGGCTATAGCAGGAGGAAATGTATTAAAGAATTTTGAATATACATCCGGCGATCCTATCAACCCCATGCAATGCAGACCTATTGAGAGTGGTGCAGACGAAAGAATTACACAATACAATCCTGCGAATACTGACCTCATGGCTTCCAGCGTTCCGTCAAACTTTATTGATGAATTCATTGGAAACATTAATGCTTTTGATCAATATACCTTAAAGATAAACTTTAAAGAATCGCCCATTAGCTTGGGTTTGGTACAGGCGAAACGTTTTAAAACGGATAATGAAACCCAATTAAAATTCAATTACAAGGCCGTGCTTCAAAGTATTACCGAAAGCGACCATGATAATGAGCAACCTTTTTTTAAAGTACGGGTAATCAATAACGCGGGTGGTATTGTGGATGAGTTTTGTTTGATTGGAGATCCAACCAATTGCATTTTTACCCAGGCTTCTACGGTAGAAGGAGGCAGCATTATATTGTATACGCCCAACTGGCAATCGGGGGTTTTGGATATTTCAAGCATTCCCAACAACCAGGATTTTACTGTTGAGTTTATGGCTTCGCGATGTGGACTCAGCGGACATTTTGGATATGCTTATGTTGATGACATTTGCCTGCTTCATTCCAACGAAAGCCTGCAGGGAAGCATTGAACTTGATCCGTTGAACAAGGTATGTCCGACCCTTCCTCTATCTGTTTGTGGTAAATTTACCGTTCCGACTTCTGGTAGCGTTAATGCCAGCGTAACATCTATTGTGCTGAATGTAAGAGATGCGAATAGTACAGTGGTATATACGTCGCAAACACCTGTTACACTTGATTTAGTCACGAAGCGATTTTGTTTTTCTCTGGCAGCAGCAAACTTACCCGACTTAGTTGCCGGGACGTACAATGTTAGCGCTACGATAAATTTTGGAACACTTCAGACGAATTGTTCAGGGACAAATTTCACCTCGGCTACTGACGATGATGCCAATCCTGGTTGGGATATCTGGTTCCTGAATTGCACCAACTGTAACGTGAACGTTCAAACTGCAAGCCTCCTACTTTGTGATGCCAATCATGACGGCAGGGAGTTTTTTAACTTAACTAATGCCAATACCTTAATTACAACGCCACAGGCGGGGTTGACCTTTAGTTATTTTAACTCATTAGCCAGTGCCACTGCGAATACCAATCCAATAACCACTTTTGCTAATTATGACAGCACGTCGGCAACAATATTTGTTCGTGTAACGTTGAGTCCGACCTGTTATAAGATCATCCCGATTCAGCTTGTGGTTAAGAATCCGTTTGTTCACATTACCGGTATACTGAATGTTTGTAGTGGAAGCACCGTATTGACTGCCACGCCAGGCTCGAGTTATTTGTGGGGCGGCACGTTGGAAACTACGCAAAGCATAACGGTTACTTCAGTAGGAACCTATAATGTAACGGTCACCGACAGTAATGGGTGTGCTGCAGCTGGTTCGGTTAGCATACTAAGTAATATGGTTGCGCCTTTGCCTTCCATTGTGCTTGCACAGCCGACTTGCTTTACGGATACAGGAGCTATCCATGTAACCTCGACGGCCTCTGAATATAGCTATGATAACGGAGTTACCTGGGGTACAAATTCAACGATAAGCAATCTTCCTTATGGTAATTATCAGGTTCAGATTAGGACATTGTCGGGATGTACCTCTTATAGTTCCAGTGTTAATATAATTCCGTATCTGTCACCTTTCCTTCTTTCGTTTCTGTTGATCCTACCGTTTGTGGTGGATTGGGCAGCATAACTATCACGTCTACGGCGATAGAATACAGTTTTGATGACGGAGTTACCTGGACGACCAATAATGTTGCTTCGGGACTGCCATCAGGAACTTACCTGATTCGAACAAAAGATGCTCAAGGATGTGTATCCAATTTCAATAGTGTTTCATTAACTAGTGAATTTTTGTCTGAACCATTATACATTAAGGACAATCCATTTTGCGGAACCCCGGGCAGCATCATAATTACGACTCCGGCCGCTGAATACAGTTTTGACGGAGGAACAACGTGGCAAACATCGAACACGCTGGTCAATTTGACCGATGGTAGTTATCTTATTAAAATAAAAGATACGCAGGGATGTACTTCTCCGAATGTGTATGTTTACCTCACCAATTTAGAAGAAAGTTATCCTGAGTATGATTTAGTAGATGCAGGCTGTGGCACTTGCAATTTAAGCAATACCAATAATAAAGTTTATGTTAGGGTAACTTCAACAGACGGTTGCTATGAAGTGGCAGAACTTTCCTTTACCTTTCTTGATTCGCCAAGAATATATATGGATGACAGCTATCCTTTATGTGAATTCAGAACTGCTTTAATTGAGGCTGGTCACGGTTATGATAGTTACCTTTGGTCAACGGGCCAAACGAATCATTCTATTACCATTGGTGCAACAGGAAATTATTGGGTTATTGTGAGAGAAAATCATGGGACACTTGTATGCGATTCCAGAAAAGACTTCTCTATTTTCTTATCTAATCGGGCAACAATAACTTCTATAGAAACACTTGATTGGACTGCCAATGAAAATGTTATTGAGGTATTGGTATCGGGCTTAGGAATTTACGAATATTCCTTAGATGGCGTTGTTTATCAGGACAGCAGGAGATTTGAAAACCTTGTTCCTGGTATTTATCAGGTATTTGTTAGAGATAAAAACGGCTGCGGTATTGCAAACGGGGAAGCGCTCTTACTAAACTACCCTAAATTTTTCACTCCAAATGGCGACGGAATCAATGATACTTGGTACATTAAATTTTCACAATTTGAGGAGAAGTTTGATGTTAAGATTTTTGATCGTCAGGGTAAACTACTTAAAGCGATGAAAAGTTCAGAATCCTGGGACGGTACTTATAACGGAAGAATGTTACCTTCAGACGATTATTGGTTCTATGTTACACGCGAAGATGGCGAAATCCATAAAGGCCATTTTGCTATGCTAAGATAAAATATTGATTATGTATTCACATGGTGTTTCCGATGGCAAATAAACAGTTTAAATTCTTATTATACATTTGTTTTAAATTTTTGCGAAACTAAATTTATAAGTAATTTTTGCTAAGTTATTAAGTGATAAAATTCCTCCTAAACCTATCACAAAGTTTCACTAACAATTAGTACACAAGTTTTTTTAATGTAAATTTGGTTCACTCTAAGTTAAATAAGTCCCGTAATTTATATAAGTTAGTTAGATTATTAATACCACGACTATGAGAGAATATAAAATTATGTTCTTTACGGACGATGACCATGATGACTTATACTTACTGAAAGAAGTAGCTGAGTCTCTTGGCCACACTGCCCAAATATTCCACGATGGACACGAAATGCTTGCGGCGCTTAACACTGAGACAGAAAAGCCCGACCTTATTTTTCTGGATATCAATATGCCAAAAATAGACGGATTCCAAGTATTGGAAAAAGTACGTTCCTATGAAGACGATTTAAATGCTATTCCTGTAATTATACACTCGGGGCATACCGACGATAAATATATTGAAAAGTGCCTGGAATTGGGGGCCAATTACTATATCCCAAAAGCTCATAGTTATAATCAGTTAAAATCCTCCATCAATTACGCCCTTAATACCAATTGGGCAGCTTTTAAAGCAGATCGGGAAAATTTCCTGCATAAGCATTCCTGATATCACAATCTTAACCCAAAACACACTGTTTATGCTGTAATATGGTTTACCTTTAAAAAAAGTAAAAATATGTCAGATAAAAACAAAAAGTTGTTTGGTGTTTGGATGGATACACACAACGCAACCATCGTAGGAAAAGAAGATACCGAAAAAAAAGAATTTGTAATTCTGGGGCACGTCAAAAATGCGGGAGCAGATAATAATTCCAATGAGAAAACGTCAAACAATCAGGAGATTGGCTTAACACATAAGTTTTTCAAAGAAATTGTCAGTAAAATGCCGAATATTGATGAAATACATATCACAGGAACGGGACAAATACAGGAGCAATTTATGAAATTTTTGTCTGAAACACCACAATACAAAAATGCAGTTTCAACCGAAAGTACTTCCAATAAAATGAGTGACGAAAACCTTGCCGCTTTTATAATGAATCATTTTAATTAAAATTCGTTTTTATTAATTCAAGAAAACCGTAAACTATGTTTGCGGTTTTTTTTTGAAAAACTTTTATCTTTACCAAAACAAACACGACAATAAAATGGGAAATTACGTAGACAATAATTTAATAAAAGATGAACATGTTGAATTGGAAACAACGTATCACTGGATAATATTTTGCAACCTAAGAGCACTTTTAACCTTGTTTATCGCCCCAATGATTGACAGATATTCAGATGAATTTGCAATTACCAATCGACGTGTCATTGTAAAGACGGGATTAATTAGCAGAAAGACATTTGAAATGAATCTTTCCAAAATTGAAAGTGTGAATGTAGATCAGGGAATATTGGGAAGGATATTTGGCTATGGTACAATTACAATAGTTGGTTCAGGTGGGACAAGAGAAACATTCCCGAAGATTCAAAATCCGTTAGGTTTCAGGAAGAAATTTCAGGAATTATCCTAACCAAGTTGTGTGTCTGACCTCCACATTGAACAAAAAACAACTATAAAGAAACTCCACAAAATGAAAAAAACAATAGTATTCACCGTGGCACTCGCGACAACCTTTTGCCTTGGTGTCGCTTTTAAGACTGCCACAATCAAAGAGGAAACAATGAAAAAAGTGACAGGTATTGGCGGCATCTTCTTCAAATGCAAAGACCCTAAGAAAATGACCGAGTGGTATAAAATACATCTTGGATTAGACGTAAACCCTTATGGAGCAACCTTTGAGTGGTATGAAGGCGCCGATGGTAAAAAGAAAGGACAGACACAATGGACGCCCTTTAAAGAATCAACTACCTACTTTGAACCTTCAACAAAAGACTTTATGATTAATTACAGAGTGGCCAATCTTGAAGCATTGGTTGCCCAACTAAAAAGCGAAGGCGTAACCATCGTAGATAAACTGGAAACATACGACTATGGTAAGTTTATACATATCCTGGACGCAGAAGGAAACAAAATTGAATTATGGGAGCCTCTTGATTAAATATACCCACAGACTTATTTAAACTCTTCCCTTTTTCTCGCTTCAATAAAATCGTTTAATCTTTTGCCATACATTGATTTTCTAACTTTTGGGGTCATCGATTTCTGGATGGTGTCAATAAACTTTAAATTAATGTCATATATCTCAGCCAAAGTTACATAAGGTGCCACTTCATAATTGGCGTGGTTAACAGCAAAATTGGTGGTGTAAAGGTATTTTCTTTTTAAAACCTCTTTTTGTTCTTCATCAATTCTGTTGGCTTCCTCAGCATTGTTGGCCTTTTGTGCCTTGAATTTCTTTTCATACAAAGTCAAATCCTGATCTACATATCTTGACACCACTTTTTTGTATTCATCATATAGCTCCTGATTTTTGGAACCGGTGATTTTCGCATCCGCAGTAAAGAAATCTAACGAGGTTTCGATATTCATTTTCCCTTTTTCGGCAAAGAAAGGAATGTTATTATCCAGAGAATTGGTTACGCCGCGGTCTAAAAACAAATACAGCATTTCGGGCGATGCCAAATCAAACTCGCTGGTAAAATGAGAATCACCGTCAATTTTTATGGTATCAATAGCGACTAATAGGGTGTCTTTTATTTTCTGGATGTATAAAGTTCCATTTTTCAATCCTTTAATATTCCCGGTTAACACAAAGTTCTTGGTTGATTTTTTTTCCGAACAGCACACTAAAAGCAAGATTGAAAATAGGACAATAATCGATTTACGCATGGTTTAAATTTTTGGCAATGATACTAAAAAAATCCTCAATCTGATGAACAAATTGAGGATTTGAAGTTGCTTCCCGATACTTTCAAAATCAAAGCTTTTGAAAACTCAAAGCACCAAGAGTTTTATCCTTTTAGCCAAGAGTTATTTAATTTCGACTTAGATTCATCCGTAAGTTTATAGCCTTCCATTTCATCAAAATCCAGTTTAATTTTTCCATTGATGGTTTGATCTACGCCTTTTCTTTTGATTTTAACACTGATAGCATCGTCTGTTTTCCAGTTTTGGCTTATCATTATAAGGTCATAAATATTGTCCAGATTATACGCTTTGTCATTAAATGCTGTGATAACATCACCCCCTTTTAATCCCAATGTATTCATAAAACTGTTCAACGGGCTCCCCGGAATTACTACAATTTCCTTTGTTGTAGGGTTAACAGTTATAAACGGTGTAGTCTGATCTTTTAAAAACGGATTTGCCTGCACCTGAACTTTAGCTTTAGCAACACCCATTTTTGCAAAATACTCATCATAAGGAATTGGTGTTTTCCCGGCAACATAGGTGTTTAAAAAAGCACCAACTTCAGGATAAGTCAACTTTGTTATTTTATCAAAAAGTTCGTCATCGTTAAAAGGTTTATTTACACCATATTCATTTGATAAATCTTTCATCAGGCTTAAAATTCCTCTTTCGCCATTGCTTTTTTCCCGAATGATAATATCAATGCACATTCCGATTAAAGCCCCTTTTTCGTATACGTTCAAATATTGATCTTTATAAGGAGCAACCAATACATTGGCGCTCATTTCCGTAAACGGCATCGTATCGTTTAAGGTGGCAGCGTTGTTTATTTTGCCAACCATTCGTTGGTAAAATTCGTCTGCAGTAATTAAGCCTTGATTTATCTGGAATAAATTCGCAAAATATTCTGTTACGCCTTCATACATCCATAAATGTTTTGACATTTTAGGGTTGCTGTAGTCAAAATACTGAATTTCCTTTGAATGAATACTCAATGGCGTTACCGTATGGAAGAACTCATGTGACACTACATCTTTTAACTGTTCGCCCAATCCTTCCGTATCCATGCTCTCAGGAAAAACTACTGTAGTTGACGTATGATGCTCCAAGGCACCGTAACCTTTGGCATCATTTTTTGCCGCATCGGATAAATACAATAATACAGTATATCGTTTATTGGTATTGATAGGTCCTAAAAAAGCTTTTTGGGCACGCATTGTTTTTTCTAAATCGGGTAATAACTCTTTAGCAGAATGCAATCCTGTTGGCGAATAGACACTAAAAACAATCTCCATTCCACCTACATTGAACGTTTCATAATCCGCTTTAGAATACATGATTGGATTGTCCGTCAAGTCAAAATAACGGCTTGCAAGGAAAGTATCTTCTGTGTTACTCTTATTGGTGTCTAGTAAAGAAGTAGCACCGGAAAGATTTGCCGGATGAAGAATCGTAAGTTTATAAGGTATTTCAGTTAGTTGTGTTTTGTCCTCAAAATAACCCACAAAACCATGAATGTTCACCATGAAATTCTTTCCTTCAAGGATATTTGTACCGGCCGGTGAAAAAATGTCTTCTTTTCCGAAACCTTTCCCTGATTCAGAATCGTAAGTGTCATTGACGCTATAGGTTACTTTTGCTAATGATTTGGCATTAGAAATTTTCCATGAGTTATCATCTGTTTTTGAAGTAGTTAATTGTTTTCCGTTGGCGTCCAACGCTTTAAAATCATCCACTAGTTTTCCGTAATTATCGGTAGAATAGGTGCCGGGAACTGTCTTCGGAATGTGAAAAATAATTTGGTTTGAGGTGAACTTTGGCGGAGTAATGGTTATGCCAACCTTATCATCCTTTACTTTATTTAAATCAATGATTGCAAATACCTGATTCAAGTTTACATTCTTTTTTACTTGTTCTTTTACAGGTAACTTTCGGGAATGTTTTTTTTGTGCAGCAGCATTAAAACCTATTACAGATAAAGTGAAAATGGCACTTAGAAGTAGTTTCTTCATTATCAAAATTTAAATTTTAAAATAAGTCACCAAAATTAACCATTAGTTACAGATGGTTTTTATTTTTTTAGATATGATTAACTAAAAGGCGGTATTTAACATAAATAAAAAACTCCTGCATACAGGAGTTGAATTTTCAGTCAAATTTATTTTTGATGTAGTACTTGCTGTCTAAATCATCTAAATCATCAAGGATTGGTTTGGGTTTTGGCTTACTTCCCACCGCTTTCTTCTTCCAAAGTTCAAATTTATCTTTTGACAATCGTTTGCGCATTAGTTCCGTCACTTCATTTTCGGAGAGGCCGAATTCCTCTTTGATTACTTCAAAAGGCTTTCTTTCCTCTTGGGCCATGCTAACAAGTCTTTCTAATTCTTCGATGCTAAGTTCAGCGAGTCTACTTTTTTTCATTTCTGTAAAAGCAATTTAAATGATAAGAAGGTTAATGGTAATTTGTATTCCAATATTAATAAAAAAAATAATCAGTTGACGCACATCAATAGCTTTTTTTAAAAATCTTAACAATTCGGGGGACGCCTTTTTTGAAATGGAATAACCAAAAGATTTGACAAGCGGTTATTTTCTTCCGGCTTCATGTGAGTGTCGACACCGTATACTAATTTTTCCCTGTCCAGGGTTTTAAAGGTGCCGAACAATCTGTCCCAAACGGAAAAAATATTGCCGTAATTACTATCCGTATAAGGCAAAACATAATGATGATGAACTTTGTGCATATCAGGCGAAACAAGAAAATAGCTAAGGAAATTATCGAGTTTCTTAGGCAAAATAATATTGGCATGGTTGAACTGTGTGGCAACAACAGATAAGGTTTGGTATAAAAAAACCAGCCACATCGGAGTTCCAATAATCAAAACTCCAAGCGTTGTAAAAATAAACCGCAGCACACTTTCTCCCGGATGATGCCTGTTGGCGGAGGTGGTATCAATCCATGTATCCGTATGATGTATCAGATGAAACCGCCATAAAAATTTCACTTTATGCTCAATCAGATGAATCAGATAAGCGCCAATCAAATCCAAAAGCAATAAGCCAACAATAGTATAAATCCAGATATTGAATTTAGGAAGCCAATTTAAAAGTCCAAAATGACTTTTAACGGTCCATTCAGCCGCTTTGAGTAGAATCAATGCCAGACAGAAATTAACAATCATGGTAGTCACTGTGAAAAATATATTGATTCCGGCGTGATGCCGTTTGTTATAGTCGAACTTAAACAACGGAATGGCAGTTTCTATCAGCCAAAAGAAAGCAATTCCGCCGGCTAAAATTATCGCTCTGTGAGAAGAAGGAATAGTAGAAAAATAATTTATTATCTCGTTCAAAGTAAAATATTTAGCTCAAATATAATAAATCTGATTATTTGATAATCCGGAAAGTGAGATTTATTCTAGGACCGATTGTTTTAGACGTTTTCGGAATCTGATGTTTCCAAAAATGCTGTGTTGCGCCTTTCATAATCAACAAACTTCCGTGTTCTAGTTTTATCTTTAGTTTCTGTTCCTTAATCGTATTATGCTGCAAATGGAACATTCTTTCCGCACCAAAACTCACTGAAGCAATTACTGGATTTCTCCCTAATTCCTTTTCATTATCAGCATGCCAGCCGTTGCTATCTTTGCCATCACGATAATAATTGAGTAAAACGGTAGTGAAATTTTCGGCACAAATTTCTTCGATTTCATTTTTAATAAATAGCAACAACGGATTCCATGAATGTGGTTGCATCACAATATTTGAGTAACTGTACGACTTGCCTTCATTGCCAAAAAGCGCAGTCAATCTAGGTTGCAGATATGTTTTCCCGAATAAGGTAATGTTGTCATGCTGCCAAGGGATTTCGCTTTTTAATTTCTCGAAAAGTTCATTGGCACGATGCTGCGAAAAGAAATTGGGATAATATTCAATTTCAGCATCGGGAACATCAAAAGCTATTTTTTCTTGGGGGAAAAGTGAATTCATCTGTCAAAAATAAAAAAAACGATTGAGTTCATCAACCGTTTTTATTGAATAATAAAGTAATTAGTTATCGGAAATTAATTTACCCACCAATAGCAATCATACTTCGGTTTTGAGAGAACAGCTCCGGATTTTGGAATTTTAAATCGTCGTCCATGCCCGCACGTACTGCTTTTTTAGAAAGCAGGTTTTGTTCAATTAATGGAATAATAGATTCGCCGGCACGCAACGTTTCCAACAATGGTGTTTCAGAATTGGAAAACAGGCAGTTCTTTAGTTTACCGTCAGCCGTTAACCGAATACGGCTGCATGTGCTGCAAAAGGGATTGGTAACCGAACTGATAATAGCAAAGCTTCCCATATGGGAATTAATTTTAAAGTTTTTAGCGGTATCATTCGGAGCATCTTTCAAGCGTTCGATTTCAGAAATGAAATATTTTGATTGAACTGTTTCCATAATTTCAGCAAAGGAAACTAATTTTGATTTGTCCCATTGGTTACCACTGAACGGCATAAACTCAATAAAACGAACCTGGATATTTTTGCTTTTTGTAATTTCAATAAAATCCAGTATTTCATTGTTATTAAATGATTTAATTAAAACTACATTAAGTTTAATATTAAGTTTTTCTTGTAATAATAAATCAATATTTTTTTGGACAATGTCAAAATATTCCCGTCTGGTAATTTTGTTAAACTTGTCTTTTACCAAACTGTCAATGCTGATATTTACGGTTTTGATTCCGGCTTCTTTAAACGTCTCAATAAAATTAGCAATCAAAATTCCGTTAGTTGTAATGGTTAAATTCACACCTAATTTTCCCAATCGCAAGATAATATCATTTGCATCTTTCCGAACCAATGGCTCGCCACCAGTCAATCTAATTTTGGTTACACCAAGACTAACAAAGGTTTGCGCAATGGAAACAATTTCATCAGCTGTCATGAGTTGTGGTTTTGGCGTAAGCGAAATTCCGTCTTCAGGCATGCAATAGGTGCATCTCAAATTACAATGTTCTGTGATTGAAATACGCAAATAGTCATGTTTGCGACCGAATTTATCTTGTAACAGTCCGTTATTTTCCATGATCAAATCCATTCAATAATTGAAATAAATGCAATATGGATGGAAAAACCGCATCAATCGATTCTGCTGCACCATTGGTTGAACCGGGTAAAGCCATTAACAACGTATCGCCTTTAAACCCGACAATACTTCTTGACAACATGGCAAATGGCGTTCGCTCTTGTCCGTAGGAACGAATGGCTTCTTCGATTCCCGGAATTCTTCTGTCAATCAAGGGAATAATTGCTTCCGGAGTTATATCTCTTTTAGACAAACCCGTTCCACCAGCCAGAATAACTAAATCGGTTTTCTTATTACAAAGCTGATTTACACTGTTTTGGATTTCCTTTATTTCATCTGGAATAATATTGTAGTTAGAAATAGTCAGCCCCAATTTTTCCAGCTTTTCAATAATGATTTTTCCGGCGCTGTCTTTCTTTTTTCCGGAGGAAACAGTATCGGAACAAACTAAAACGGCAACATTTAAGCTTGGATTATGCTTGAGATTGTAATCTGACTTTCCACCTTTTTTCTGAAGTAATTTTATCGTTGAAATTTCTACGTTTTTATCAATTGGTTTCAGCATGTCGTACATTGTCAAAGCTACAATTAATGCGCCATGCATAGCTTCAACCTCAACGCCAGTTTTGTAAATGGTTTTTACTGTTACTTCAATTTTGATACTGTCAGTCAAACATTCAAATTGAATTCCGGTATATTCAATCGGTATTTGGTGGCAGTCGGGAATCACGCATGACGTGTTTTTTACAGCAAATAACCCAGCCGTTCTGGAAACTTCCAACACATCGCCTTTTGGTACTTTTTTGTCCAAAATTGCCTGAATAGTTTCAGCCGAACCAACCTTTACAATGGCTTGTGCCACAGCAGTTCTTAAAGTTGTTAT
The DNA here is from genome assembly GCF_025352425.1 of Flavobacterium sp. GTDB lineage: Bacteria > Bacteroidota > Bacteroidia > Flavobacteriales > Flavobacteriaceae > Flavobacterium. The sequence goes on from NZ_JANXTI010000055.1 coordinate 24,310, forward strand.
TTTATGTGTGATGTCGACCATATTAAGTATTTTTTTTCCAGGAATAAGTTTCGTCATCAAAGATTTCCTTGCCAAATACCGGAACTTTCTGTTTTATTTCTTCAACCAAAAATTCTATGGCGGAAAAAACCACTTTCCGTCTTGGCGCAGAAACAAAGACAAACAAACAAATTTCACCTGTTTTTACGATGCCTAAGCTGTGGTAAATATGTAAACAAGTTAAGTCATATTTGGCGAAAGCCGCTTCTCTAATCTCGTAAATACTCTTTTCTGCCATTTCTTCATAAGCCGAATACTCAATAGCAACAACAGTTTTGCCATCAATTTCATCCCCACGAACCTGCCCGAGAAAAATGTTGTGCGCGCCAATTGTTATCTTGGTTTGGTGTTTCGCAATGGAATCTCCAATGAAATGGGCAGCAATGGCACCCTGAATGAATGCTGTTTTTTTGGGTTTATCTGTTGTCATTACTGATTTTTGCTAAAGATTCTATTCCTTTTTGTAAATGAAAAGCATTCGCAAACCCTTTTTTTATAAGATAGTCAACTGCTAACTCACTTCTGTTTCCATGTTGGCAAAGCAAAATAATTTTCTGATTTTTGTCGATATCATTTAGGAAATTATCCAATTCCGACAAAGGTACGTTTTTGATATTTTCCAAATCCAGTTTTGGCTCTTCATATTCTTCCCGTATGTCAATTATAAGGGAATTTTCAGTTGCAAAAAAACCACCCTCAAAAATGCTTTTATCTGCAATTATAAATTGATTAATATAATTTGTACTCTTCTGAATTTTAATAGTTTGAAAATCATTATATAAACTATTATACAAAATTAATTCACCGCTTAAAACAGCACCGATTTCCAAAATAATTTTCAGTACTTCATTCGCCTGCATTGCTCCTAAGATATTTGGAAAAACTCCCAAAACTCCCGAATTATTACAATTTGGAATGGCTTCTAATCGTTCATTTTCCGGAAACAAACACCGATATGTTGGTCCGTTTTTATAATTGAAAACCGAGAGCTGTCCTTCAAATTTATGGATTGAAGCATACACCATTGGAATTTCTTTAGCAACAGCGATGTCATTTATCAGATAACGCGTAGCAATATTGTCCGAGCAATCCACAATGATTTTGTAATCAGAAATAATATCAGAACAATTTTGCTTTGTAAAATACTCCGAATATTGATTTATTGCGACTTTTGGATTTTGTCTCGAAACAATTTCAGCAGCAACTTCGACTTTTTTTCGTCCACAATCATTCAACGTGTATAAAAATTGGCGGTGTAGATTGGTTTCATCCACAAAATCACCATCCACAATTCCGATAATTCCAACCCCGGCGCCAACCAAATTCTGCAAAACGGGGCAACCCAAACCTCCAACGCCAATTATCAACACCTTGGCTTCGGCTAGTTTTTGTTGGCCCGAAATCCCGATTTCAGCCAATACTATTTGTCTTTCGTATCGTTTCATTTTTTTATTTCATCCTCCGGCAAACGGTGGTAAAAAAGCAATTATATCGTTGTTTTTTAGTTCAACATCATTTTGTAGGAATTTTTCATTTACAGCTATTGAATAATTAATAACCAGTATTTTAGGGTATTTTACTTCTATAAATGATTGTAATTTTTTTACGGTATTTGAATCTTGCCCGATAAAAATAGGTTCTTCCTTTTTTTGGGCAATATCTGCTATAATTCCGAAATATTTTAGGGTTACTTCCATTAGATTGTGTACAATTTAAAGATGGCAATTAGCAATACTACAGCCAGAACATTTCGCAATACGAGCGTATTCATTTTTTTACTTCCTAAGTAAGCGCCTAGAATTCCACCAACCAAAACCACGGCTATCAATGATACTGACGAAATTGGAAGCGTTCCTCCTTTGGATACAAATCCGAAAAGCCCTGAAATGGAATTTACAAAGATAAACAAAGCAGAAACAGCGGCGCTTTTTTTGATATCTGCCCAACTTAAAAGCAACAGCACCGGACTTAAAATGATTCCACCGCCAATGCCAATCAATCCTGATAAAAATCCAATTAGCGCACCAATGAATAATGCCAATGGAATGTTTACAGGTTTCAATTCGCCTTTTTGTTTTCCGAATAAACCAATTAATCTCCCTACTGCAAACAAAAGAACCGTGGCTAGGATTATTTTATAAATATGTGTTTCTATTGTAATGATTCCACCTAAGAAAGAGAACGGAATGGAAGTTATCGCAAACGGGTAAAACAATTTCCATTCAAATTTTTTCTCACGATAATAAAAGAAAAACGAAATCCCTGAAACTAGTATATTCAGCACTAAAGCTGTCGGTTTCATAAACGTAACCGGAAACGCAAACAAACTCATCAAAGCGAGATAACCGCTGGCGCCGCCGTGTCCGACACTGGCATACAAAAACGCTACAAGCAGTAATAAAATGAGTAATAACGGAGATTGAACGAGTTCGCCTGAGAGCATATTTCTAAAAATTAACGAACTGTAAATATAAAGACAATTATGATTTTAGATTGGATAAACCGAAACTTTATCACCTTTTAATAATTGGTACTTTCCATCCGCAACATAAACCAGGGCATTTGCAAGTGCAAAGGAATTCAGCATTCCCGAATCCTGATGCGAGAGTATCATAACCTCATCATCAGTAATTGAAGCTTTCAGAAACTGGGAACGTGGATTATCAACAATAAAATCATGAGTCAGATTCCTGTTCAGTTGCGAGCCGTATTTACAATCCATTCCCGAACGTCGTTGTAACGTTGGCAGCACATAGACATAAAAACAAGTCAGGCTCGCTGCTGGATTTCCGGGTAATGCAAAAATGATTTTATCGTTTTGCTTACCAACTAATAAAGGCTTTCCTGGTTTTTGATTGACTTTATAAAACAGCGTTTCTACTTTTAAACTTTCCAACGCCTTGCCTACAAAATCATAGTTGCCAACCGAAATTCCGCCCGAAACCAAGATAACATCATTCTCGCCAATAGCTTTTTCCAGTGTGTTTTTTGTGTTCTCTAAATTGTCGTTTACTTTGTAAAGCGAAACAGCATTGAAATTTGCATTAAATAAAGCCGTTTGCAGCATTATTGCGTTGCTTTCGTATACTTTTCCTCCTGATAAATTTTCTCCGGCAGAAACAAGTTCATTTCCTGTTACTACAATTCCAACACTTGGTTTTTGAAATGCTTTGACTTTGGTAAATCCCAATCCCGTTAAAAATCCAATTGCGGCAGGGTTTAGAAATGTTCCTTTCTCCAACGCAACATCGCCTTTCATTATCTGTGCGCCAAGCTGACGGACATTGGTTTCCGGTTTTATGGATTCTTCCAACTGCAATTCCGAACTAGTAATTGTCACTTTTTCGATTTGAATTACGGCCTGCGCCGAATCGGGAACTGCAGCACCGGTGAATATTTTTACGGCTTGACCAAATTTTAATTCTGTATCGAAAAAATCACCAGCTTTCACTTCGCCGACTATTTCATAATGCAATGAATCGTGGAGCGAAATTGCAAAACCATCCATCGTGGCTTGTCGAAACGGCGGCATATAGATTGGTGAATATACAGTTTCTGCCAACACATGGTTTCGGGCTTCAAACAAGGGAAGTTCAATTATTCGTTTGGAATAATTCAGGTTTTCAAGTATCGAAAAAGCTTCGGAAGTAGAAATCATCTGTTTTGGTTTTTAACCCTGATTAACTGCGCGGCCACGCTAATGGCAATTTCCTGAGTCGTTTCGCTTTTTATATCAATGCCGATTGGCGCATATACTCTGGCTATATTATCTTTATCAAAACCATCTTCTACCATTTTTGAAAATAAGGTTGCAATTTTCTCTTTGCTTCCCAACATTCCAACATACTTGAAATTCTTGTTTATTAATTGCCGGATGATAACATCGTCGGTTCGGTAACCAAAGGACATAATGACTACGTAAACGTCATTTCCTTCCGGGATATAATTGTCGATTTCCTCAAAGTCAATTGTTTGCCGTGAATGTGCAAAATTGTTCTGCATCATAGTGTTTAGGTTTTCGCGATGATCGAGAATATGAATCTCAAAATCCATCCGCGAAAGCACTTCGCTTAACGCCAAACCTACATGTCCGCCTCCAATGATATAGACTTTTTGAGGTAATGAACTGCTTTCGGTAAATGACCATTCCGGATTTTCAGAAGGAACATTTATGCCAAGATTATTATAAAAAATTTGAAAATTATCTTCGTTTAGAATTTGCTCAACGAGCGGATGAAAATCCGAAGTGACATCATAGAAAGCAACCGTCTGCCGACCGGAGCATATCATTCCCGATTGGTCTTTGGGTGCTGATTTGTCGTGGATTTGGTGTTTTACAAAGGGTTTATGAGGTGGTTTGTCCAAAAGCGATTGCGCATATTCCACCAGCTTATGTTCCATGATTCCTCCGCCAATCGTGCCAAACATTTCATTTTTGGCAACAGCCATTTTAAAGCCTTTTCGTCCCGGACTGCTGCCTTCATTGGCAATTACAATCATCAATACCAACCGATTTTCCGACTGGAGGACTTGGGAAAGTTTTTTGTAAAAATCTAAAATCATTGTTTCGTTTATGAAACTGGTGATATGAAAAACGAAGTTATGGAATATTATTTAACATAATTTGGAGAAACACATGTTTTCCAATATTCAATTATCGTTTTTAACGTATCTCTTAAATCGGAATATTTTGTTGGCTTGACAAAGAAACCCTGAACCGATTTTGAATAGGCATCAATTATAAACTGCTGCTCGGCTGTTGTAGAAAAAAATAAATAGGGAATGCTCTTTAACCTTAAATCCTCATTGTTGTGGATTTTTTCCCTAAGTTCCATTCCGTTTAATTTGGGCATATTGATATCAGAAAATACAATAAAAGGCTCTACATCATTGTTTACTAAATGGTCCAATGCCAATTCGCCGTCACCAAAAAAGCGAATTTCATTTTTATATCCTAATTCCTGGAATGCTTCTAACATCAACTCCTGGTCATCCTTATCGTCTTCAATCACTATTATTGGCCCATTTTTATTCATCTCTTTTTTTATTGAATTTCAATGTCAATATTACGAATTTAATATTCTACATTTTGATTTTCGGGAATTCATTTTGTATTGTCCCAAAAATAGTCTGAGCGTTACGATTAAAAAATTAACTTTTTATCCTTAAGTTTGTATGTTTGCCTTACCGGCAAATTAAAAATAATTTACAGTGCACGGAAGAAAAATATACAGCAATCGCGTTTGGGTCGAAAATAAATTACAACCCGCAACCATAAGTCATAACAACGGAACTATTACAGCCATTGATTTTGAAAAATTAAATGACGCCAACGATTTTGGTAATGCTATCATTATGCCTGGTGTAATCGATGTTCATGTTCATATAAACGAACCCGGAAGAACGGAATGGGAAGGGTTTGAAACCGCCACTCAGGCCGCAGCTGCTGGTGGAAGCACGACCATTATCGATATGCCTTTGAATGCAAGTCCGGTAACAACAACTTTGGATGCGTTTAATCAAAAACTGGATGCGTCAAAAGGGAAAATGAATGTCAATGTAGGTTTTTATGCCGGACTGATTCCCGGAAATGCTAAACACTTAGATTCGCTAATTCGAGCCGGAGTTGTAGGTGTAAAATGTTTCCTTACGCATTCCGGAATTGATGAATTTCCGAATGTGACCGAAAAGGATTTAGATGAAGCAATGCCAATTATTGCCAAACACCAGATTCCGTTATTGGCACACTGCGAATTATATGATGAAGAAGTGGATTGTGATTTTGACAACAATCCAACAAGCTACCAGCATTATCTGGCGAGCCGTCCAAAGAAATGGGAAAACGACGCCGTCGACTTAATGATTAGGATGTGCCGCAAGCACAATTGCCCGGTTCATATCGTTCATGTTGCCTCTGCTGAAGCGTTATCCAAAATAGAACTTGCCAAAAAAGAAGGATTGCCAATTACTGCCGAAACCTGTACACAATATATTTTCTTCAATGCCGAAGATATTCCCGATGGAAATTGCATTTATAAATGTGCACCACCAATTCGCGAAAAAGCAAATAATGAGCAATTAAAACAGGCTTTTGTTTCGGGTGTTTTGGATTTTATTACAACCGACCACTCGCCTGCTCCACCCAATATCAAAGAAATGGAAAGTGGTAATATGAAGAAAGCGTGGGGCGGAATTGCAGGTGTTCAATTCTTATTAACTGCTTCATGGACAGCGCTTAAGGAAACGATGTCATTGGAACAATTTATTCCGTTAGTGACTTCAAAACCAGCACGTTTTATCAAAGCCAATAAGAAAGGTGAAATCAAAAAGGGCAACGATGCCGATTTCGTAATCTGGAATCCTGATGAAAACGTTATAGTAAAACCTGAGGACATTTTTTTCAGATATAAAATAAGTCCATATATTGCGCAAAACTTAAACGGGAAGGTGCTGGAAACAATAGTAAATGGCGCGACCGTTTATCACAATAAATCAATACAAAACAAAAATAAAGGACAATGGCTTTTGCAAAAGTAACTGAAATTATAAAAGAATCACCAGCGTTTACAACACTCACCGATTTAGCTGCCGAAAGATTAGTCGGAAAAGTTTTATATGCAACCGATGATTTTTTCGCCGAAAAAGAAAATTTAATTCTACCAACAAGAGGCATTTTTATTACCGATAAATATACTGACAGAGGAAAATGGATGGACGGCTGGGAAAGCCGCAGAAAGAGAACTCCGGGACATGATTGGGCTGTAATCCAATTGGGTGTTTCAGGAAAAATTAGCGGTTTTGATATTGACACTAATTTCTTTTTAGGAAATCATCCGCCACATGCTTCTGTTGAAGCTGTGAATCTTCCTGATGATTATAAAGTCTCTGATTGGGATTCGGTTGCATGGAAAGAAATCCTACCGAAATCACATTTGGATGCCGGTTCTCAAAACTTTTACGAATGCAAAAGCAATGAAATCTTTACACACTTGCGTTTACATATTTATCCTGATGGCGGCGTTGCTCGTTTCAGAGTATATGGCAAAGTGTTTAAGAATTGGGATGCTGTTTCAACAAATGACACTATCGATTTAGCCGCGGCGATTAACGGCGGACAAGCGATTGCCTGCAACGATATGTTCTTTAGTGCGATGAGTAATTTGATTATGCCAAATCGTGGTGCTAACATGGGCGACGGTTGGGAAACTAAACGTAACCGAACTCCAAACAATAGTGATTGGGTTATTTTGAAACTAGCGCATAAAGGAACCGTTGATAGAATCGTGGTGGACACTTGTCACTTCAAAGGAAATTATCCTGATAGTTGCTCGATTGAATTCTGCGTAAGCGATAATGACGATTATGTTATCGATGGCGGTGATTGGCAGGTTTTATTACCACAACAAAAATTAAGCGCCGACAACGAACACGAATTTGTAAAAGAAATAAATCCTAATAGCGTAATAACGCACGTCAGGCTGAACATTTTTCCTGATGGTGGCATCAGCCGTTTGCGATTGTTTGGTAAAATCAGTTAACTAGTGTCAATAACTACCTTTGTCATAATTGTTTTGTATGTGGTGTATTTCAGCGTATTGATTACGCTGGGTTATATGTCGTACAAAATGCCCAACTTCTTAAAAGGGAAATCCCAAAAAAATCCTGAAGCCGATGAAGACATCCGTAACACCAGCATGAATTATATTTATGCCGGAATGCTGATGGTCATTGTCGGAATACTGATTAATACTTACATTCTTGTACAAGGCACGCCATTGGAAGCACATATGATGGAATGGCTGAATATTGTCATTCGACTAATGCACATTACTTTCGGAATTGCCTGGATTGGCGCTTCGTTTTATTTTGTTTTTTTGGAAAATGCGTTGAATAGAACTGAAGATGTCCGCGATGAATTGGCAGGTAACCTTTGGGCAGTTCACGGTGGCGGATTTTATTATTTAGAGAAATATAAAGTTGCGCCAAAGACAATTCCGAAACACCTGCATTGGTTTAAATATGAAGCTTACTTTACCTGGCTCTCGGGTTTTTGCTTGTTGTTTGTGGTGTATTATTTCAATGCTTCAGCTTTTTTAATAGATAAGAATGTGTTGGATATTACTGCTACAGAAGGAATACTGATTGGAGTTAGTTCATTTGTAGTGGCTTGGATTATTTATGATAGAATGTGTAAATCTTCGCTAATCAAAAACCAAACAGCTTTTGCCTTGATTGGATTTGTTTTCCTGATAACGTTTGCCTTCTTTTACTGCCACGTATTTAGTGCTCGTGCGGCTTATATTCATTTCGGAGCGATGATTGGAAGCCTTATGGTTGCCAATGTGTTCTTTGTGATTATTCCCGGACAAAAGGAAATGGTGCGTTGTGCCAAATTGGGAATTCCGTTAGATCCAAGTTTAGGTAAAAAAGCATTGGCGCGTTCGTTACACAACAACTATTTTACACTTCCTGTATTATTTGTGATGGTAAGTAACCACTTTCCGTCTACCTTTGGGTATGAATATCCGTGGTTGATCCTGGCAATCATTTCTTTGGGTGCGGCCGGTGTAAAACACTATCTCAACCTAAAAGAACAAAAGAACCTCAACGTATGGATTCTCCCGGTTTCGGTTGTGATTCTTCTGGCAGCCTGCTTTATTTCGGCGCCAAGCCCGAATCCGTATGAGTGTAAAAAAGAAGTAAGCATTACCGAAGTTCAGGCGATTGTTCAGAAACGTTGTGTCCAATGCCACTCTTCTTCGCCAACTGACGATGTTTATAAAACCGCTCCAAATGGCGTGAAATATGATACACCACAAGAGATTTACAATAAAAGAGATTTGATTATGCAGCGCGTGGTTGTTACCAAAACGATGCCCCAAAATAATAAAACCAACATTACCGAAGAAGAACGAAACATGATTCGATGCTGGATTGAGCAAGGCGCGAGTTTGAAATAACAAGACCGCGAATTCAAAAATTAATTGAGTTTATAAAGACAATAATTTGCGAATTTGCGGTAAAAATTTTAGACTAAATTTACATTTCAAAGAAATAAATATGAATTTATTAGCATTTAATACGCTACCCGAAGAAACTGCGAAGAAAGAACTTTTCGCCTGTTGCGGTTCCGAAAAATGGTCATCTTCAATGATGAAGCACTTCCCTTTTGCTTCCGAAAAGCAGTTGGTTGATTTGTCTTCCAAAGTTTGGTATGACGAATGTAGTGAAGCGGATTGGAGAGAATCGTTTACGCACCATCCGAAAATTGGCGATGTGAAAAGCCTCACCGAAAAGTTTGCCGGAAAGGAACAAGCAGGGGTTGCAGTTGCAACATCGGAAACAATTGAAGCATTGGCGAAAGCCAATTCTGATTATGAAAACAAAAACGGTTTTATCTTTATTGTTTGTGCTACCGGAAAATCAGCAACAGAAATGTTAGCCATACTAAATGACCGTCTGCAGAACACTGCCGAAGAAGAACTGCATATTGCAATGGGTGAACAGCAGAAAATATCTATAATCCGCTTTAAAAAGATGCTGCCGGACGGCGATTTCAGTTTCCTTAAAGTAAGTCAAATCACAACCCACGTTTTAGACACCTCAACCGGGATTCCCGGAAAGAACATCTCCATCCGATTACAAGCTTTCAGGAATAACATCTGGCAAACCATAGCGCAAGGCATTACCAATAGTGACGGTAGAATTCCTGATTTACTTCCGCAAGAGCGAAACCTTAAACCTGATACATATAAAATGATTTTCGATACCGGAAATTATTATTCGAATACCAAAACCTTTTACCCAAAAGTGGAAATCATTTTCAGCACTTTTGACGAAACACATTATCATGTGCCTTTGTTGGTTAATCCGTTTGGATATAGTACTTACAGAGGAAGTTAAGGTGAGAGAAAAGAAGCAAGAAGCAAGAGAAAAGAATATAGAGAATAGACTAGAAGTAATTATTATGACTATACCATCAAATAAAAAAGAACAATTGTTCAACAGTTTAAGCAAAGCCAATTCGACTTTCAACGATATTTATCCTGGTGACCGAAGCGAGCGCCAGCCTGTGCATACCTTGTATGGCGGAGCAAACCTTTTTAAATCGGATGCACCAATCCTATTGGGACATCGTGCTTTGGAAATATTGGAAACGTATGCACCTAATCATGAAGTTTTTGGAAAGGCATTTGGTCTTACGGGCGGGACCGATTTCAGTAAACGCATTTATGATAAGGTCGTGGCGAAATTAAAAACGGAGGCGATTGAAGATTTCCGTATTGATTTTGAAGATGGTTACGGAAACCGAAGCAATGAAGAGGAAGATGCAACGGCTGAATCTACAGCAAAAGAAGTTGCCAAAGGAATGGTCGCCAAAACGCTGTCACCATTTATTGGTATCCGAATCAAGCCATTTACCGAAGAAATGAAAGAAAGAGGTTTGCGTACATTAGACATTTTTGTTTCTACTTTAGTAAAGGAAACTGGCGGAAAATTGCCTGATAATTTTGTGGTTATGTTGCCAAAAGTTACTATTCCCGAACAACCTGAAACGCTTGCTAATTTCTTTACCATTTTAGAAGAAGAATTAGGTTTGGCAAACGGAACGTTGAAAATGGAAATGATGGTTGAAACTACACAGGCTATCATGGACATTCACGGAACAAACCCGTTGTACCGATTCATAAAAGCGGCGCAAGGAAGATGTATCGCGATGCATTTTGGGACTTATGATTATACAGCCAGTTGCAGCATCACGGCAAAATACCAGGAAATGGATCATCCTGTTTGCGATTTTGCACATCACGTTACTAAAGTAGCTTTGGCACACACCGGAATTTGGCTGAGCGATGGCGCTACGAATACGATGCCTATCGGTCCGCACCGAGGTGAATTAACTACGCAACAAGAAAAAGAAAATATGGAAGTGGTTCACAGAGCGTGGAAAAAAGGATACGACCACATCCGTCATTCGTTATGGAATGGATATTATCAAGGCTGGGATTTAAATCCGGCACAGTTCCCAATGCGTTATGCGGCGGTGTATGCCTTCTTTCTGGAAAGCTATGACGATGCCGTTGACCGTTTGAAAACCTTTGTGGAAAAAGCAGCGAGGGCCACATTGATTGGTGATGTATTTGATGATGCCGCAACCGGACAGGGATTATTAAATTATTTCCTTCGTGCTTTAAACAGCGGAGCCATTACCGAAGAAGAAGTTTTAGCTACTGGATTGACTTTAGATGAAATTCGTGGACGTTCTTTTAAGAAGATTTTGGAGAATAGGGCAGCAAAATAATTTGCTTCATATAAAAGAAACCGCATTTAACTAATGCGGTTTTTTTATGTTTTACCCTTCGGAACACCAATAAATACAAGGGCTAAATTTAATGCGGATAAACTAATCATTTTATGCGGATAAATCGAACGGTTTATGCTGATAAACTGAACGGTTTATGCGGGTCAATTGAAAGAATGATGCGGATGGTTCGGAATTACGGATGTCTTTATTTCTCTTTAGCATGATTTATATTTTTGTGCTACCGAGTTACAAAAAAACGAGAATTATGTAACTATTATCCTAAATTGCTGCTTTATTCAAATCTATAGGTTATATTTGGTTATCCGCAACAAACTAAAACCCGGACCCATCATTATGAATAACCCTTCAGCACCAAAGAAAATTACTTGGATTATAGGATTGATTTGTGGTATACTTGGCATTATTGGACACTATGCCGATGTTCAGGTATTAAAACAATATGAGTACACGCTATTACTTGTCGGGTTCATTGTTTTGGCATTAGGAACTACTGTAAAAGGAATCTAAAAAGATCCTTCTACAAGTCAATCAAACCGCCAACACTGCACGAAATCCTCTGGCAGCATAATACGATTCAGCTCCGTTGTGGTATAGAAAAACCGTATCATAACGTCGGTCACAAAACAGCGATCCCCCTAATTTTCTAATGGCTTCTGGGGTTTTTACCCAACTTGAAGTCTTTAAATCGAAGTTTCCTAATTGCTGTAAGTACCGGTATTGTTCTTCGTTTAGAAGCTCCACTCCCATTTCGGCCGCCGCATTCATAGCGCTGGCTTTTGGTTTGTGTTCCTTCCTTGAATCCAATGCCCGCTGGTCATAGCACAGACTTCTTCGCTCTTTAGGGCTTTCATCCGAACAATCGTAGAAAATATATTCGTTTGTCTTTGCATCATAGCCAACAACATCTGGTTCACCACCGGTTTCCTCCATTTCGTTGAGCGACCAGAGCTTTTCTGGATTTGAATTTAACTTTGTTTCAACTTTTGACCAATCAATATTCGCATGACGTTTTTTATTTTTCTCAAAGCGTTCTTGCAATACTTCAATCAGTGCTGAAGATTGTTCTGTTGACAATTGCTTTTTATTTGCCATAGCCAATTATGATTTTTTATACAAATCCATTAAAACTTTCTCAGGAGTATAAGGCGCATTAACAGCCAAATCTGCATCAGGATTGAATGCTTTTACTGCGTTACGGATGGCAAAGTAAGCACCTATTCCATACATCAACGGTGGCTCGCCTACTGCTTTTGATTTCTTTATTGCCAGGTCGTGGCCTTCTGATTCCAGATGTTGTATGTTGATTTGCTTCGGCACCGAATAAATATCGGGAACCTTATAGGTTGATAGCGCATTGGAAAGCAATCTTCCCTGATCGTTATAAACGATTTCTTCTAACGTCATCCAGCCAATTCCCTGCACCAATCCACCTTCTATCTGACCATTGTCAATATCGGTATTCATACTTTTTCCGAAGTCGTGGACAATGTTCACGCTGTCAAAATCGTAAGTTCCTTTCAGGCAATCAACCGTCACTTCAAGAATGGCGGTTCCGTATACATGGTATGCAAACGGATGCCCTTTTTCCTTGCTCTTATCGTAATTAATGATTGGCGTGGCATAATGGGAATGCTCACTTAACGCAACTCTCAGTACAAATGCTTTCATCACCAAGTCGGTCCAGCTGATCTCAGTAGCCTTCTCATTGGCAAAAACGAATTCATCATTAAGCTGGATTTTATCCGTGTTCAGTTCCTTCTGTGCAACCATTACTAGTCTTCCCAACAAAGCATTGCACGCCATCTCCAAAGCTTTCCCGTTAAGGTCGGCTCCCGCACTGGCAGCTGTAGGTGAAGTATTCGCAATACGCAAAGTATTCGTCGATTCGATACGAACGCGAGAAGCCTTGATTCCGAAAGTCTGTGTCACTATCTGAAGCATTTTGGTATTGACGCCCTGCCCCATTTCTACCGCGCCGGTACTAACGACAACGCTTCCGTCATGGTAAATATGTACCATAGCACGTGCTTGGTTCATCATCGTATTGGTAAACGAAATCCCAAAACATATTGGTTGAATTGCCAATCCTTTTTTGAAACGTGTATTGGTTTTATTAAATTCAGCTACCCTTGCTTTTTGAGTATCGTAGTCGTAGCTTTTCATACAAGTTTCCCATGTATTCCTCGCTTCCACTTGTTGCAATATTTGTCCGTAAGACAACTCATCGCCATCAACAACAAGATTTGCTTTTTGGATTACGGAAGGATTTACATCTAATGATTCGGCAGCTTTTACAATAGCAGCTTCAATGGCAAACTTTCCCTGCGGTCCGCCAAAACCACGGAAAGCGGTGTTTGGAGGTAAGTTGGTTTTACAGCTGTACGCTTTGGCAATAACATTCGGAACAAAATACGCATTGGTAGAATGAAACAAAGTTCGCTCCATCACCGCAGGCGACAAATCGGCTGCTGCTCCCGCATTTTGATAATGGGTTACTTCGTAGGCAATGATTTTATATTCTTTGTTTAGTCCTATTTTGAAATCGGCTGAATAAGGATGTCTCTTTCCGGTCATGCGCATGTCGTCCATGCGGTGCATTGCCATTTTTACGGGTTTGTGTAAAAGCTGCGTTGCCAAGGCGACCATTACCGCCCATGGTGTAGCCTGATCCTCTTTTCCTCCAAAGCCACCACCCAAACGAACGGTATCTATTTCAACTTTGTGCATTGGGATTCCAAGAACTCTTGCCACCATTCGCTGAACAGCAGTCGGACCTTGTGTAGATGATGATATTACGATGCTTCCGTCTTCTTTTGGACGAGCGTACGCACCTTGTGTTTCTATGTATAAATGCTCCTGTCCGTTGACATCGCTTCTGCCTTCAAAAACGTGATCGCATTGTGCCCAGGCTGATGCTGTGTCTCCTAATGTGAATTGTCGCGGAGGCATTATCAGTTTGCCTTGTGCCTGCGCTACTCTTGGATCAACAATTACGGGTAATTCTTCGTAATCAACGGTAATCAATTTTGCTGCCTGACGGCAATGATGTTCGGATGTTCCAACAATTATGGCGATGACCTGTCCACGAAAGTGAACTTCGCCTTCAGCCAATAAGGGTTCGTCGGGAATGATTCCGCCAATTTGGTTTTCACCCGGAATATCTTTTGCAGTAATGATTGAAACAATTCCGTGACTGTTCAAGGCAGCTTTATAATCAACACTTTTTATTTTGGCATGAGCCACAGTCGAATCAAAAGGAAGTGCATACAAAGTTCCCTGCAGTTCCTGAATATCATCGAGATAAATAGATTTTCCTTTAACGTGATTATGTGCGTCTATATTAATCATATCAGGTCTTCCATTTTAATGATTTCAGGGAAAAGTGTGATGAAATGCGCGAAGAACAATTGGCGTCCCAATAATCTTTTATAGGCTTCCGTTCCGCGTGCGTCGCTGATTGGCGATAATTCTGTTTGCAGGATTTGCTCTGCTTCTTTTATCACTGGGACAGTGATTGATTTATTTAGAAGAAACTCTCCGGTCTTCGTCAAATATTTCGGAATAGGCCCTACTCCACCCATTGAAGCATGTGCTTCGGTGATGTTATTTCCATTTGTTGAAATAGAGATTGCCGAGTTCACACTTGCGATATCTAAATATTGTCGTTTACAAACTTTTTCGAAATTGAATTGCGTTTCGTTTACAGGAAGATCAAAAGCGATTTCGGTGATGATCTCATCTGCTTTTTTATCGAGTTGTTTATAGCCTAAATAGAAATCTTTCAGCATTACTTTTCGACTGACATTTGCCCTATTGTTCAAGGTCAATTGTGCTTTCATTGCCAGAAGTATAATGGTGAAATCCCCAATAGGCGAACCATTGGCAATATTTCCGGCTATGGTTGCTATGTTTCGGATTGGTGTTGACGAAAGTAATTTTAAATGCTTGTACCAATTTGGAATAGTTTCCAATAATCTGGCATTCTCCATCAAATCAGTAACGGTTGCTGACGATTTTAGAATACACCTATTTCCATTAAAAGTAATTCCATTTAATTCACTTCTATCAAACAGGTAATCCAAATCATATTCATGCAAATCGTCATGTTTCTGAACGTATAAATCGGTTCCGCCACCTATTGGAATCTGGCTATTAGAACTGATATTTTGGATTTCCGCATGCGCGGAAATGACAAACGGTGTTTGAATTGCTTTTATTCTTTCTTCAATATCTAAAAAATAATCGGGAACAAACTCATTATTAACCAACCATGCCATTGAATCGTTTTGATCTTTTGAAACTAATTTAGTGGCTAATTGCGCCGAAGCTCTTTCAATAGTTTTGTAACCTGTGCAGCGACAAATATTTCCATCGATGGCACTGATTGCATTTTCCAATGTTGGTTCCGAACAGGTTAAGGCAAAGCCACACATTGAGTTTACAAAACCCGGCGTACAGAAACCACACTGCGTTCCCGAGCAATCAACCATTGCCTGTTGTGCCTGGTTTAATTTGTCTGGCAGGTTCAGGCCTTCCACGGTAACAACATGTTTCCCCTGAATGTTTGGCAGTGGCGTCAGACAAGAAGTGGCACTCATGTATTCGAGTTTTCCGTCTTTAATTGTTCCAATCAAAATTGTACAGGCACCACAATCGCCTTCTCGACAACCTATTTTTGTCCCGCGCAGGTTTTCGTCATAACGAACAAAATCAAGCAATGTTGTACTTGCCGGCTTGTCGGTTTTGATGAGTTGGTTATTTAATATAAATTGAATCATGCCGCTTTTTGGAATCTAATACTCTATTTTGTTGATGTTTTCCGACCATTTTCTAAAGGCTTCCAAAGCTTCTTCATTCATCATCTGGATGGTTTCCAACTTCCTGTTTTGATAAGGCAATTCCAATTCTTCATAAATAAACTGGTCGTCGAAATTGATATCGGCAGCATCTTTTTTGGTATTGGCAAAGTACATTCTGTCGGGTCTTGCCCAATAAATGGCACCAAGACACATCGGACAAGGTTCACAGCTTGTATAAATTTCACATCCATCTAATTGAAATGTTCCTAATGCCGCACACGCATTTCTAATAGCTACCACCTCAGCGTGGGCAGTTGGATCATTTGTAGAAGTTACACTATTGGCGCCATGGGCAATGATTTTTCCGTCTTTTACGATTACGGCACCAAAAGGCCCGCCTTTGCCAGACACTACATTTTCAATCGACAGGCGAATGGCTTCCTGCATAAATTCAGTTTGTTTTTTAGAACACATATTGTTATAATAATATTTAAAATATACTTGAGTGCCTCAAAATTTTTGAAGCCAATAAAGATACGAATTGAAATGGTTTGGGAAAATGTTTTCTTGAAATTGTGATACTCGTAAAGTTCAGTTTAATCCATAAAAAAAGGAAAACTTTCGTTTTCCTTTTGGAGCCGGCGGAGGGACTCGAACCCACGACCTGCTGATTACAAATCAGCTGCTCTAGCCAACTGAGCTACGCTGGCGGCGTAATAGTTCTGCAAATATAGAAGTGAAATTTAATTCACCAAAACATTTTCTAACTTTTTTCTATGAAAGAGCGTTGATTTTTTCAACCAATTGATTTGCAGTTTGTTCTAAATCTGAATTGATTTGCTTGAAATGCGCTTTTTTATTCTCTACGTTTTTTGCATTAACTTTTTCAATCAAACCGTCAAAAGACGTGATAGCTTCATCAATGATAGCGTTTGTTTTTTCAGATGGCTTTCCTGAAGTTGTCATTTCATAAATGTAAACTGCTTCAATAATATCACCCAATACGAAGTTAATATCTTTCTTTAAATTTCTAACACTTGGCATTTTCTTTAATTTTAAAATTTGGTGCAAAATTACACTAAATCTTTAGAAAACAAACTACGAAATATAAATTTCTAAGATTGATGCTTTCCCTATAAGCTGAAAATCAGTCAAACTTGCCGGTACTAAAACGGTATCTCCTTTTCTATAACTGTAGTTTTCGCCGTCCGTTGTTAAACTGAATTCGCCATCTACGCACATATAAACAGTAAAGGATTCCCCGTGTTTGTATATTTTAGCGTGTCCGTCAAGCGGAATGAAATTCGTTGTAAAGTACTTGCAATTAACCACTTCGTTGGAAATGTTTTCAATTTTAGAATAATTCTTTTGGGCTTCCAAAGTCTCGTAATTAATAGCTTCCAATGACAAATCAACATGGAGTTCACGCTTATTTCCATTCGCATCTACCCTGTCGAAATCATAGATACGATAGGTTATATCAGATGTTTGCTGAATTTCGGCAACTACAATTCCGGCTCCAATGGCGTGAATGGTTCCTGTTGCCAGAAAAAAAACATCGCCTTGCTTTACTTTTTTGGTATCTAAAATAGCAACTATTGTTTTGTTTTGAATGTGTTTCAGGTATTCTTCAGGAGACGATTTTTCTTTGAATCCAACAATCAATCTTGAATCAGTATCAGCTTGCATAACGTACCACATTTCGGTTTTACCAAAGGAATTATGGCGTTTTTTAGCCAATTCATCATTTGGATGTAATTGAATGGACAAATCTTCGCGGGCGTCGAGGTATTTGAAAAGCAACGGAAATTGTTTTCCGAATTGTTCGTAAACCTTGATTCCCAAAACCGCTTCGGGAAATTCATTTATCAATTCGTTTAATGATTTTCCTTTAAAAGCACCATTAGCAATTATGCTGACATCATTTTTCACCGTCGATATTTCCCAGCTTTCCCCGGTACTATCAGAAGTTATTGGTTTGTTGAGAAAAGTTTTCAACTTGGTTCCTCCCCAAATCCTGTCTTTGAAAATAGGTTCAAATTGTAACGGATATAATTTCATTTAGCTGGATTTTTAAACAAAACTACATTGTTTTCAGGATTTCAAGCGCTTTATCGATATGTATTTTGCCCGAAGTACTGTCGAAAATCAATTGAATTATTCCGTTTTTATCGGCAACATACGTTGCTCTGCCTGGAATTAATCCGAAATAGTCATTTGGAACACCAAAAGCCATTCGTATTTTTTTGTCAAAATCAGAAAGCAAAATAAATGGTAAATTAAACTCATTAGCAAACGCCACATGCGACTTTAAAGTATCACCACTAATACCAATAACTTCCGCTCCCAAAGCTTTAAAATCTTCATATTGATCACGAAAAGAACAAGCTTGTTCGGTACAAACTCGGGTATTGTCTTTTGGATAAAAATAAATTACAACTGGTTTCTTTCCAATAACTTCATTACTCTCAAACAAATTCCCATTGGTATCAATGCCTGAGAAATGTGGAACTTTATCTCCTAGATGCAATGCCATTATTTTCCGTTGTAGGTTACAAAATTTCTTGGTGTTTCGTATAAAACAATTTCCAAATCTTTACTTTCATCTATATATTTTCGAAGTTTTTGCCAAATTACCACTGCTATGTTTTCAGCAGTTGGATTTAAGTCTGTGAATTCGGAAACATCAAGGTTTAGATTTTTGTGATCAAAAGCATCTTCAATATGTTTCTTGATTAAATCAGATAGAATTTTGGTATCAATAACATAGCCTGTTTCGGAATCAATTTCACCAGTAACGGAAACGATTAATTCGTAATTATGTCCATGGAAATTAGGGTTATTGCATTTGCCAAAAACAGCATCGTTTTTCTCCATCGACCAATCTTTGCGGTATAATCGATGAGCAGCGTTGAAGTGGGCTTTTCGGGAAACGGTTACTTTCATGGGTTATCAGTTGTCGGTTTTCGGTTTTCGGTTATAATTTGTGGTCTTCGAGGTAATGATAGAATTCGTCAAAGATTATTTTAAACCAAACTGTGTATATATTCGGGTTATTAATCATATCAGTTTTCACATCTTCAATCTTCATCCATTTCCAGCTTTCCACTTCTTCTTTGTTGATTTTTGGTTCACCATTATAATTTCCAATCATTACATGGTCTAGTTCATGCTCGGTCAAGCCGTTATCAAATGGTGCTTTATAGATAAAATGGAACAGTTCTTTGAGTTCGGTTTTGAAACCCATTTCTTCATGTAACCTTCGTGTTCCTGCTTGAATATTTGTTTCACCATTGCGTTGGTGACTACAACATGTATTTGTCCAAAGCAAAGGCGAATGGTATTTTTGATGTGCTCTTTGCTGCAACATGATTTCGTTGTTGCCATTCAGCACAAAAACTGAAAAAGCGCGGTGTAAAGCTGCCTTTTCATGCGCTTCGAGTTTATTCATTAAACCAATAGGCTTGTCTTGCTCGTTAACCAAGATTACTTGCTCTTCAATCATAACATTTATAAAATTCAAAAATACGAAAAAAAACAAACCTTCATAATCATTGATTTTGAACAACCGTTAAACTTTCCTTAAAACGTTTCACTTTGTAAACTATAAGACATTTTACCTCGTAAATGAGGAGTAAATTTGTAATAGATTTAAAAACACAGGCTATGCGAAAATTCATTTTTAACTTTTTACTTTTGTTACCACTATTCATCCTGAATGCTTGTGGGCAATCAACCAACAAACAAAACACAACTTCAAAACCCATTGCTATGGAAAACGTAATTTCAAAACCTGAAAACCCTTATTATTCTAATACCGATACTACTAAATTAAATATCTCTGATGCCGAATGGAAGAAAGTCTTATCTCCGGATTTATATGCTGTTGCGCGAGAAGCTGATACTGAAAGAGCTTTCACCGGAACAATGTGGAATTCCGAAACAAAGGGAACTTATTATTGTGCTACGTGCGGATTGAAGCTTTTCCGGTCAAACCAAA
The DNA here is from genome assembly GCF_025352425.1 of Flavobacterium sp. Lineage (GTDB taxonomy): Bacteria > Bacteroidota > Bacteroidia > Flavobacteriales > Flavobacteriaceae > Flavobacterium. The sequence continues at coordinate 44,474 of NZ_JANXTI010000055.1, forward strand.
AGTTTACAAGCAGTTGTGGATGGCCTAGCTTCTTCGAACAGGAAAACAAGGAAAGCGTTGTCTTTAAAAATGACAACTCTTTTGGCATGATGCGTACCGAAGCCCTTTGCGGCAGATGTAACAGCCATTTGGGACATTTATTTGATGATGGTCCTGAGCCAACAGGGAAACGTTATTGTATGAATGCTATCTCATTAGACTTCGTTCCGGATACGACAGAAACCAAAGGAAATTTAGAAACTATTGTACTTGGTGGTGGATGTTACTGGTGTGTGGAAGCTGTGTATGAAAATTTACAAGGCGTTGAAAAAGTAGTTTCCGGTTTTGCCGGAGGAAGTGTTCCTAATCCGAGTTATGAAGAAGTTTGCACCGGAAGTACCGGCGCTGCAGAAGTGGTTCAAATCACCTACGACAAGACCAAAACGAATCTGGATGAAATCTTTCACGTATTTTTTACTGTTCATGATCCTACAACTTTGAACCGCCAAGGTGGTGATACCGGTACACAATATCGTTCGGTTATTTTTTATAAAAACGAAGAGCAAAAGAAAGCGGCTGAAAGTATTATTGCCGAGTTGAATACTGCTAAAGTATATGGTGGCAAAATTGTAACCACTTTAGAACCGTTTAAAGCTTTTTATAAGGCAAAGGATTATCACCAGAATTATTACGAGAATAACAAAGACCAGCCTTATTGCCAAATGGTAATCCAACCAAAGATTGAAAAATTTGAGAAGGTCTTTAAAGATAGATTGAAAAAGAAATAATAAAAAAAAACTCCTTGTGCTTACAAGGAGTTTTTTTGTTGATGGATTTATCTTTTATCCATTGTTTTGAAATCCCTCAAAGGATGTCCTGTATATATTTGTCGTGGCCTTCCTATTGGTTCTTTGTTAATGCGCATTTCTTTCCATTGTGCTATCCAGCCCGGCAATCTTCCTATTGCGAACATTACGGTGAACATATCGGTCGGAATTCCTAAAGCACGGTAAATAATACCTGAATAGAAATCTACATTTGGATATAATTTTCTTGATACAAAATATTCATCCACCAAAGCTGCTTCCTCTAATTCCATTGCAATTCTTAAAATCGGATCATCAACGCCAAGTGTTCTTAAAACCTCATCCGCTGCTTTTTTAATGATTCTGGCTCTTGGGTCGAAGTTTTTATAAACGCGGTGTCCAAATCCCATCAAACGGAAAGGATCGTCTTTGTCTTTGGCTTTAGCCATATACTTTGCCGAATCACCACCATCTTTTTGGATAGCTTCCAACATCTCTAAAACAGCCTGATTGGCTCCGCCATGAAGCGGTCCCCAAAGTGCTGAAACTCCGGCAGAAATAGATGCAAATAATCCGGCGTGAGATGAACCTACAATTCTTACTGTTGAAGTAGAACAGTTTTGTTCGTGGTCTGCATGAAGTATAAATAATTTATCTAAAGCATCAACTATTACTGGATTTGAAGCATATGGTCCGGTTGGTAATTTAAACATTAGCTGCATAAAGTTCTCAACATAACCTATGGTGTTATCATAATAGTTTAAAGGATAGCCCATCATTTTTCTATACGTCCAAGTTGCAATGACAAGGAATTTACCCATGGTTTTACAGGCAGCCTCATACATTTCCTTTTCGTTTTCTACGTTAACCACTTTTGGATTAAACGCGGTTAATGCGCTGGTAAGGGCAGATAAAACTCCCATTGGGTGCGCCGTTTTTGGAAAACCGTCAATGATGTTTTTCATCTCCTCGTTTACCAATGTGTACTTCCTGATGTCAGTTTCAAATTGTGACAACTGACTTTTAGTTGGTAATTCTCCGAAAATAACCAGATAGGAAACTTCGAGAAAATCTGCTTTTTCGGCTAAATCTTCTATAGCATAACCGCGATAACGAAGGATTCCTTCTTCGCCGTCAAGGAAAGTGATTTCACTTTTGCAGGAACCTGAATTTTTGTAACCCGGATCAAGCGTTATTGCGCCTGTTAAAGCACGTAGTTTGTCAATATCGATAGCTGCTTCATTTTCGCTTCCGACAATTACCGGAAGCTCGTATTTATTGCCATCAAATTCTAATATTGCTGTTTTGGACATGGTATAAAAATGGGAATTAAATCTGATAAATTAATAATTTAACAAATTTAGGGAATTCGAAATGAAATAAAAAAGAAATATGGTAGCGTTTTCGTTAATTATCTAATAAAAAATATGTTTTAAACAGGCGTCAATGGAGCTGTTTGTTTTAAAACCACAATTGGTTATGTTAAAACCCTTTTTGAATAAGGCAAAATCCCATTTAAATGATACTTCACCCCTATCTAAACATAATAACCCCTCCTTGAAAAAGAAAAACCCCTTCTAATTGCTCCGTCACCCCTCCTAAAAGTAAAAAACCCTTCATAATAAAAGAAAAACCCCTTCTAATAACTTTGCCACCCCTCCTAAAAGTAAAAAACCCTTCCTAGAAAAAGAAAAACCCCTTCTAATTACTTTGCCACCCCTCCTAAAAGTAAAAAAACCCCTCCTAGTAAAAGGGAAACCCTTCCTGTTTGCTTGGTCACCCCTCCTAAAACTAATAAAACCCACGCTGGTGTACGTGGGCTTTTTACAATTTGAACTTATTTTAAACTAAAGTAACTTTACTCTTTTACTATTTTCTGAACCAAAGCTCCTTTATCTGATAGTACCTTGATGAAATAGATTCCGTTGGACTGGCTTGATACATCAATCGTTATTTGGTTTTCGTTTACCAAACTTGTTTGTAACAATCGTCCCTGGACATCAAATAACTGCACAGAATGGATAGTATGGTTGCTATTTATATTGACATTTCCTTTTGTTGGATTTGGATACACCAAAATGGATGCATCAACTTCAAAATAGGGATTGCTTAATGCCTGGAAGGTTGTGTTTTCCTGATTGGTATCAACAGGCGCATTATAATCAAAGTAAATATTGGCTCTTTTGCTTACTGTGTTACCCTGAACCAAAGTGTTTTTAGATCTTATTTTTATCAAAATATTACCATGCCCACCGGAGTGCAGATTAATACTTGGAAAAATAAACTCGGCTACATTACCTGTAAGTTTTGCCGTCACTTGCGCTGAACTATTAAGCACCTGCAATGAATTGACATCAAATTGCGTAGTATCTATGACATCTCTTACTACTATGTTTTCTGCATCAGCATTTCCTGTGTTTTCAAAATTGATTACATAGTGTAAATAGTTCCCAATTTCTGATGGAGAAACCATATTGCCTTCAATACACGTAACATCATTTGGATCATAAGCACCAACTACGGTTTGGTTGTATTGGAATGTGTTGTCTGATGGACTTTCGTCTCCCGCTATTGGGTTTACCGTTGCGGTAAAATTCAGATTGTCTCCTATGTTAACTGGTGGTGAATCTGTTGGTGCATTTGCATGTAAGGTGATATAAAAACTTCTGTTTTCAAAGGGTAATAAATTAGTATAATTATAAGTTAACCCGTTGGGTGTAATTATTTGAAGTAAAATAAATTGATTAGATATTAGTCAAGATACTGAAATTCAGTATCTTGATGTCGCCAAACAAACCAATATCTATGTCAAATATAGTAAAAAATTATTTTAGAGTTTTAGAA